>NZ_AP031573.1:2211183-2527066 GCF_041154745.1 Flavobacterium sp. CFS9 | reverse complement strand
TTTTACATCCACAAAGACTATCAAAAACAGGGAATCGCCCATAAGCTTTTAACCGAATTACTGCTAGAAGCTCAAAAACAACATTCAAAAATCATAACCTCAGACATTAGTATTACGGCCAGACCCTTTTTTGAAAAAAACGGTTTTGTTGTAAAAGCTGAACAGATAAACATCAGGTCCGGCGTTGAGCTCATCAATTATAAGATGGAGAAAGCAATTAAATAATTGGTTTCAAGTTTCAGGTTTGAACAGAGCTTGAAACTTGAAACCTGAAACAAAATCAACAAAAAGTTACTTCCGCAAGTTTCGGATTTTATACCAGCGAAAACGTATCGATATTTGCCTTATAAAATGAAACGAAGATGAACACACAGGAAAACATTAATTATAATCGGATTGCTGAAGCGATTGATTATATCAAAGCCAATTTTAAAGCGCAGCCTAATCTTGATGAAGTTGCCGAAAAAGTGCATTTAAGTCCTTTTCACTTTCAACGTTTGTTTACCGAATGGGCAGGCACAAGTCCGAAGAAGTTTTTGCAATACATAAGTGTTGAACATGCCAAGAAGATCCTTCAGGAGGACCGTCAGGCCACTTTGTTTGATGCTGCTTTTGACACCGGTCTTTCAGGAACCAGTCGTTTGCATGACTTGTTTGTAAACATCGAAGGTATGACACCTGCCGAGTATAAAAATGGGGGAAAGAATTTAGAAATTAACTTCAGTTTTGCCGAAAGTCCGTTTGGCAATATCATTGTGGCTTCAACACTCAAAGGCGTTTGCTTTATGGCTTTTGCCGAAAATGAAGAAACGGGTTTTGAAGATTTGAAACATAAATTCCCTAATGCCACATTCTGCAGAAAACTGGATCTGATACAACAAAATGCGCTGTTTATTTTCCAAAATGACTGGAATAAATTGTCCGAAATTAAACTGCATTTAAAAGGTACCGACTTTCAATTGAAAGTTTGGGAAACCCTTCTAAAAATTCCAATGGGACAGCTTTCTACTTATGGTTCTATCGCACAGCAAATTGAGAAGCCAAATGCTTCGCGTGCAGTTGGTACAGCTATCGGAAGCAACCCCGTAGCTTTTTTGATCCCTTGCCACCGTGTCATTCAATCCACGGGAACCTTTGGCGGATATATGTGGGGAAACACTCGTAAAACAGCCATTATTGGGTGGGAAGGCGCGCAGATAAATCCATAAATATCATACTATTTTTTTGCCACGAATTCACGAATTAAACTAATTCTACATTGCAGATTTTTCTAAAATCCAGAAAATAATTCGTGAATTACTTCGTCCGTTCGCTAACGCTCAGATCGTGGCGAAAACAAACCTCAACTTAAAATCATTATGCAAAACATATCTTCAAAAATTGCTTCCCTTCATTGGGACAGCATCACCGAATCTATGCACGAAAACGGGTTTGCCGTTATTCCAAACCTTTTAGACAACGAACAATGTGAAGCTCTAAAAGCCGATTATTCAAAACCTGAATTATACCGAAAGACAGTCGTCATGGAACGCTACCGTTTTGGTTTAGGTGAATACAAATACTTCACTTATCCCTTACCCGATCTGATTCAGAACATTCGTACTTCTATTTATCCTAAACTGGCTCCTATCGCAAACGCCTGGATGAAAGCACTTAATATCCCGACCACTTTTCCAAATACGCATCAGGAATTACTGGAACAATGCCATGCCAATCATCAATTAAAAGCAACTGTTCTGATTTTAAAATACGGTAAAAGCGGTTTCAATACACTGCATCAGGATTTGTATGGAGATATTTATTTTCCAATTCAAATTGTTCTTTTTCTGAACGAACCCGATGAAGATTTTACAGGCGGAGAATTTGTACTGACACAGCAAACCCCACGAGCACAATCCAAAGCTATTGTGCTGAAACCTAAAAAAGGAGACGTTTTAGTTTTTACCACCAATTTCAGACCTGTAAAAGGTACAAAAGGATATTACCGGGTAAATATGAAGCATGGCGTCAGCGAAATACATTCGGGCGAACGACACACCTTGGGGATTATTTTTCATGATGCATTATCCTGAGGTTCTAAGGTACTGAGATTCTAAGGTTCTAAGCCTTTGCAACTTAAAAACTGATATCTTAACAATCAATGCTTTACAATTCCAGATTCAGATTTACAAAAAACACAAAGTCATGAATATTAGCACCTTAGTGCCTCAGCACCTTTACAACTAAAAAACAAATGCTCCTACACTCAAAAATTTCCGATTCGGATTTACGAAGTAAAATTAAAAATGAAGAAATTTGCTTTGGTGGAAACCGAAAACTAAAAATCTACGGAACGCTAAAATGCAAATCCGGAAAAAGAATGAAACGCGAAAACCGGGTTTTCTTTGCAACCGAGGACGAAGCCGAAAAAAACAATTTCCGACCTTGTGGGCATTGCATGAAAACTGAATATCAAAACTGGAAAAATGGACTTATTTAATCCGCATACAGACGAAACAACAAATCTGCTTCCTAAAGACGGGACGGTTAATTATTACGGAAAGTTGTTTTCGAGAGAAGACTCCAATCATTATCTGGAGGTTCTTTTAAATACTATCGAATGGAAAAATGATGAAGCCATTATCTTTGGTAAATTAATTTTAACCAAACGAAAAGTGGCCTGGTATGGCGATTCAGGTTTTGAATATACGTATTCCAATACCACCAAAAAAGCGCTTACATGGACTCCGGAATTACTGGAACTAAAAGCTGTGATAGAAGAAAAAACGGGAGAAACCTTTAATTCCTGTCTGCTCAATTTATATCATTCCGGCGAGGAAGGAATGGCCTGGCACAGTGATGCTGAAAAAGATTTAAAAAAGAACGGTGCTATTGCCTCCGTAAGCTTTGGTGCTGAACGAAAATTTGCCTTCAAACACAAAGAAACCAAAGAAACGATTTCTCTAATTTTAGAACACGGGAGTTTACTGGTTATGAAAGATGCTACCCAAACGAATTGGCTGCATCGTTTGCCTCCCACAAAAACAACTTCAAAACCCAGAGTAAATCTGACGTTCAGAACTATTGTAACCTAACAGTACATTTTCACATCTCACATCTTACTTTTCACATCTTACTTTTTTTTAAAGGCTACATTTTGATAAGAAAGAGTCAAAGCATCTTCAAACATTTCCGGTCTTACTTTTGAAAGCTCTACAACCGTCCAGCCTTGTTTGCCCCATTTATTGGGAACCGGGTAAAAAATCAATTCACTTGAAGCGCAAAAAACCGACTGATCGATTTCGTTCAGTTTTATAACGGCTGTATTGTTCTTTTCATCAAAAGTGGCGAATATTTTTTTGTTGATGCGGAAAGAGGTTTCCGCAAAATGAGGTTCTTCTGTTGCATCTGGAAATGACAGTGCGAGAGTTCTAAATGTTTCAATGGTAACCATATTATGCTCTTGTTATTAGGATTCTAACACTTAAGTCCCGTTTTACCATCCCTGATTCAGTCCGTTTTTAAGGACCTCATTGTACTTAACGGTGTCAAAAGTGTATAAGTTCGGGGCTTTATGTGCCACATTGCTTTTCTTTTCGTCCAGTTTATTCAGAATTCCAATGTTGGTGATTTTACGCAGAAAGTTTCGTCTGTCTAATTTGCGGTCCAAAATCGTTTCATACAGCTTTTGCAGCTGTGGAATTGTAAATTTTTCGGGTAACAAATTATACCCCACAGGCATTAAATTCAACTCGATTCTAAGAGTGTACAAAGCTTTATCCAGAATTTCTCTATGATCCAGGATAAGTTCAGGAACCTCTTTATGATCGATCCACTCTATAATTTCCTGACTGTTTTCTTTTTGCGGAACCGCTTTTAAAAAATCAATCAAGGCATAATATCCAATGGTTATAAAACGCTGAATAAACCATTTTCCGTCTTCTCTGGGAATATTATAGTGATCCAGTACGGCATTCCCAAAATTCGGATCGTTTCGTTTGACACGGCCAAAAGCAGCAAACTGTCTTAAAAAAATACCCTGCATTCCGGTACGTTCCTTTAAAACGGTCACGGCTGCGGTATCAATATCTTCCTCAATGGGTATAAATCCTCCGGGCAGGGACCATTTATCATCAAAAGGAGTTTTAATAAGTAAAACTTTTAGCTGATTGTCATGAAATCCAAAAATGACACAGTCAATTGAAAGTCCGGGCTGGTAGTTTTCGCTATTTTCTATTATCTTTTTTGGCATTTAACGTTTCTTAAATCAGCATGTTGTTCCTAACTGAACTGCAATTTAAGGCATTTTTACAAATCCGAAACATTTTTAGCAAGAAGTGATTTAAACTTCTAAAGGTCATAATTGAGTTTCATCTCTTTAAAGTCAGCAAAAAGGGTTATTTATGAATATTTTTAAAGGTCAAAACCTCCCAGAGTTTGCCGAACGTTTCAAAACAAAAAAGAGGCTGTCACTTTTCGGGCAGCCTCTCTTTAACTAGATTTTTTTTCCTTTATATATTTGTGACCAGAAACTCAGTTCTTCTGTTTTGCTGATGTTCTTTTTTAGAACATTTCACACCGTCAGCACATCTATTGACCAATTGTGTTTCTCCAAATCCTTTTGCAGTTAAACGATCTCCTTTAACTCCTTTCTTAATTAACCAGTTTTTAGTGGATTGCGCTCGTTTTTCTGATAAAATCATATTGTATGAAGCGGATTGCTGGCTATCTGTATGTGAACGAATATCTAAGGTTAATACCGGATACTGATTCATTATTGCAACAATTTTCTTCAATTGAGATTCTGATGATTTTCTGATAGTCGCTTTACCCAAATCAAAGAAATCCAAAGGAATTTGCAGGGCTTTTGCTAAATCTGTTCCCACTCCGATTGGCTTCACCTTTGCCTTGACTTCCACCGACGGAGTTTTGATCATGGCCGTTTTAGCCACTAAAGGCAAAGGTTTTTTATCTAGTGAAATTGGCAAAATCGTTTTTCCGTTTTCTCTCTTAACTGCAAATGGAATTTCTTTTATTTCGTAATCATCCTTTGCTGTCTTTATGGTATATTCTTTACCACATTTTACTTTCAAAAAAACATAATTTCCATTTTGATCCGAAACAACCTGTTGTAGGTTCTGACGGTTTTCATCAAACAAAACTAAAGTTACATTGGAAAGGATTTGTTTTGTTTCAGAGTCTGTAAGGCTACCCGATAATTCCTGTTCGCAAATTAATCTTTTGGTCTCTGTAAATCGGTAAACATCATCTGATCCCTTTCCGCCGTCTCGATTTGAAGAGAAAAATCCTTTTCTGTTTTCACTGTTTATGATAAAAGCAAAATCGTCTTTTTTACTATTTACAGGTTCTCCTACATTTTGTACTTCCTCAAAGGTACCATCGTTTTTTATTTTAGTCACAAAAACATCGAGTCCGCCTAATCCGGGTCTTCCGTCAGTTGAAAAATAAAGTTCCTCTTCTCCTGAAATGAAGGGAAAAGTTTCTCTTCCTTCTGTATTCACCGAAGCTCCCAGATTTTCAGGTTTACCGAAGGTTCCATCATTGTTTATTGCTACTTTAAACAAATCGGATTGTCCTAACGTCCCGGGCATATCTGACGCAAAATAAAGTGTTTTTTCGTCGGTACTTAAGGCCGGATGAGCCACGCTATACTGATCACTGTTAAACGGAAGTTCCTGAATGTTCTTCCACTCTCCATCAATTATAGTAGCTTTATATAGCTTTAATAAAGTAATTTTATTTTCAGCTCTTCCCCTTTTTCCGTCCAAAAAGTTATTTCGGGTAAAATACATGGTCTTTCCGTCTTTTGTAAAAACAGGAGTTGATTCATTGAACATGGTATTTACTTTTTTTTGAAACCGTTTAGGATTTCCCACGCTTCCATCAGACATTAGTTCAGCAGTATAAAGATCCGTAAAAGATTTGTTGGTCCATCTGAAGTTTTTCTTTACCACTGTTCCGGTATCTCTTGCAGAAGTAAATACCAGTTTATTTCCAAAAACAGTGTTTCCATAATCTGAATAATTAGAATTAATTCCGGCATCGGCGATTTCAAATCGTCCTGAATTAGACCTTATTTCATCTAAATATTTTCTGTTGTTTTCAAACAAAACACCTCTTTTATCAGTAGCCGCTTTTTTGTTTAATTTTTCAAGAATTGCATCTGCTTTAGTATAATTTCCGTCTGATTTCAAACATTGAGAGTATCTGTATAAATATTCAGGTTCTTGCTGATCATTCATGGCAAACAATTCGTCGTACCACTTTAATGCTTTTACTGACTCTCCGTTAAAATAATAAGAATTCCCCAGACGCTGGAACATTTTTTCGTCTTTGTAACCTTTATTCGCCTCACTTTCGTAAAGTTTTATCGCTTCACTATAAGCGTATTTTTCATATTGTTCATCCGCATGACTGATGATCTTTTTCTGGGCAAATGTGTTTAAAAAAACAAATATTAATAAAACGGAGTATTGTAGGCTTTTAGTTTTCATAAGGCAGTATTAAAAAAATCTTGGTGATGCTGTTTCACTATAATTATTAAAAAATTCAAAGCGTAAGAAAATCTCGTGAGATCCTGAATTGTATCTTCTTAAACTAGTGGTATCAAAATCGTAACCATAGCCAACATATAAGCCGTCTCTCACCTGAAAACCTGCCATTGCACTAAATGAGGCATTCAAACGATACCCTAGCCCTGCGACAAATTTATTATTGAACATAAAGTTACCGGAAACGTCAACCTGTAGAGGTGCTCCCTCTACCATTTTGGTTAGCAATGCCGGTTTGAATTTGATATAGTAATTCAGATCAAAAACATAACCTGCCATTAAATAATAGCTGATTTTATTCTTAAAAATTGCGATGTCATTATCATTATATCGAGTGGTTTCGATAAAATTCGGAATTGACAATCCAAGATATGCTTTATCAGAATGCCAATAAACTCCCGCTCCAATGTTAGGTGCAATTTTATTGTTGAAATTCTGAAACTGCAAATCTCCCTGATTTTCTGGATTCAATTTGTTTATATCCAGATTAAAAACATTCGCTGAAGCTTTTATTCCAAAAGAAAGCTTAAAGGTTTCTGAAGTTGGAACACTATAGGACAAATCGGCTGATAGCGTATTCTCATTGGTAGGGCCAATTTTATCGCTTACCAAAGAAACCCCCAATCCTAAATTACTGTTTTTCAATGGTGTATTTATTGATAAAGTACTTGTTTTGGGTGCTCCCTCCAGTCCAATCCATTGGGTTCGGTACAACCCAAAAACGCTTAATACGCCCCTGGATCCTGCATAAGCCGGGTTTATTGCGACAGTATTGTACATATATTGTGTGTACTGTGCGTCTTGCTGTGCAAACCCAATCGTGGAATAAATTAAAAAAAATAAAACTAATTTTCTCATATTCTTTTCTTTAAAAAAAGGGCTCAGCTTTGTCTCACTAAGCCCTTTTTTGTTTAATTTTTACTTACTGATATATACGTATCCTGCTTTTTCATGAGTTTGAGACTGGCTATCACGGTATTTTAAAACATAAAAATAGGTTCCTGGCAATTCTCCAGATCCTCCTCTGAAAACACGATCTTCATTATTGTAGCGCTCACATTCAAATATCAACCTGCCCCAACGATTGTAGATTTCTACCTTATTATCCGGAAAACATTCCAGCCCATGGATATAGAAACGATCGTTCTGGGAGTCCCCATTTGGAGAAAAGGCATTGGATACCTTAATCTCGCAGCCATCGACCTCTATTTTAACTGTACCTGTACCACAATTTGTAGGATTACCCACTTCGCAGATCTGATATTCTACCGTATAACTCCCTCCAGGTGTGTTCGGAGGAACTGTAACCGTTCCGTCAGGGTTCAGGATAAAACCTAGTGGCACTTTTGTACCAGTAAGGGTTACTTCTCCCGGATTTGTTCCGATTACTGCAGGCAGGCCGTTTACTTTAACATATGATATGACTGAAGGCGTAGTGCCTCCTGTATCTCCAATAGTAAAAGTGGACGTTTGAGTTGAGATTTCTATTTTTGAAACTTCAACCACCACTATTTTAGCGGTAGAGGTATTACAATTTGTAGGGTTGATCACTTCGCATACCTGATATTCTACCGTATAACTTCCTACCGGTGTCTTTGGAGGAACTGTAACTCTTCCATTAGGATTTAATGTAAATCCCGGCGGCACTTTTGTACCCGTAAGAATTACCTCTCCCGGTTTTGTTCCAATTACTGCAGGCAGACCGTTTACTTTAACATTTGATACGACTGAAGGCGTAGTTCCTCCTGTAGCCCCAATAGTAAAGATGAGCGTTTGATCTGAGATTTCTATTTTTGAAGTTTCAACCACTATTGTAGCGGTAGAGGTACTACAACTTTTAGGGTTGCTGCCTACTTCGCATACCTGATATTCTACCGTATAACTTCCTGCCGGGGTGTTCGGTGGAACTGTAACTCCTCCATCAGGGTTCAGTGTAAAACCTGGCGGCACTTTTGTACCCGTAAGCGTTACCTCTCCCGGTTTTGTTCCGATTACTGCAGGCAGACCGTTTACTTTAACATTTGATACAACTGAAGGCGTAGTGCCTCCTGTAGCCCCAATAGTAAACGTTTGAGTCGGGCTTTCTATTTTTGAAGCTTCAACCACTACTGTAGCGGTAGAGGCACTACAATTTGCAGGGTTGGTGCTCATTTCGCATACCTGATATTCTACCGTATAACTTCCTAATGGTGTGTTCGGAGGAACTGTAACTCTTCCATCAGAATTTAGTGTAAAACCTGGCGGCACTTTTGTGCCCGTAAGCATTACCTCTCCCGGTTTTGTTCCAATTACTGCAGGCAGACCGTTTACTTTAACATTTGATACAACTGAAGGCGTAGTGCCTCCTGCAGCCCCAATAGTAAACGTTTGAGTCGGGCTTTCTATTTTTGAAGCTTCAACCACTATTGTAACGGTAGAGGCACTACAATTTGTAGGGTTGCTGCTCACTTCGCATACCTGATATTCTACCGTATAACTTCCTATCGCTGTGTTCGGAGGAACTGTAACTCTTCCGTCGGGGTTTAGTGTAAAACCTGGCGGTAATTTTATACCCGTAATAGTTACTTCTCCCGGGTTTGTTCCGACTACTGCAGGCAGACCGTTTACTTTAACATTTGATACAACTGAAGGCGTAGTTCCTCCTGTAGCCCCACTAGTAAAGGTTTGATTAGGGCTTTCTATTTTTGAAGCTTCAACCACTACTGTAACGGTAGAGGTACTGCAATTTGGAAGATGTAAAGGATCACAAATCGTATAATCAAATGTATAGGTTCCTAATAGAGTATGCGGATTTACACTTACTTTACCCGTTGCAGTGTCAAAATTTATTCCTGACGGCAATGTACTGGCCAAAGTAATATTTACCTTATCTGCTGTAGCTGCAAGACAATTCAGTAAATCATTATCTAAAACATTTACCACAATACCTCCTACAGCCCCATTTACAGGAGATCCATAATCATTGGCCGATTTTATCGAGGTGGCCGTAGTAACCGCAGACACCTTCTGTTCACAAGTAGAGACATTACCGTTAATATCAGTGGCTGTCCAGGTTACTATCGTAACTCCTACCGGAAATACAGGCGGTGCATTATTAGTTACGGATGCGACCCCGCAATTATCTGTAACCGTTGGTGGAATCAGGACAATTTTAGTCGTGGTACATAAACCAATCTCTGCGTCAGTTGTCAAATCTTCCGAACAGTTTATAACCGGTTTTTCATTATCGGTAACAGTAATGGTCTGCTCACAGGATAACGAAATTTCACAAGTAGAGACATTACCGTTAATATCAGTGGCTGTCCAGGTTACTATCGTAACTCCTACCGGAAATACAGGCGGTGCATTATTAGTTACGGATGCGACCCCGCAATTATCTGTAACCGTTGGTGGAATCAGGACAATTTTAGTCGTGGTACATAAACCAATCTCTGCGTCAGTTGTCAAATCTTCCGAACAGTTTATAACCGGTTTTTCATTATCGGTAACAGTAATGGTCTGCTCACAGGATAACGAAATATTTCCGGAAGCATCTGTAGCGGTCCATGTAATAGCTGTCTTTCCTGTCGGATAAGCAGCCGTTAAGTCCAAAGCATCTGAACGAACTCCGTTATAGGTAAAAGTAGTCGAACAGTTATCGGTAGCCGTTGGGTTTACAATGGTAACGTTTGTGCTGCATTTTCCTGTATCGGCAGTTTTTTCAATGTTAGCCGGGATGACTATGATTGGTTTTTCTTTATCTATAATGGTAATAGTCTGTGCACAAGGTGCCGAAACATTTCCATAAGCATCTGTGGTAGTCCATGTAATGGTGGTCATCCCTATTGGATAAGCAGCAGTTAATGCCAAAGCATCAGAACGAACCCCTGCAAAAGTAAAAGCAGTCGAACAGTTATCCGTAGCCGTTGGGTTTGTAAGAGTAATGCTTGCACCGCATGTTCCTGCATCGGTAGCTTGTGTAATGTTTACAGGACAAATCACCACCGGTTTTTCATTATCGGTAATGGTAATGGTCTGTGTACAGGATGCCGAAACATTTCCTGAAGCATCTGTGGCAGTCCATGTAATGGTGGTCATCCCTATTGGATAAGTAGCAGTTAATGCCAAAGCATCAGAACGAACCCCTGCAAAAGTAAAAGCAGTCGAACAGTTATCAGTAGCCGTTGGCTTTGTAATCGTAATCTTTGCGCCGCATGTTCCTGCATCGGCAGTTTGTGTAATGTCTGCAGAACAGGTTATAACCGGTTTTTCGTTATCGATAATGGTAATAGTCTGTATACAGGATGCCGAAACATTCCCCGAAGCATCTGTAGCCGTCCATGTAATGGTTGTCGTTCCTGTCGGATAAATATCGTTTAAGGCCAAAGCATCAGAACGAACCCCGTTGAAAGTAAAAGTAGTCGGACAAATATCGGTAGCCGTTGGGTTTGTAATCGTAACGTTTGCGCCGCATGTTCCTGCATCGGCAGTTTGTGTAATGTTAGCCGGACAGTTTATAACCGGTTTGGTATTATCAGTAATGGTAATGGTCTGTATACTGGGTAACGAAATATTTCCCGAAGCGTCTGTAGCCGTCCATGTAATGGTTGTCGTCCCTGTCGGATAAGCATCGTTTAAGGCCAAAGCATCAGAACGAATTCCGGTATAGGTAATTGTAGCAGGACAGTTATCGGTAGTCGTTGGGTTTATAATCGTAACACTTGCATTACATTTTCCCGGATCTGTAACCTGAGTAATGTTGACAGAACTTATAACAGGCTTTTCGGTATCAGTAACCGTAATGGTCTGCGTACACGGTTCCGAAATATTTCCTGAAGCATCTTTGGCAGTCCATGTAATAGTCGTTATACCTGTAGGGTAAGCATCGGTTAATGTCAAAGCATCCGAACGAACCCCTGTGAAAACAAAAGCGGTCGAACAGTTATCCGTAGCCGTTGGTTTTACAATAGTAATGCTTGCACCGCATTTTCCTGTATCCGCAGCTTGATTAATATCTGCAGGACAAGTTATAATCGGTTTTTCGGTATCGGTAACATCCACAGTGATTGCATCAGAAGTCTGCTCACAGGAAGTAGTACCATTAATAGCCCTTACTTTATATTTTCCATTGGCTGTTACCACAAGTGTTGCCTTAGTCTGCCCGTTGATAATCGAATTGTCTTTGTACCAAACAAATCTTGGAGAAGGAACATCGGTAACTGCCGTTAAGGTAGTTTTTAAACAATCTTTTGACGTTCCGGAAATAGTGACAACAGGTTTAGGATTTACGATAATGTTTAGATCGGATAAACCGCTTCTGCACCCTGAACTGCTAACCTGTTCTATTTGATATCTTGTAGTACTAAACAAAACCGGGGTAGTATAAGTTAATCCTGTATGAAGTAAAATCCCGCCTGAGTCATACCAATAAACGTTAAAATTCTCTTTAACAGTGGCCGTAAGTGTTGTCGAATTTCCCGCACACACCACCTTGTCAGCATCTCTGATTGACGGCACCCCTACAACAGCAGTAAAATTTATCGCATCTAATAAATTACCTGCACTTCCATCATTATTTACTCCTGCAGCCGAAACACTCTCGAAAATAAACCTTGTAGTATTCTGGTAAACGGGTATTTGATACGTTCCGGTATACACCTTCCAGGCTTGTCCTGTCGAAAATCTGCCTACTTCGGTATAAGGGCCTCCGGGAGGACCTGCTTTTAACACCATAACATCAGTACCAAATCTTCCCCTGTGTGCAAACGAGTAAGTAAACATATTAGCACTACTAGTATCATAATCCTGGTATAATCCCGCTGGAATAGTAGCATTAAGTTCGGCATGATGTGTTCCTTCAAACGCTGGAATAGTATTATCACCGTATCCTGTGTTGCTCCAAACTTCTATCAGTCCATCCGGAGCTGTCGTTTTCCATCCAGGAAACGTACTTTGATTCAGTAGCCCACCACTCCCCCCAGGTAACTCAAACCCTGAATTTATGGTATTTACGGTACATTGACTGTGCACCATATAAGGAAGCACAAGCAGTGCTACTCTCAACAAAAAAGAATAACCTCTGTATTCTTTATAAAATAAATTGAGAAAATCGCGTATTTTAAAACTGGTATTTTGCATATTTTGCTATTTTTTTAATTAAGAACCCAAATTTGGATTGTGGTAAAAATGTTTTGAAGCCACAATCTTTGTCCAAGGGAACAGCTACTGTTTTGAATGAAATTAAAAATTATAATAAAGTATAAATGCTATCTTTAGTTGGTTCTCCTGTCTAACGGTAAGGGCTCTAAACCAATTATTGGCTGCCTCCGGATTTACAAAAGAGCACCATAACAGCCCGGTTACTTTTTTCTTCATTTACAACCTGCTTATTCTTCCGGGCAGATTGAAACCGGTTTTGCAGGATCTGTTATTTTAATCTTTTGCACACAGGATGCCGAGATATTTCCGAAGGCATCTGTAGTAGTCCATACAATCCTTGTTATTCCTGCCGGATAAGCAGCGGTTAATGCCAAAGCATCCGAACGAACTCCGGTATAGGTAAAAGTAGTCGAGCAATTATCGGTAGCCGTTGGATATACAAGGGCAACTGTTGCACTAATTTTTCCGGTATCCACCGTCTGATTAATATCAGCCGGACAGGTTAGGATTGGTTTTTCAGCGTCGATAATTGTAATGGTTTGTGTACAGGACGACGAAATATTTCCCGAAGCATCTGTAGCGGTCCAAATAATGGTGGTTGTACCTATTGGGTAAGCAGCGTCTAGTGCCAAAGCATCAGAACGAACTCCGGTATAAGTAAAAGTAGTCGAACAGTTATCGGTAACTGTTGGGTTTACGATGGTAACGTTTGCATTACATTTTCCTTTATCGGTAATTTGGTTAATGTTTGCCGGACATGTGATAACCGGTTTTTCGATATCGGTAACCGTAATGGTCTGCGTACACGGTTCCGAAATATTTCCTGAAGCATCTGTAGCCGTCCAGGTAATGGTAGTTGCACCTACCGGGTAAGCAGCCTTTAAGGCCAAAGCATCCGAACGGACTCCGGTATAGGTAAAGGCCGCAGAACAATGATCGGTAGCTGTTGGGTTTACAATAGCAATGCTTGCGCTACAGGATCCTGAATCGGCAACCTGAGTGATGTTTGCCGGACATTTTATGATTGGTTTTTCGGTATCAGTAATGGTAATGGTCTGTACACAGGATGTTGAAACATTCCCGGCAGTATCTTTGGTCGTCCATGAAATGGTTGTTGTTCCTATCGGATAAGAAGCGGTTAAAGCCAAACCATCCGAACGAACCCCGGTAAAGATAAAATTTGCAGCACAATTATCGGTAGCCGTTGGATCTGCGATAATAACCTCTGCATCACATCTTCCTGTTTCAGCAGTTTGTGTAATGTTTGCAGGACATTTTATAACCGGTTTTTCATTATCTGTAACTGTAACGGTCTGTTTAGAAGACGCTGAAACATTTCCTGACGCGTCCGTGGCAGTCCATGTAATGGTTGTTGTTCCTATCGGATATGCCGTTTTTAAGGCTAAAGCATCTGAACGAACCCCGTTATAGGTAATAGTGCCAACACAGTTATCGGTAGCCGTTGGGTTTACAATCGTAACGCTTGCATCACATTTTCCTGTATCGGCAGCTTGGTAAATGTTTGCCAAACGGGTTATCACAGGACTCGTAGTATCAACAAATACTACCGTTTTTGTATCAGAAGTCTGTGCACAGGAAGTACTGCCATTTACAACTTTTACTTTATAATCCCCGCCATCTGTTACAACAAGTGCGACATTAGTCTGCCCAGGTATAATTGAACCATTTTTATACCATACATAACTTGGAACGGTGACATCGCTAGCTGCTGTTAAGGTGGTTGTTGAACAAGTTTTTGAGGTTTCCGATATAGTAATAATAGGTTTTGGATTCACTGTAACATTAATATCAGATAAACCACTTTTACATCCTGAGGCACTAATCTGTTCGATTTTAAATTTTATAGAATTAAATAAAGGTGAAGTGGTGTAACTTAATCCTTTGTTAATAAAACTCCCTTCCGAATCATACCAATTAACAGTAGCCCCTGGTCTGGCATCAGTAACCGTTAGTGTTACTGTATCTCCTTCGCAAACAGCATTAGCTGCACCACTAACTGTGGGCATACCCACAGTGGCCGTAAAATTTATTGCATCTAAAAAATTACCCATACTTGTATCACCATTTGCGGTTGAAATAGCCTCGAAAATGAATCTTGTACTAGTTTGGCTAACCGGTATCTTATAAGTTCCGGTATATACTTTCCAGGCTGTATTTCCTGTTGTGGCTCTTGTTACTTCGGTATAAGGACCTCCCGGAGGGCCGGCTTTTAACACCATAACATCGGTACCAGTTCTTCCCCTGTGCGCAAACGAATAATTAAACGTAGTAGCCTCTACGGTATCAAAATCCTGATACAATCCCGCTGCAACGTAAGCATTAAGTTCGGCAAACTGGTTCCCTTCAAATGGTACAAATCCCCATTTTTCTCTGGGCCAAATCTCTATCATTTGATCCGGAGCTGTCGTTTTCCATCCCGGAACCATACTTTGATTCACGATCTGGAGTCCAGAACCTACAGGATATTCAAAACTCGGATTTATGGTATTTACTGTACATTGACTATAAGAGAGATACGGAATTACAATCAATGCTATTTTAAGGAAAAAAGCAGGTATTTTAAAATACTTATTTTGCATATTATAATTTGTTATTTATTAAAAAATCAAAAATCTGAAACTGTTTTTATACCAAACAATCAGACTCTTTCAACTGTCTGTAATTTTTTTGATCAACTACTCCAAATGAATAGGCTGTATTGATTTATTTGCCTATTTAGTAAAGAGAGACTGCCTGGGATGAAAGTTCCCATAAACCAATTCTCCCAGTACCTGAAGTAGTTATAGGCTCTCTTCCTGATATTCTAAATTGAAGATTAACCGGATCTGTACTGCCTATACTATTGGTTTCTGCATTTGTTTTGGTATTTCTGTTAAAAACCAATAGACTTCAGGATTACCACTCGACCTTATTGTCATATCACTTGTACTGTTTAAAGGAACTCCGGAAATAATTAATCCTTTGTTATTCAATACCGTATCTAACACGGTATATCTATGTAGATTTAGCCCACTATCCAATCTGTACAGACTAAGTATTTTTTTTCATAATGCCTATTTTCAGACAAATGTCAAATAATGCTTATAATTTCAAAGTCAAAATCAACATCCTCAAAAAAGGACGTAATAAGTGCGTCTATACGGGTAATAACTGGTATTATAAATGGTTTTAGATGCGTTTAACTGAGGTACTAAACCAAACAAACACCACGTGAAAAAGGTGGTGTCAGTTGTAATTTGCTCCATTCTTTCAGACCTTTTTTAAATTTTTTAAGGTGAAATTTCTTCAAAATCAAATAATAAATTTATTTATTGTAAGAAAACTGAACTTATCCTAATAATACATTCGGTCTTTTTAGATATAGACAAAAAGCTATATTTTTGTTATAAACCGAAGATTTTACTTACTTCAATTAAAAGCCTTATTATGGAACAAGATATCCAGTTAGAAATTTACAAAATTCAAAAGCCTGAACCGTGGGCAAGTGACCTTAATGACAACCAGCTTATAGATTATATCAAAGAATCTGAATTCTCTCAAAAACAAGCAGAAGAGGGACGTGACTATTGTTATTTTTTAGATAAGATTTATTATACCAATGATAACGAAAACAGCGAATATGCCTGTGTGGCCTATACCTTAAATGAGCCTGCCAATTTGGAGAAAGCTTCTGTTGTGGATGTTGTATTGGAAGAAAGTGAAACTTATGTGATACACCGAATCAGTGTTTTAAGAGATGGTGTTTTAGTAGACAAAATTCCCGATACTAAAGTTAAAATACTGGACAGCGAAAATCAAAGCGGTGGTGGTGTTTTGAGCAGTAACAAAAAAATTAATATTACGATAAAGGATCTTCGTTTGTATGATATTTTGATTATGGAAGATTCCAGAATTAAAATTTTTACCGAGCGTGATTTTCTGCGCAAAGAATTCGCCAGATACGTTTGGGTAGGTCCTGACAGTTACTGGGCATACGGAAAATACAAATTCACTTTTATAAACGATCGCGAAAAGGCGGTTGCTTACAAAAAATCGTTCTTTAGAGATGAAGACGGAAATGTACTGGAACCACAGACCGCTTATTTGCAAAAAGGAGAAAAATATGTACGGGAAGAAGAGAATTACATCAATTTTGTAGATTCAAACCGTGAGGTTTCTTCATTTATAGATTTTACCACGGCTGCCGACTGGAAAGAATTATCCAATTACATCTCTCCTATTTATGAGACTATTTTCGAAAAATCTTCTCTGGCAGAATTTGCTCCGGAACTGGTTGAAAAACTGGACAAAATAGGTTCTAAAGACGATCAGCTGCAATTTGCAATTGAATATGTTCAAAACCATATCAATTATATTTACAATGCCGATGAAATGAACGGCCACAAACCGCAGGAGCCTGCTGTAACGTTTACTAACAAACAAGGCGACTGCAAGGCTAAATCGGTTTTACTAAAAGTTATTTTAAATTATATTGGTATTGACTCTTCAATTATTCTGGTCAATTTCGGTACTGATTTTTATATAAAATATTATTTACCGTCGTTACTGACTTTTAATCACGTAATTGTAAAGATCAATTACAAGGGTGAAAGCTATTTTGTTGATGCTACACTGCGTGATGAATTCGGACTGATTGAAAATCGTGGTTTTATTTTCTTCCTGCATTATCTGGAAGTGAAGCCTAATTTGGAATTACAACATAAACCTCCTTATCGTTTCCCTTATTATGCTATTGACGAAAAATCAGAGCTTATTGCGGAGAACAATGTGGGTAAACTAAAATTAACAACTACATACAAAGGAAATCGCGCCAACAGTATGCGCAGGTATTTCAAAAACACCAACAAAAGGGAGATCATTGACAGCTGGAACAATTTCTTCTTTTATACGCTAAACTATACGAATGACCGAAACGGAACTGATCTTCGAAAGATTTTTAAAGATGCTGTAATTGAAATTGTCAGTGATGATAAAAGACTGAATGAATTTAAAATTGAATATCAGACTACTATTGAAAACCCTTATTTCCTGGACGGGAAAAACAATCGTTTCCTGATGTATTTTGACTCTAATATTGTAAAAAACAGAGCTAGAGATTTTATGCATAAAGACATTTCTTTCTGGCACAATTTTGACAATGAACGATATGAAATCACTTTGGTAACGGATCAAAAAATTGATGTTACCGAGAAGTTTACGGTGCAGGAAAGTACGATCAACAATGCTTATTTTGATTATGTGAGCCGTAAAAAAATCAACAAAAACGGAGGAACTATTTACATCGACTATAAACCGCTGATTAACGTAGAAATTCCTGAAAAAGATTTTGAAGATTTCAGAGAGGCCCATAATGAAGTAGCCGACAGTAATTTTGGTATTGGAGTCGATATTATAGAGGACGGTTTATTGAATAAATTGAAATTCAATTTCAAAAAATTAGTAAAATAGTAGTCCCAAAAGGAGGTTAATTGTAGCCTACTGTTAAACACAAATTACACGAATGTGCACAAATTTAATACGTTAACCTTGTTTGTGAAATTAATTCCACAAACAAATTAGTGACAATTTGTGCAATTCGTGTTACTTTTTATAGTAATGATCTATATTACTACCTGTTAAAGAAGTTAAAGCAATTCAAAATCAGATTTTAATTTGATGTCAGCTGATGAAGCTCCGATCATGACTTCGAAGTCTCCCGGTTCTGCTGTCCATTCTAATTTATTATTGTAGAAAGAAAGTTTTTCTTTGTCAATCGTAAATTCTATTGTTTTAGATTCTCCCGCATTTAATTTTACTTTTTGAAAATCTCTCAATTCTAAAACGGGTCTTACCACCGATCCGAATTTGTCTTTTAAATACAATTGTACCACTTCTTCTCCTGCTGCTTTTCCAACATTAGATAATTGAAAAGAAACTTTAATAGTTTCGTTGGTTTTCATTTTTACTGCTGACAATTTCAAATCGGAATAATTGAATTTGGTATAACTCAATCCGTATCCAAAAGGAAACTTAGGAGAGTTTTTCAGATCTATGTAAGCCGAAACATAGTTTTTGGCATCTTCATCTTTAGCAGGTCTTCCGGTACTGAAATGGTTGTAATAAATCGGGATCTGCCCTACTTCTCTTGGGAAAGTCATTGGCAATTTCCCCGATGGGTTGTAATCTCCAAATAAAACATCAGCGATCGCGTTACCTGCTTCTGTTCCCAGCCACCAGGTGTAAACAATTGCCGGAACATGATCTGCCGTCCAGTTAAAGATAAGAGGTCTTCCTGCATTTACCAGAACGACTACCGGTTTTCCTGTGGCCTGAATCGCTTTTACCAAATCTTCCTGAACACCCGGTAAGTGAAGATCGCTTCGGCTTTTGGCTTCACCGCTCATATCTCGTCTTTCACCAATACTCAAAATTACAACATCAGCCTGTTGAGCTGTCGCCACTGCTTCTGCAAAACCGTCTTTGTTATCTCCGTCTACATCACATCCTTTGGCATAAAGCAGTTTTGTGTTTTTACCCACTTTGTTCTGCAGACCATCCCATTGTGAGACGATCCATTTATTGTAATCAACCTCGGGTAATTCTACAGACCAAAACCCCATATTTTCTTTGTACTCTTTCACCATTGGGCCAATGAATGCAATTGTTTTCAGGTGTTTAGACAGCGGTAATGTTTCGTTGTCGTTCTTTAATAAAACAATACTTTTCTTAGCTACTTCAAGAGCTGCTTTTCTGTTTTCCGGATTGTTTAAAGCTTTATCCGCTCTTTTTTGATCTGAATATCGGTAAGGATCATCAAATAAACCCAATTCAAATTTCTTGCGTAAAATACGCTTCACAGCATCATCGATCAGATCAACCGGTACTTTGCCTTCTTTCACTAATTCTGCCAAATGATATCGGTACGCATTACTTTCCATATCCATATCACTTCCGGCTGTAATCGCGGCAAGTGCTGCAGCTTTCAAATCTTCAGAATATCCGTGTGCTACCATTTCCCCAATCGATCCCCAGTCTGAAACTACGAATCCCTGAAAGTTCCATTTTCCTTTTAAGATATCACGCTGCAAATGCACATTTGCGGTAGCCGGAATTCCGTTTAAATCATTAAAGGAATTCATAAAAGTGGCTGCACCGGCATCAAGAGCTGCTTTAAAAGGAGGCAGATAGGTTTCTAAGAGCATTCGTTCGCTCATGTCTACGGAGTTGTAATCTCTTCCTCCCACAGCTGCGCCATAAGCGGCAAAATGTTTTACACAGGCCATAACCGAGTTCAGATCTCCGAGTTTATTTCCCTGAAAACCTTTAACTCTGGCATAGGCAATTTTAGAACCCAGATAGGTATCTTCTCCTGCTCCTTCCATTACTCTCCCCCAACGCGGATCACGGCCAATGTCGACCATTGGAGCAAATGTCCAGTGAATCCCACTTGCTGAAGCTTCTGTAGCTGCAACTCTCGCCGCCAATTCAATAGCTGCTAAGTCCCAGCTCGCTGCTTCGGCTAACGGAATTGGAAAGGTGGTTTTGTACCCATGAATGACATCCTGACCAAATAGTAAAGGGATTTTTAAACGGGACTGCATCGCCAGTTCCTGATATTGTCGGGTATATTTTGTTCCGGTTACGTTTAACATCGAACCTATTAGTCCTGCCTTAATCTCAACTTGTTTGTTGGCGTTTATCGTAATGGGACCTGTTGCTGCATTATCACCCGTGTATTGATTAAGCTGACCAATTTTTTCTTCCAGCGTCATTTTTTTCAATAGAGCATTTACTTTCTGATCTATTGTTTCTTGTTGAGCGGCCGCAAAAAACGATACCATCAACAGGGCAAATGTGGTTAATTTTTTCATTCTTGTTTAATTAATTTCGATAAAATCGAGGTAATTCTTTTATTCTTAAAACCTGTCTGAATAATACAAACTGTATATTAATTGTAGCTTTTCAATCATTTATACTATTCAGACAAGTATTAATTTTTTATATTTTTATAATAGTATGTGATTCAGAGAAACTATCAAAAGTAATACTAACATAATAAGTACCGCTTGCAAAAGAAGTCATATTATAACTATTATATCCGGTACCGTAAAATACGGTATTGTTTTGTAAAAGCTGTCCGTATTGCGAATAAATTTTAATGACTTTTGGACTGGATGTTTGTGGTACTATACTTGGATTTATTAAACTGATATCAAAATAAGAAGACACCGGATTTGGTGTAACTTTGAAATATGCTGTTGGCGGTGTATTAGGATTAGTTGGAGTTGGAGTTGTTGTTCCGTCTGTCCAATGATAGGTTCTCCAGTTACTCCACCCACAGGCATTTTTTACCCTAACTTTAAATTTTGCCGGATTATCCGTTGGATTTGCACCTGTTAAATAGATATTTCCTTGCGTACCAGTAGCAGTTGCACTATTATACAATCCATTGTTTAAAAAATAAAAGTTTCCTGAAATTTTTTCCCATTGCCAATCGGTACTTAAAGGAACATAACTTCCTATTGGAGCTGTTAAATTGTAAATCAAATAATTATTGTTTGCTGCATTATTTAATGCACAAGGGGCACTTTCCGTTGGGCAATAATAACCATCGATAAGAGGCATTGGGCTTCCTAAAATAATATTTTTTGTAATCGTTCTGGTTTCATTACAAGCATTTACAATTGTAGCAGTTAAGGTAACCTGCCCCTGGTAGGATGTTGATAAAGTTGTTGATGGACCTGTTGTATTGCTTAAAGATGCAATAATAGTATTAGGTATACTCCAGGATTGTATGGATAATCCGGGTTCTAAGCCAGAGACAGTATAAGAGGCGCTGGAACATACGGTTTCATTTCCTGCTATAATTGCTGCAGTATTAAATAATGTTCTGGTCACTGTTTTTGAACCAACTGCATTATAATTTGTATTTCCTCCCGGATTTTTCACTGTACAGGAAACAGAGAAATTCCCCGTCAAAGGAGGTGTTACATTTACTGTTGTGCCTGTAGCAGAACCCACTATTACTGCACCTCCGGTAACTGACCAGACTTTCTGATTAACGGAATCAGAACAACTAAATACCTGATTGTTCTGTGTACAGCTTGTTACTGTTTCAGGTCCGGTAATTACGGGAGGAGTTAATCTTTCTATAGTTACATTTTTTTCTGCTTGTGGCTGAAAAGTAAAATAACTAACATATTCACCTGTGCTTTTTATGATATATTTTCCGCTTACCTTAACTGTAATTTTATCTGTTTTAGAAGAAGAAGCATCACTCCATTGTATAGGTATCGTTTTAGGATTTGAATTGTTCAGAGTAGAATCATTATAATAACTGCTTTGGTTAGTAGGTATTCCTATGTAACCGGGAACGCTTCCGCCGCCGCCATTATAGCTGGTTAAAACAACCCATCCATCAATGAGGTAGCCATCTGCAGGGGTACCACTTGCATTTGATGGATAAACAGGATTAAATTTAAAGGTATAATTATAAGGAATCCCAACTTGTACAGACGATGGACCGGTTATATCAATCGAATGTTGGGCAACTAAAAAATTAGTAAAAACTAAACTAAAAAATAAAAATAAAGTTTTCTTCATAATAATAAAGTATTAATTTTTCTTTTCGCAATATGCCAGGCAGAAAATTATCCTCTTTAAATATTTTATTTTATTAATTCATTCCTCAAAGCTGTGAACTATTATTCCTAAATAATTCTATACCATTTTATATCTCCAAATTCTCCTTCTTTTTATTATTTAAATAGCAGCAACAATACCACCAATACCTTTTTTAATACTCGTTAATCTCTATCAAAACAGGCAAATGATCGGATGGATATCTTAACTCTTTTGAATCACTTAAAACTGCGTGTTTTTGAATTTTTAATCCGCTATTTTTTGACACAAAAATATAATCCAGCAACAAGGCCACAGGCTCATTGTGTTTGAATTCATTAAAGGTTCCCGAAGGACCAAAAGGCTTTTCTATCGAAACATCCCTGGTATCGTCCATCACCTTTTTGATCTCCACAATTTGTTTCGTATCCGGTACTGAATTGAAATCTCCCATTAAAAACACGGGATAATTTTTAGTATTGGCTTCCTTTATTTTTGAAAGGGCCAGTTCAACTCCTTTTACACGGGCTACCTCGCCTACATGATCAAGGTGAAGATTAAAAACCCAAAACATTTTTTTTGTTTTTAAATCTTTAAACAACCCATAAGTACAAACTCTGTTACAGGCAGCATCCCAGCCTCTTGACACTTTTTCCGGTGTTTCTGACAGCCAAAATGTATTGGTCTGTTGTACCTGAAAACGGTCTTTTTTATAGTAAATCGTACAGGCTTCTCCGGTTCCTTTTTCTTCTCTGCCTATTCCAAATTTAGTGTACTCCGGCAAGGCAGAAGCAATCTCTGTCACCTGATGGGGCAGTGCTTCCTGAATTCCAAGAATATCCGGACTGTAAAATCTGATTTGAGAATTAAAAAAATCTTTCCGGTTTGGCCAGGCATTTTCTCCGTCAGAAGCAACATCTAAACGGATATTATAGGTCATCATTTTTACACTTTGAGCATAAAATGAAGCGCTTACAAAAATCAGAAGCATTACGAGAACAATTGTATTTGTCTTTTTCATAGTAAAAAAATTTGATCCGTAAAGCTACCATTTCAGTAGTGCTAAAGAAAATATCAGCTCCAAAATAATGTTAATTTAACACCCTGCTAATATCACGTTCCGGTTCTGTTATCGTAATCTCCATTCTTTTTTTTCTTTAGAAATACCTTATTCAAACTTTTTTTCTTTAACTACAAAAAATCCAGATAATTCAGATTGAAACCTCCTTTTTCGAAAACCACTTTAATTTTTTGTGTTCCTTTATCTAGCGACACTCCGGACAACACAACTGTTTTCCATTTGTCATTTCCTCCCGTTACAGGTAATGTAATCGTCTGGGATTTCTTTCCATTTTCTGCTTCAAGATGTATTTTCCCTTCTGAATTTTCGGCCGAATATCGAATCGCTACTTTATATGTATTTTGCTTCTTTACTTCAGCTGTAAACTGCAGCCATTCTCCATCCTCAATAAATGAAACCTGATATCCGTTTGATCCGGCATCTTTACAGGGTAGAATGTCAACACCATCATTTCGCATCATATTTCCTTTATTCCACTCGTCAAATTTTCCGGTTTCGACTCTGTAGTTTATAAAATCTTTGTCTGAATAAGCCTTTTCATTTGTTCCTAAATCATACTGTGTTGCTGCAATTTTCCCGGGAATCAAATGTCGTTTATACGGTTTGGTATCGTTGGTCTGCACTTGTCTGAACATGGCATCGATCACATCCGGTTTTACGGTTACGTTTTCCATTTTGTAATTGTCGGCGATTTTCATTAAAGTTTTTTTCGCAAAATCAGGCTTTGGTTTCTCTCCGCCGTCCTTCCAGTACTTTAATAAAACATCGTATTCTGGAATCTTTGTAACGGAGGTCACTCCCGCGATATTCTCGATTTTTTTCATGGGCCAGAATGCCCAGCCTATATTGTTGTTTTCAACTAATGTCAATGCCTCTTTAAACCATACGTTCGAATTTTCTCCGCTTTCACCCAACCAGATCGGAACGTTGTATTGTGTTCTGTAGTCCAGCATTTTCTGAATGGAAGCTGTAGTATTGTAGTTCCAGTATTTGTGAAAACTCAAGGCCATATTTTCATCCCATAAAGGAAAAATTCCGTTGTAATTGTTTCCCCAACAGTTTCCTTCAATAAAAATTAAATGGTTGGTATCGACTTCGCGAATGGCTTTTGTAACGCGAACCATCAAATCTCTTAAAGGGCCGTTTGAGTTTTCATCGCAGCCGTTTTTATTGGTTCCGGTAAAATTCCAATTGGGTTCGTTGATAATGTCGTAGGCTCCAATCCATGGATTATCTCTGTAACGTGAGGCCAGTTTTTTCCATAAGGCAATCATTTTTTTCTCATTGGCTTCGCTCTCCCATAAAGATGGTTTTGTAGTATCATAATCCGAAATTGCGGCGTCATTCCCCTGACCTCCGGGAGCGGCATGTAAATCTAAAATAAGATACATTTTATTTTCGGCGCACCATTTCAGCAAATTATCGGTCATCGTAAAACCTTCTTCAATCCAGGTGATTTCATCTTTTTTTTCGGCTTCGATTGGTGGTGTGTACAAATTGTAGTGCATTGGCAAACGAATCGAATTGAATCCCCAGGCGGCTAACGAATCTACATCTCTTTTGGTAATTCCGTTTGCTTTGTAGGCCGCATAAAATTCTTTGGTTGCTTCTTCACCAATAACATCCTGAATCTTCTGTCTGATAACATACTGTGGACTTGCAAAAGGCTGCGTTTGTAACATATAACCTTCCTGAACCATCCAGCCTCCTGTTCCGAGGCCTCTTAGAATGATATTCTTTCCGGTTCCGTCTACAATTTTTTGCCCGTCTCTATGTAAAAACCCCTGACCGAAAGCGGCAAAGGAAAGTAGTAACTGTAGGGTAATAATTATTTTTTTCATGTCTTTCTAATATGAAATAGCTAATTTTCTTTTGACATTCAAACACCAAACATCTTTCCGGAAAGAACGATGTTTGGTTTCTTTACTGTAATAAAAAGTCCTTTTTAAGATTTCCAATCTGAATCGTAAAGGTTCCTTTTTCGGAAATCCATTTCAGGTCTTCGTTTACGAATTGCAAATCTTTTTGGTTTAAAGTAAACTTCACCGTTTTGGTTTCGTTGGTCTCTAAACTAATCTTTTCGAATCTTTTTAAGGCTTTAACCTCTGGTGTTATGGAGGCATAATTATCTGACAGGTACAATAAAACCGATTCTTTTCCGGCTCTTTTTCCAGAATTGGTAACATCAACTGTTATATTTACTTCATCGGTATTCGCAATTTCTGCTTTGTCTATTTTTAAATTCGAATAGGTAAAAGTGGTATAGGATAATCCCGTTCCAAATTCAAACTGAGGGGAATAACTTTTCTCATATTTAGCATCATTATTTTGTTCTTCATCTGCTAAACTTTCTGTATGTTTTCTGTTGTATTTTTCTAATGAATTAGGGAATCTCGGATAGTTATAAGGCAATCTTCCGCTTGGATTTACCTCTCCGTACAGAATGTCAACCAATGCTATTCCTCCTTCATTTCCAGGTAAATAACATTGTACAACGGCACTCATTTTATCTTCAAAATCACTAATTAGTCTTGGTCTTCCTTCGTTTAAGACCAGAATAATTGGTTTGTTTACTTTGGCTAAAGCAAGAGCTAATTTTACCTGAGATTTACTCATATAAAGATTACTGATATCTCCCGGAGTTTCAGTGTAGTTTTTCTCTCCAAGGCACAATACAATTTTGGATGCTTTTTGGGCCAGTTCAACCGCTTTTTGAATTTCGGCATCATCTTCTTTTTCGATATCTGCTCCGACGGTATAGAGTACATTTTCTTTCCCTAATTTAGCCTGAAAGGCTTCCAGAATGGTTAATTTGTCAGCAGCGTAAGTATCTGCATTTTCACCCTGCCAGGTGTACGACCAGCCTCCGTTCAGGTTTTTCATACTGTTTGCCGTTGCTCCGGTTACCAGAATTTTTTCCCCTTTGTTTAAAGGTAAAACGGCATCGTTATTTTTTAACAATGTAATGGATTCTGCAGCCGTTTTATAAGCTTCCTGAATGTGTTCGGCCGAACCAAATTTTGGATAATCTTTTAGATTGGCAACTGTATTCTGAAACAGGTTTAACTCGAATTTCATTCTCAGAATTCTGGTTACGGCATCATCAATACGGGACATTGGCACTTCTCCTTTTTGAACTAAATCGACAAGATCGGTGTAAAAAGTAAATTCTTCGGGTACCATACTCATGTCTATTCCGGCCATAACTGCGATACGAACCGCATCTCTTTTGGTCGCTGCAATTTTATGTCTGGTGTTCAGGTAAATGATATCTTTCCAATCGGTTACTACTACTCCTTCAAAACCTAATTCTTTTTTAAGAATGTCTGTAATCAGATGTTTGCTGGAATGCACCGGAGTTCCGTTAATTTCTCCGGAACTTACCATTACGCTTTTGGCTCCGGCTTTTATAGCAGCCTGATATATGGTTAAATCGTATTGTCTTAGAATACGCTCGGGAATAATACTTGGTGTCCTGTCTTTTCCGGTAGTGGTGCTTCCGTAACCAATATAATGTTTCATACAGGAGGCTACGCTATATTTTGATCCTACATTGCTTCCTTCAAAACCATCTACCAAAGCGACGGCCATTTTGGAAGACAAATAGGCATCTTCTCCAAAGGATTCCCACATTCTGGACCAGGCCGGGTTTCTCGGAAAATCCAAATCCGGTGAAAATACCCATGGAATGGAGGATGCTCTGGTTTCGTAAGCCGAAATTTCGGCCCCGCGTTTTACCAGCTCTGTATTAAACGTTGCGGCCAGACCAATTTGCTGCGGAAACAAGGTGGCTCCGGCAGTATAACTCGCTCCGTGTATGGCATCTATACCGTACAATATCGAAATTTTAAGTCTCGATTTGTTGGCTTCATTGGTAATGGCGGTCATGGTTTCCTGCCATCTCTGAAGGGTTGGTGCTCCCGGATTGGGCACATTCAGAATAGAACCGATGTGATATTCCTGAATTCCTTTTTTTAATTTAGCCGCATCAAAATACCCCGGTTTTTTTGCATCTTCAAAAACAGTAACTGTAATTTGAGTCATTTGCCCCACTTTTTCTTCCAGCGTCATTTTTGATAACAACTCTGAAACTCTGGCATCTATTTCTGCTTTTGTTTTCCTGGCTTCCTGACTCCATACTGCTCCACAAAAAAATAGAGCAACTACTATAAACTTCGTGTTTTTCATTGTATTTCTTTAATTTAATATGCTGTTAAAAGAGGCTAATACACTAACGTTTGCATGGCATGAGCCGGTATGGTAAGCGTTTTTTTCATCACATTGATTACTATTTCGTACACCACTTCTTTGTCTGACTGATTCATTACAACTGTGGCAATTTTTCCGTTTGTATTGAGAAAAGAAGTACTTAATACACTTTTGTTGCTTATTACATTTCCAATTCTCTTCGCTCCCGGTTGGATGAATTTTGAAAAATGTCCAATATAATAGTACATCGGTGTGTAGATCAGTTCATCTTTTGTAGTGTCAGCATGAATTGGGGCAAAACAAAAATTACCGACGTGATTAGGCCCTCCGTTTTGATCCAGCAAAATGTTCCAGTCCGTCCAGCCTACCGTTCCGTTGTTAAAATCATTGATCATATTGATTCCGTATCGTTCCGCATTTCCCCAAAACTGGAATTTCGAAGCATCAAATTTTTCCACACAGCCTTCAGTAAAAAGCAGGTTTTTGTTCGGAAAAGCTTCGTGTACTTTCCCCACGGATTCAAATTTCGGACTTCCTCCGTTCCAGGTTTCATACCAATGGAATCCAATTCCCCAGGCATATTTGGAAACTTCAGGATCAGAAAAAACTAAATTGGCTCTTTTTTCGAGCATGTCTCCGCGGTTATGGTCCCAAATAATGATCTTTTTAGATCCCAATCCTTCTTTTTCTAAAGTAGGTCCCAGAAAGTTTTTCAGAAAATCTCTTTCGGCTTCCGGAGTGTAAATGCAGGACTCCCATCTCTGACTTGCCATTGGTTCGTTTTGAATTGTCAGTCCCCAAACCGGAATTCCTTCTTTTTCATATGCTTTTATAAATTTAGCATAATAATTGGCCCATGATGGTGCAAACTCCGGCAATAAAACGCCGCCGTGCAAAATATCATTATTGTCTTTCATGAAAGCCGGGGGACTCCAGGGACTAACAAATAACGTTAATTTCCCGCCGGCTGTTTCAATTGCTTTTTTGAGTAATGGGATTCGGTATTTTTTATCGTGGTCAATAGTAAAGGTTTTCAGTTCCTTGTCGCCTTCCTGAATATAAGTATAACTTTCGCTGCTAAAATCACAGCTATGAATATTGGTTCTGGCCAAAGAATAACCTATTCCTTTGTTTTTGTCGTAGTAGGCGGTTAGGAATTCCTGTTGCTTTTTGGATGACAGTTTAGCAAAAACTTCGGCACTGGCATCGGTAATCGCTCCACCAATTCCCAAAAAGGTCTGATCTTTTTTTGAAGGATCAATCGCAATTGAAACGGTTAATTTTTTTTGTTGTGATGCTTTATTTAAAATTAAATCATTGGATAATGACAATCTTAATTGGGTGTTTTCGGCAGTAGTATATACCTGTATTTTTGGGTTTGATTTAGATGAGGGTGCTGCTGACTGCGCTCCAACTTTTGAAGAAGAAACGAACTGCAGCACCAGTAATGGGGCGATTAAAACTCTATTGATGGCTTTCATGGTACACTCAAAACGATTTCATTATTATTAAAAAGCAAGGGGCGAAACGGACGAATCAGCTTGCCCCTCTAACTAACTCCAAATTTTAATAGACCAGCGTTTGTATCGCGTGTGCAGGAATTTTTACAATGGTCTGTTCTGTTGCAATAATAAAATTATAGGTAATAGCATTGTCAGTATTGTTCATCACTACAGTCGCCATTTTTCCGTCAGTATTTAAAAAAGAGGTACTTGACAAATAACTGCGGCTCACCGAAGTGCTTACACGAACGGCATTCGGACGAATGAATTTTGAAAAATGACCGATATAATAATACGACGGGGTGTAAATCAATTCCCCTGTAGTGGTATCTGCATGTATGGGTGCGAAGCAAAAATTGCCTACGTGGTTTGGTCCTCCGAACTGGTCCAAAAGTATGTTCCAGTCTGTCCAGCCTACGGTTCCGTTGTTAAAATCATTGATCATAGAAGTACCGTATCGTTCTGCGTTTGGCCAGAATTGGTATTTTGCAGCATCAAATTTCTCAACACAGCCCTCCGTAAAAATGAGTTTTTTGTCCGGATATGCTTCGTGTACTCTTGCGACATTGTCAAACATTGGCTGAGCGCCTGTCCAGGTTTCGTACCAGTGAAACCCCATTCCCCAAACATATTTAGAAGCTTCCGGGTCGGAGAAAATGACATTGGCTCTCTGTACCATTAAATCACGATTGTGATCCCAGGCAATAATTTTCACCTTCCCCAATCCTTCTTTTTTTAAGGTTGGTCCAAGGTAATTCTTCAGGAAATCTCTTTCCTGTTCGGCGGTGTACAAACAGGATTCCCAGGTTTGAGTAGCCATGGGTTCGTTCTGAACGGATGTTGCCCAAATTGGAATTCCTTCTTTTTCGTATGCTTTTATAAATTTCGCATAGAAGTTTGCCCACGGCTGATAAAATTCCGGAAGTAATGTTCCTCCTTTGAGTACATTTTTATTGCTTTTCATAAAAGCATTTGGTGACCACGGAGTAGCATAAGTAATCATTTTTCCGCCAGCCGTTTTTATGGCCGCTTTAATCATTGGCAAACGGTATTTGCGGTCATGATCAATCGAAAATGTTTTTAAATCTTTGTCGCCTTCTTCGATATAAGAATAACTTCCGCTGCTAAAATCAGAACTTTGAATAGTTGTTCTTAGCAATGAATATCCAATTCCTTTTTGAGTATCGTAGTAGGCGTTTAAGAATTCTGTCTGTTTTTCTTTTGATAATTGGGCAAAAATTTCGGCACTTGCATCGGTAATTGCACCACCAATCCCCAGAAAACTCTGGAAACGTTTGGAGGGTTCAACAAAAACGGACAGCTCTGTTTCTATAGGCTGTCTGGATGCGGTAAAACTTAAATGATCTGTTGGGGTTAATCTTAATTGTGTATTCGCTGCTGTGGTGTAAACCGTTATTTTTTTATTGGTAGTGGTAAATTTTTGTTGCTGTTTTTGGTTTTTCTGTTGTGGAAAAACAGATAAAGAAAAACATAAACAAGTAATAATATAGCCAATCTTTCTCATTGAGTATGTTTTAATAATTGAGACTTTGATCAAATTTCTTAGTCAGATGATTTCCGGTTTGATTTAAAAATAGCCCATACTCATAATGATTATGGGCTATTTACAACCAACCTTAAACTTAAACTTAACTTACTTTATTATTGTGGATATCCCTGATTTTGAACCATTTTAGTGTTATTAAATTCACTATATGGAATTGGGAATGCTTCATTTTTATTAGCTGTAAATCCTTTGAAAGCAAGTTTGGCAGCAGCCTGACCTGTTCTCACCAAGTCAAACCAACGGTGACCTTCACCTGCAAGTTCTAATCTTCTTTCTGCAAGAATAGCAGCAATAGAAACCGGTACAGATCCTAATCCAACTCTTGCTCTTACAGCATCTAAAAGTGCCTGAGCTCTGGCTCCTGTTCCTCCTAAAGCTTCAGCTTCTAACAAATAAGTATCTGCTAAACGGATAACATAAGTATTAATTCCAAAATTCAGGAAAGGATTAGACGCCTTAATGTCAGCATTAACCGGTGCGTATTTAATAAAATGATACCCTGTTTCGTTATAACTGTCTGTATAGGTTATCGAACCGTTTGGATCATCATTTCCTGTACCTCTCAAAGGACCTGCATCAAAAATAGTGGAAGCATAACGAGGATCACCTTTTAAAGCAGCTTGTAAATCTTTAGTAACCACCATGAATCCCCAACCATTGATATAGTCCGGTAATCCTGCGTTGATCCCCTTAGTTTTTCTGGAATAATCTCTGATTCCCATTAACTGAGCTGCTACGTTACCTTCATCGTCTCCTCTTTCAAAATTACCCCAATCTGCATTTGACTTGTCTGAGTAACTAATCTCAAGAATAGATTCTGAATTAAACTTATGCTGTTTGTCCCACAAGTCAGCAAAACTGCCCAACAATTTGTAACCATAACTGCTGGTTCCACCCGGAGTACCATTAACTAAGGCTAATTGAGTAGCAGCCTCAGCCTTTTTATTGTCATACAAATAGGCTTTTCCTAAAAGTGCTGTTGCGGCTCCTTTTGTTAATCTTCCTAATTCATTAGTAGGTAATGTAATTGGTAAATTTGGAATAGCTTCGTTCAGATCTTTTTCAATCTGTGCATATACTTCTTCCGGTTTAGCCTGTGTAATCTCAGAAATCTGACTTTGCACTACCGGTGTTAAGATTAATGGAACATTTTTGAACATTCTCACCAAATCTAAATAGTAATAAGCACGTAATGCTTTTACTTCTGCCATAAATCTTGCCTTTTTAGTTTCATCCATAGGAACTGCAGGAAGTTTTACGATCATGATATTACATCTGGCTACTCCTTTGTAATAATCTGCCCAAATATTTGGCGGGATATTAGTTGGAGTGATTGAATAATTAGATGCTACCTGAAGTCCCGGCTGATCACCTGCTCCTCCTCCTCCTGCATAAAAATCATCTGATGCAGAATTTAAGAATAACAACGGTGCATTTTCCATTGCTCCGGCATATTTTCCTATTTTATCATAAGCTGCTACTAAACCGGAGTAAGCTTCTGTTTCATTTCTGTAAAAATTATCTTCAAGTACTACACCATCCCCTTTTACCTCGAGTTTTTCATCGGTATCACACGATGCAAGTGCCAATAACACTCCAAATGCGATAAATGATTGTTTAAAACTTATAAGTTTCATAATATTTTATTTTTAGATTAAAATTGCACATTAACTCCTAACATATACGACTTTGCCTGAGGATAAAAACCTCTGTCAACACCTTGTACATTGTTCATCCCAGCCGTTGTAGGTCCACCAATTTCAGGATCAAAACCAGTGTATTTTGTAATGGTGAATAAATTTTCTCCGGTTACATACAATCTTACTTTTGATAATGCGATACTGTTGATCCATTCTTGTGGGAATGAATACCCAAACTGAATCGTTTTGAATCTGAAGAAATCACCTTTTTGTAAATTAAAATCTGATGGATTGGTAAAGTTTTTATTGGTATCATCTGTTGTAACTCTAGGATAAGAATTGGTTGATCCCGGACCTGTCCAACGATTTAAAACTGAAGTTTGGTAGTTTGCATTTGTGATATCTAATCTTCTTAATCCCTGATAAATCATATTTCCACCGGCACCCTGACCAAAAACCAATAAGTCAAACCCTTTATAATCTACGTTTAAAGTTAAACCGTAAGTAAATTTAGGTAATGAAGATCCTAAGAAATCTCTGTCGCTGCCATCAATTTTACCATCTCCGTTTAAATCCTGCCAACGGAAATCACCCGGTTTAGCATTTGGTTGTATCAATCCTCCTGAAGCATTTTTATAAGCATTTACTTCGTCGACTGTCTGGAAAATTCCGTTAGTTCTAAATCCGTAGAAGGAGTTATAAGCATGACCAACTTGTGTTCTGTTGATTTCGTAAGAAGTCGATTGTACTGTTTCATCACCGGCGATGAAATTAACTCCTTTATCTATATAAGTAATTTCATTTTTGATGTAAGAAAAGTTTCCGTTTACAGACAGGTTTAAATCTCCAATTCTTTTACGGTAGCCCAATTCAATATCAATACCTTTATTCTGCATGTCCGCCAGGTTAGCATAAGTATCTCCACTTGCTCCAACAAATCCCGGAATTGGCACTTTCATTAAGATACCTGAAGTCTTTTTGTTAAATAAATCTACGCTTAAATTAAAATCATGGAAAAGCACACTTTCAAAACCTACGTTAACTTGTTTTGTTTCTTCCCATTTCAAATCAGGGTTAGCAATTGCATTAGGGCTTTGTCCCGGAGTAACGATTCCTCCGATAGTATAATTTCTTTTATTCCCAATCGTAGAAAGATATAAGAAATCCGGAGATGAATCGTTTCCTGTAACTCCATAACCTCCTCTGATTTTCAGGTTACTTACCACATTATTTTCTTTCCAGAATCCTTCTTTAGAAGGTACCCATCCCAAAGAGAATGAAGGGAAAGTTCCGTATTTATGGTTCGGACCAAATCTTGTAGAACCATCGCGACGAATAATACCGGTCAGGATGTATTTTTCTTTGTAGTCATAGTTTAATCTTGCAAATAAAGATTCAACTCTGTGCTCTACAGCTAATGAATTGTAAGCATTAACAAATTTATCTGTAAGCGGGATATCTACATTAAAAGAAGCTTCTGCGTGAGTCGTTGCAGGAATACCCTGGTAAGTAGCATCATTACCTGATGTGATGTTATCTACATAAGTTCCTTTTCCTAATAAAATACTGAAGTTATGATCGCCTAATTTTTTAGCATAGTTTAAAGTATTCTCCCAGTTCCAGCTAAATGATTTTTTGTATGATCTGAATAATTCATTTTTATCTCTCTTCGTAGCTCCGTTCAAAAAGAAAACCGGAGTAAAGTTATCAGATCCATAGTAAGCTAATTTTGCACCGGTAGTAGATCTAAATTTCAGACCCGGTAAAATCTCCGCCTCAATAAAGATATTACCCACAAAATTATCTGCAAAATCATTATTCCCTAGTCTGGTTTGAGTGTAAGCCAGCGGGTTTGTGTTTTCCTGAGTTACAATAGTCGAAATACCATAGTAGTGACCGTTTGCATCCTTAAGTGTATTTGGATTAGCATAGATAGAACCCGGCCCTGTTTTAGACGGATCCGTTTCGATTACCGGAGTTAGCGGATCTAAGTTGATTGCTGATGCCAAAGGCCCTCCAAACTCATCATTTGTATTACCAATACCAATCGTTTTTTCATTAGAATATCCTAAAGTTTGTCCAACTTTAATGTACTTACCAATTTTGTGATTAGAATTTAATCGGATATTTTTTCTTGTATAATGAGAGATATCAGTAGTAACAATACCTTCCTGATCTGTTATACCAAAAGACATGTAAAATGTAGAAACATCATTACCTCCGCTAAAACTCAATTCGTGAGAAGAACGCTGAGCGTGATTGTTAAAAATAGCATCCTGCCAGTTTGTTCCTTTTCCATAGTTTATTAAACTGCCATCACCATTTTTGGTTGGGAATTTTTCACCTGTTCCTCCACCATTAGTAAAAGCCTCGTTCATTATAGTAACATATTGGCTCGCATTTAATAAATCTATTTTTTTAGCAGCCTGGGAAGTTCCGGCAAAACCAGTATAGTTTACAGAAATTTTACCCGCTTTACCTTTTTTAGTCGTAACCAAAATAACTCCGGCAGCAGCACGAGAACCATAAATAGCACCCGAAGCACCATCTTTTAAAACCTCGATAGACTCGATATCTGACTGATTTAAATATCCAATTCCGCCATTGTCAACTACAACACCATCCACAACCCACAAAGGATCATTATTATTCAACGTAGTAAAACCTCGAATACGTATGGTAGAAGCTGATCCCGGCTGTCCTGCATTTGCTGCAATAGAAACCCCTGAAACCCTTCCTTGTAACGCTTGTTCTACCCTTGTTATAGGGAGACTCTCTAAGTCTTTTGCCTTAACACTGGAAATAGAACCTGTAACGACACTTTTCTTTTGTGTACCATATCCTACTACTACAACTTCATTTAAGGCCTGAGATTCTGCTTTTAACTTAACATCAATTTTAGTTCTTCCATTTACAGCTTCCTGTACTGTATTGTAACCTACAAAACTAAATGTTAAAATACCGTTTGCAGGAACATTAATCTGAAATTTTCCATCGAAATCAGATGCTGTCGCCTTATTTGTGCCTTTTATTAAAATAGACGCACCCGGAACTGGCATTCCATTTTCATCATTTATGATTCCGCTTACTGTAACATCCTGCGCCATGGTGACAACTGAAAACAACAGAAACGAAAAACAAAAAATAAGTAATTTTGTTAATTTCATTTTTCTAAAAATTTTGGTTAATTAATTAGTAATTCGATGCAATAATAAATTTAAAATTTCAGTATGTGCAATTAAAATTCCCTACAAAAACACATCAACATATAAATTCATACATTACAAAAACACATCAAATAAAAAATAATATACTCATTTTCAGAATTTTAAAAATAATTTTATATTGTTATAGAATTGTTAACTAAATAAAATAAACACTACATTTACTAAAAATGAATTATTTTCGATTTTATGGAGAATTTCCACAGAAAAATACAATATTCCAATTGCAATAATCCAAAAAAAGAGGATTACAAAACATTACTAATAGAAACACTGATCTAAAATTATGAAATTCGCAAATGCATCTATTTCGATTTTTATCCTTTTTATACTGCCTTTTACTATTTTCTCCCAGGTAAAAAACATCGGATTACCTGCAATCAAAAACTATAAGCGATCCGATTATAAAGGAGGCACTCAAAACTGGAATATTGATCAGGATAAAAATGGCAATATCTATTTCGCAAACAATAATGGTCTAATCCAATTTGACGGATCAACCTGGAGCAAATATCCACTTCCCAACAATACTGCAATCAGAAGTTTAAAAATAGACGGCCAGTCCGGAAGAATATACGTTGGCGGAAACAATGAATTTGGTTATTTTAAGAGTGATACAAAAGGCAGATTACAATACCATTCCCTTTCTGCCTTAATCAGTAAAAAAGACAGCAGAAACATTAACCTGATCTGGAGAATACATCTTTATAAAAGAGAAGTTGTATTTCAGTCCTTCACAAAGGTCTTCTTTTACAAAAACAATAAATTACGCCTTATCAATGCCCCAAGAAGATTTCAATTCTCTTTTCTTATAAAGGAACATCTTTATTTTCAGGATAAAGTTCTGGGAATTTTAGAATACAAGAACCAAAAACTAGTACCTCTAAAAGGAACCACTGCTTTAAACGACAAAGAGATCTGGGCGATGTTTCCGCTACCCAACAACAAATTACTTTTTGCTACCTTAGAAAAAGGACTCTTTACCTATGACTATAATAACATTACACCTTGGGAAACCGAAGCCAATAATTTTATCAAAAAAAACACCTCTTTGGGTGGAGCAATTATCGGAAACAAATTCATCGTACTCAATTCGGTACTCAACGGCGCAGTCATTTGCGACCTGAATGGAAAAATCCTTCAGCATCTCAATCGACAAAAAGGACTCCAGAACAATACGGTACTGACCTCTTTTGTTGACAATAAAAATAATTTATGGCTGGGACTGGATAACGGAATCGCCTTTATCAACCAAAACTCTCCTTTTACTTTTTTTGACTATAGTTATAATATAGGCACCGTTTATGCTTCTGTAATTTTCAACAAAAACTTATATGTCGCCACCAATCAGGGCTTATTTTATCATTCCTGGAACACTCCTTTTAATGATGAACCATTCAACCGCGTTGAGGGTACCATTGCGCAGGCCTGGAACATTCAGGTCATCAATAATAGGCTTTTGTGCGCAAGCAATAGCGGTGCCTTGATAATTGATCAAAACAGAGTCTCTAAAACACTGGACAATAGAGGTTATTTCGGCTTCAAAACCATTCCAAACCACCCCGATTACATTATTGGTGAGAGCTACAGCGGTTTTTCCATCTTTAAAAACTCAGCAAACGAAATCAGTTATGTTAATCAGATCGCGGGATTTGACGAAACAACCAATACATTTGAAATCGAGCTGGACAACAATTATTTGTGGTTAAAAAAAGATCCTTATCTGTATCAGATGAGATTGTCTGAAGATTTAAAAAAATTTGACCTTGTAAAAAAACATTCACAGCTTTCTGCATCAACAAAAGGAATAAGTAGTATTCAGTTGATCAACAACAAAGTCTATTTTCAAACCAAAAATCACTTTTACAGATACAGTGACGAACAGGAAGACTTTTTTGAAGACAAAAAAGTAACCGCTTTGTTCCAAAAAATTCCGACTGTAAATACTGTAATAGAAGACAAATACAACAATTTGTGGTACTCTTACAATGAATCACTTGGTATTTTAATAAAGAGTTCCAATGGAAAATACACCCGCACAGAAGTTCCATTTTCTAATTTAACAGGCAACCTGGTAAACAAATATATTTCGGTCAACACAATCGATCCGGAGAACATCTTTATCGGATTAACTGATGGACTAGCACATTATGATTCCAAAATTTCAAACAAATTCATCACAAAACCTAAGGTCTTTTTTGAAAGTTTCTCCTCTACCAGCGATACCATTATAACCGGTAATCTTGAAAAACCACTAACTGACCTTTTAATACCTTATCAGTCCAACCACGTCAAATTTACGTTCTCATCGCCTACCTTCGAAAATCAGGAGAATGTAACCTATTCCTATAAACTGGAGCCCTTTGAAGAAAACTGGCGCAATTGGTCGACCACCTCTATAAAAGAATACACCAATCTGAGAGAAGGCAAGTACACCATGAAAATTAAAGCAAAAAACAGTTATGGTATGGAGTCCGGTGTATCTGAAATCAATTTTACTATTTCACCGCCCTGGTACAGACATTTTCTGGCTTATCTGACTTACTTTTTATTACTACTGGCAGGAATTTATATCATTTCAAACAGAATTAAACTGAAAATCAGGAAAAACAAATATTATGAAACGATAGAACAAAGAAGGCTTTATCTGGAAAAAGAATCTAAGATCAGACATGAACAACACGAACTGGAGAAAGAAATTGAACGCCTAAAAAGCGACAAACTTCAGATAAAAATCCTCGCCAAAGACAAAGAACTGGTGAACAATTCTCTTCAGGTGGTAAAGAAAAACAAAGTCTTAAATGGTATCATTCACAAACTAAAAGAAATCGACAATGATGCTCTCGATGAATCTACGAAATTTCAGGTAAGTAAATTAAACAAAAGCATCGTAAAGGAGGTTAATACCGATAAAAGCTGGAAAGACCTCGAGAAGCACATCAAAAATGTACACTTTGAATTCTTAAAACGTTTAAAAGAGAAATACCCGACCATTTCCCCACGTGAGCTGGATTTATCCACTTATTTACTGATGAATATGTCTACCAAAGAAATAGCCGAGATTATGAATATTTCGACAGGCGGAGTCGAACTGGCACGCTACCGACTCAGAAAAAAACTAGGCTTAAACAAAAAAGAAAACCTGATTGGTTTTCTGATGAGCATCTAAAAAACAAAAAAGGCATTCTGTAGAGAATGCCTTTTTATTAGTTGATAAATTCCAATGTTCGTTCCAAAGCCATTCCTCTGGATCCTTTTATCAGAATCGTATTTTCTTTAAAATGTATCGTTTTCAAAAACTCAGCAAAAACATCGAAAGTTTCAAAAAACTGAAGTTTGTCACTGGTCACCTTTGTTTCGTAAAAGTACTTCCCAATCAAATAACAAACAGATTGATTTTGATTGGACAATGAATCTACAATTTGTTTGTGCTCCTGCAGGCTTTCGTCGCCAAGTTCAAACATATCGCCTAAGATCATCACCTTATTCGAATTTTCCAATTGCAGGAAATTAGTAATAGCCACAGCCATACTGCTTGGGTTTGCATTGTAAGCATCCAGAACAATCTCATTCGATCCTTTCTTTAACAACTGCGATCTGTTGTTTTCCGGTATGTAATTCTCGATCGCGTGTTTTACCGCTTTATCTTCTACCTTAAAATAAGCTCCGATTGCTACAGCGGCATTGATATTATTTGCGTTGTAAAGCCCAATTAAATGCGATTCTACACTAAAATTATCGTACCCGATTACCACAAATGGATTTGCCTGAATACTATTGATTTTCAGGTTGGCCTGAGCATTATTCACTCCAAATGTAAAAGATTCAATTCCTGCTGATTTTTCAATCTGGATTGGATCTTCGAGATTTACAAAAGCGATCTTATTGTTTTTTGCCAGATATTGATACATCTCGCTTTTACCAATAATTACTCCTTCAACACCACCAAAACCTTCTAAATGTGCTTTTCCGAAATTGGTAATATAACCAAAATCAGGTTGTGCGATCTCACACAAGAACGCTATCTCTTTCTTGTGATTGGCTCCCATTTCAACGATTCCGATTTCTGTTTCTTTCGTAAAAGACAGCAAAGTCAACGGAACTCCAATATGATTGTTTAAATTTCCAACAGTTGCTTTGGTTTTGAACTTCTGAGATAAAACTACATTGATCAATTCCTTAGTAGTCGTTTTTCCGTTACTGCCTGTTAAAGCAATAATTGGAAGTTTCAAATAAGATCTGTGGTACTTTGCCAGTTCCTGTAATGTCTCTAAGCTGTTTTCTACCAAAATTGTTCTGTCATCAATAGCATAAGCAGCGTTGTCGATAACCACAAATAAGGCTCCCAATTCTATTGCCTTCGCAGCAAAAGTATTGGCATCAAAGTTTTCACCTTTTATAGCAAAAAACATAGAATCCTTTTCAATTTTCCTCGTATCAATTGAAACTGATTTACATTTTAAAAACAAGTTATGAAGGTCCTGAATATTCATTTATATAAATTTTTACATATTAAAAATAAGCAATAAAAAAATTCCAAATTCCAAAAGCTGCGTAAATCAGTTGGAATTTGGAATTTTTTTATTGAGTTTTCAAGAATTTAGTTTCTTGGTGATTTTCTTTTTTCAGATTTAGCACCCACTCTAGACATTGCACATCTAAATCCGATGTAGTCAGTTGCCATATCCTGAGGGAAATATCTTCTTTGACCCGGATCTAACCAATAAGCTCTGTCTCTCCATGAACCTCCTTTGTAAACTCTTACATTATCATCGATTAATGTTGTACGTTTACTTGAGTTGTCATATTTCTTAATCATCTGACCTAAACTATCTGTTGTGATATTGTGTTTAGGAGAGTTGTACATCGCCTGATCTGCTTTTGATCCTGATTCAGAATCTCCGAAATCAAAATATTTAGAAGATTGTTTGTCTCCGTCTCTGTAGTTAATGTTGTTACTTGTATCGAAGTTAGTTCTTAAGTAAGTTTCATTCTCATCAACAGGAACCTGAGCGATTTCTCCAGGTAAATTTGTTGCTACTTTTTTACCGTTACTTAATGTTTTGTACTGAATATTATCTTTAGTAATAATTTCAATTTTTCCATCTTTCCCGATTTTGTTTTTAGCATATTGATTTCCTCTAAAGTAGTTGAAATCATTTGCTTCGTTATCGATAATAGGTCTGTAAACGTCAGCAACCCACTCGGCAACGTTTCCTGCCATATCGTACAATCCAAAATCGTTAGGAGCGTAACTTTTTACAGAGTTTGTAATATCTGCCCCATCATCAGACCAACCTGCAATTCCACCGTAATCACCGTTTCCTTGTTTGAAGTTAGCCAATTGATCTCCTTTGTTTTTACGTTTTGAAGAACGGGTGTAATCACCAGACCAAGGATATTTCTTTTGTCCTTTATAGATATTGTATTCTCTTTGTCCAACATCGGCAGCAGCAGCATACTCCCACTCTGCTTCGGTAGGAAGTCTGTATTCCGGCAAAATAAGTCCTGAAGAACGTTGTGCGTACACATTTTTCTCTTCCTGAACAACACCGTCTTTACCTGTTTTAGGTTTTTTTCTTCCGCTAGGATTTTTCTTTAATACAAGTTCTTCATTCCCTCCGTAAGTTGTACTTGGAGAAGCAACATAAGCTTCTGTATTAAATAAACTTTCAGCGCTAACATCCTGAGTTTTTGCTCCTCTTTTAAGGTAACCATTTTTCTCTAAAACTGCTTCGTTCACACGATCCGTTCTCCATTTAGCAAATTCAACAGCCTGAATCCAGTTTACACCTACTACCGGATAGTTTGCGTAAGATGGGTGTCTTAAGTAGTTGTTTGTCATCGTTTCGTTGTATCCTAAACGATTTCTCCATACTAAAGTATCAGGAGATGCTCCTTCGTAAATATTCTTGTAATTTTCTTCTGTTGGTGGGAAAACTTTCTTTAACCATTCCAGGTATTCTAAGTACATACCGTTGGTAACTTCAGTTTCATCCATATAGAATGACTGAACGTGTTGTTGAGTTGGTGTGTTATTCCAATCGTGCATAACATCATCCTGTACTTTACCCATCGTAAATGTACCTCCCTCAACAAAAACTAAACCAGGACCAGCCTGTTGTTTTTTTCCTGCATTTCTGGCAGCAGTTCCATTCTGACTGTCTACGTCCCAACCAGTTGCCCTGGAGGCATGACTGGAACTCGATTTTTTGCTACAACTAGCCGTGCCTAACATCAATACCATTGACATCATTAATTGCAAGACTACAATTTTGTTTACTTTCATACTCATTCTTAGGTGATAAATTTAGGTGCTGCAATATAATAATTAACATTTAATTGGCAACATCCGTTCTAATAATTTTATTTCGCTGTTTTTTTACCAGAAAATAACCTATTGTTACGAACGCAAAAATATACTTTTTATTATTTACTGTAACATGAAATACTATATTTTTACCTACTAAAATATTTTTAATTAAAAACCGTTTTATTCGCTAATGAAACAAGTCCTGATCTTATATCTTTTTCTACTTCCATTTATCTCATTTTCCCAGATAAATGAAGACTTTACATTAGATTGGCAAAACAAAAAAGAGATGAGTTTTGGTGACTCAAAATTAAAAATACCGTATTTTTCCGGAAACAGTTTTCGGTATGATACTACTAAAAAAAGCATAATATTACTGCTCAATCTGACCGAATCCGGTTATTCAAACTACAATTCGATTCAAATTTTCAACGTGGTTTACGAGTCTGTTTCAACTGCCGATCTGGGTGACCTTTCACTCGAAAATATCCATGAAAAGCCAAATGAGACTCTTAAAACAACTACCTCAAGAGACCTAAAGCAGGTATTTTTATCATTATCGCCTATCATAAAAGAAGGAAACAGCTTCAAACGAATCCGATCTTTTTCTTACAAAAAAACAGCTGATAGTTCTGCAAAAAACAACAACACTTCTTCTTTTCAAAAATCAAATACGGTTTACAATTCTGTGTTAGCTACGGGAGACTGGTACCGTTTTTATATTGAAAAATCGGGCGTCTACAAAATTTCGAGATCTTTCCTTCAAAGCTTAGGATTTGACCCCGGAAAAACTGACCCGAGGAGAATCAAAATTTACGGAAATGGAGGAAAAATGCTTCCTCTTGCGAACAATGTTTATTATCCGGAAGATCTGGCAGAAAATGCAATTCAGATTGTAGGCGAAACAGACGGTGTATTCAACAACGAAGATTATATTCTTTTTTATGGTGAAGGAGTCGAAAACTGGAACACCGAAAGTCAGACAAACCTGAACCTGTACGACACCAAATCCTATTATTATATCACTACTACAGGCGGTGACGGAAAACGAATCGCTCCTCTAAACCAACCCACCGCAAACAGCACTTTAGACCTGAACACTTTCGACGATTATCAGTTTCATGAAATCGACAAAATAAACATTGCTCATTTGGGTCGACAGTGGCTTGGAGAATCTTTTGACATTACTCAGGAGCAGGAATTCAGCTTTAACTTTCCTAACATTGACACTTCTGTACCTGTAAAAATAGAGCTCAAAGCAGCTTCAGCAGCCTACACTCCCACTTCATTTACCATTTCTGCCAACGGACAAAACATCGGAAACCTTAATTTTCAAGCCTTGGCATTAAATTCTGATATCAAATATTACAATCAGGAATTACCCTCGAACGCAGCCTTTACGGGGACTGAAAATGTAAAAATAAAACTTACCTACAACAACAATGGGGTTCCGGGATCAAAAGGATATCTTGATTTCATTAATCTGACTGCCAAAAGAAAGCTTTTGGGCATCGGTAAACAATTCAGATTTCAATACAATTTAGCAGGTTCAACTCCTGGAATAGCCAATTACACCATCGGAAATGCCGCTGCTATTTCTCAGATTTGGGACGTGACTGATCCAGCTAACACCTTAAAAATAGAAAACAACAACCAACCCAACTTTAGCTTTAAGGCGTCATTGGGAGAAATAAGAACATACATCGCCCTTGATCCTGCCGATTATTATGCCCCTTTAAAAGAAAGCCAGTCTAAAGTTACCAATCAAAATTTAAAAGGAACACTTTTCAGGAATGCTCAAAACAGTTTTCAGGACATCGACTATATAATTGTAACACCAAAAACTCTTGTTTCCCAAGCTGAAAAACTAGCCACTTTCCATCGGATAAATTCTAATTTGAACGTAAAAGTAATTCCATTAGAGAACATTTATCAGGAATTCTCTTCAGGAAAGCAAGACGTAGCTGCCATCAGAAACTGCATTCGATACCTCTATAATAATGCCTCAACTTCTGACAAAAGACTTAAATATGTAAATCTGTTCGGAGATGCCTCATTTGACTACAAAGACCGAATTACAAATAATACCAACATTGTACCCGTATACCAGTCCGTCATCAGCAACTCTACGGGAGAAGCCTCATTTGCCTCAGATGATTTTTACGGACTTATGGATCCTAATGAAGGCGTTGTCGTTTTCCCTTTTGGAGGAATTGATATCGCAGTAGGCAGAATGTTAATTTCAGACAATGCTCAGGCATCAGAAATGGTCAACAAAGTTTTGGAATACCACGACCAGAAATCATTTGGAAACTGGCGCAACAACGTGGTTATGGTAAGCGACGACTCTGACCGAGCCTCAGACGCCACCTTACAATCACGCCAGAACACCCTGGCCGATGCCATCTCTGCCCAAAAACCTTTTTTAAATATTGAAAAGATTTTCCTTGATTCTTACACCCAGGAGGCTTCCGCAGGAGGATCGAGATACCCGAAGGCCAGAACCGATATATTTAATGCTTTTGAAAAAGGCGCCTTAGTTTTTAACTATCTTGGACATGGCGGTGAAGACGGTCTTGCAGCCGAAAGAATTTGGGAAAAATCAGACGGTCAAAATCTGAACAATCAATACAAATACCCTTTATTCATTACGATAACCTGCGAGTTCTCAAGATTTGATGACCCAACAAGACCAACCGCAGGAGAATACACTTTTTGGAATCCAAAAGGAGGCGCCATTTCCATGCTAACCACTATTCGAGCCATAGGACAATACAATGCTGAAAACTTTAACGACAGCCTGAACAAGAATTTGTTTTCATACGGATCCAGCCAATACACAAGCATCGCCGAAGCGCTTAGAATTTCTAAAAACGAAAATCCAAGTTCTTCCAGCAACGTCATTTTTTACATTGGCGACCCTGCTTTGATGCTTTCCATCCCGAAACCAAAAATCAATTTAACAAAAATCAATGACATTGCGATTTCTCAACCCATTCCCGATTTTAAATCTTTGTCAAAAATTAAAATCACAGGAGAAATAACCGACGAAAACAACACGCTGCTAAGCAATTACAACGGTGAACTGGCGACCGCTATCTTTGACAAGCTGATTACCAGCAGTACCCTAAACAACGATGGATATAGCCCTGCGATGTCATTCAAAATATTAGGAGAAACTATTTTCAGAGGAAATGCTTCGATAACCAATGGTCAGTTTGAATTCAGCTTTGTTGTACCCCGGGACATCCGTGTTCCTGTTGATTACGGCCGAATCAGCTTTTACGCCAAAAAAAACCAAACACTTGAAAATCAATCAGGTTACAACACCACTATAAAAATTGGAGGAATAAATGAAAATGCTCCACAGGACAATATAAGTCCAAAAGTGAAGTTATATATGAACGACGAAACTTTTGTATCGGGAGGAATTACAAACGAATCGCCCTTTTTACTGGCGTTTCTTGAAGATGAAAATGGAATCAATACAGCAAGCGGAATCGGGCATGATATTACAGCAGTGCTGGACGGCGACGTAAGCAATCCTTTTGTCCTAAATGATTATTATCAGACAAAACTTGACGATTACACCAGTGGAAATTTGCGTTTTCCATTGCGGAATCTTGCTGCCGGAATGCACACAATAACATTTACAGCATGGGACGTTTACAACAATCCCGTAACCAGTGAAATTCAGTTTATAGTTGTCGGAAATGAATCGCTGACCCTAACACACGTTCTTAATTATCCTAACCCATTCTCAACCTATACGCAATTTTGGTTTTCACACAACCGACCTTATGAACCTCTGGATGTGCAAGTTCAGGTAATGACCATAACCGGAAAAGTAGTCTGGACAAAAAACCAAATCGTCACCACAGAAGGCTTTTTATCGAGAGATATCACCTGGGACGGGAAAGATGATTTTGGCGATCGAATCGGGAAAGGCGTTTACATTTACAAACTCACTGTCAAATCTAATTTAACAAATAAAAAAGCAGAAAAATACGAAAAGCTTGTCATTTTATAATATTCTATATATTTGTATCACCAACACCATACCTAACATAAATGAAAAAAATATCGCTTCTATTAATTTGCCTTTTAATTATTCCGTACGCAAAAGCTCAAAACATTGAACGCCCAATTACTACAGGAGTACCTTTTTTACTTGTCGCAGCTGACGCAAGAGCAGCAGGTTTAGCCGATCAGGGGGTCGCTACATCAGCCGACGCTTATTCGCAACAATGGAATCCTGCGAAATATGCTTTCTCAGTAGACAAACAAGGATTCTCTGTCAGCTATACTCCTTACTTAACAGACTTAGCCAATGATATTTCATTAGGTCAGGCAACCTATTACAACAAAATCAACGACCGAAGTGCCTTTGCAGGAAGCTTCCGCTATTTTGGTTTTGGAGATATTGAACTAAGAACAACCGGAGACCCAAATGAAGCAGCAAGAATCGTCTCTCCAAATGAGTTTGCCTTAGACGGTTCTTACTCTTTGAAATTAAGCGAAACATTCTCAATGGCAGTAGCCGCAAGATACATTCGTTCTAATCTGAAAATTGCTTCTGAAGAAATCGATGCATCAGCTTCAAGCTCTTTTGCTGTAGACGTTGCCGGATTCTACCAATCAGAAGAAATTGCTTACGCAGATTTTAACGGAAGATGGAGAGGTGGTTTCAACCTGCAAAATCTTGGACCAAAAATAAGCTACGATAACGATGATATCAGTTCCAACTTTTTACCTGCAAATCTTAGACTAGGAGGAGGTTTTGACTTTATCTTAGACGATTACAACAAAGTAGGTCTTAGCGTTGAATTTTCCAAACTTTTAGTTCCAACACCTCCGGGACCGGGAACTCCTGTAGATGCAAATGGTGACGGTGATTTTACAGATCCGGGAGACATTTCTCAGGCACAGGCTGACGCAGCAAAATACAAAACTTACAAAGACATTGGCTGGGTATCGGGAATTTTTAAATCATTCGGAGATGCTCCGGGCGGTTTCAGCGAAGAGTTAAAAGAGATCACCTATAGTGTAGGTGCCGAATATATGTATCAGGATGCCTTTGCCGTAAGAGCAGGATATTTTCACGAAAGCCCCGTAAAAGGAGCCAGACAATTCTTCTCTTTAGGAGCAGGATTCAAATACAATGTAGTAAAAGTTGACGTTTCGTATTTATTTTCGACATCAAAAGTTAAAAATCCGTTAGAAAATACGCTTCGTTTTTCTTTAACCTTTAACTTTGGCGACAAATACGAAGTTTATTAAAACCAGAAAATAAAAAATTAATAACAATCCAAATTCCTGTTTCTTTAGGAATTTGGATTTTTTTTCCCTTAAACAGAAATGAAAGAAATAAGCATTACATCATCCTTTAACATCTATAACAACCTTGAAGAACTTCCGAAAGACATACAGGACTTAATGAATCAGGCGGTAGAAGTTCGCAAAAACGCATATGCGCCCTATTCCCAATTCCGGGTTGGAGCTGCTTTACTTTTAGACAACGGAAAAATAGTAGTAGGATCTAATCAGGAAAATGCGGCATATCCTTCAGGATTATGTGCTGAACGCGTTGCCATTTATCATGCCGGAAGTGTATATCCGGAAGCTAAAATTCTAAAAATGGCCATTACAGCAGCTTCAGACACCAACCAGACCACAGCACCGATTCCACCTTGTGGATCTTGCCGTCAATCTATTGCAGAATACGAGATCAGACAGGATACCCCTATCGAAATCTTTTTTATGGGAGAAATCGGCGAAGTTTACAAATCGGCATCTCTAAAAAATTTACTGCCGTTTATGTTTGATAAAAAGTTCTTGTAAAAAAAAGCCAAAAAGTAGCTTTTAAATTTTACTTCTTACTAGGAATGTCTTATTTTTGCATCCCGACCTTTCGGGCGCAAATTTGTGGGAGGAAACTATTTTGCGTTACAGGCAACAATTGATAACACAAACAAACTTTAGCAAAAGAAAGAATTCAGATGAAAGAAGTTACAAAAGAGGTATATTTAAAGTGGTACGAAGACATGCTACTTTGGAGGAAGTTTGAAGATAAACTTGCAGCATTATACATTCAACAAAAAGTTAGAGGTTTTCTACACCTATATAATGGTCAGGAAGCTGTATTAGCAGGAGCTTTGCACGCTATGGACCTGACCAAAGACAAAATGATTACTGCTTACAGAAACCACGTACAGCCAATTGGTATGGGGGTTGATCCAAGAAACGTAATGGCTGAACTTTTAGGAAAAGCAACCGGTACCTCTAAAGGTATGGGAGGTTCTATGCACATTTTCTCTAAGGAACACCGTTTTTACGGAGGACACGGAATCGTAGGTGGACAAATTCCGGTAGGAGCTGGTTTAGCTTTTGCTGATAAATATTTTAACACCGGCGGAGTTACCATGACTTATTTTGGTGACGGAGCTGCAAGACAAGGTTCTCTACACGAAGCTTTCAACATGGCCATGTTATGGAAATTACCGGTTGTATTTATCGTTGAAAACAATGGTTATGCAATGGGAACTTCTGTTGAAAGAACAGCAAACCACACAGATATTTGGAAACTTGGTTTAGGATACGAAATGCCTTGCGGACCTGTTGACGGAATGAACCCTGTAAAAGTTGCTGAAGCAATGACAGAAGCAATCGACAGAGCACGTCGTGGTGACGGACCAACTTTCCTTGAAATGAAAACGTACCGTTACAGAGGACACTCTATGTCTGACGCACAATTGTACCGTTCTAAAGAAGAGGTAGAAGAATACAAAAAAATTGACCCTATTACTCAGGTTTTAGATGTAATTATGGATCAGAAATACGCTACAGAAGAAGAAATTGAAGTAATCGACCAAAGAGTAAAAGACCTGGTTGAAGAGTGTGTGAAATTCGCAGAAGAATCTCCATACCCTGAATTACAACAATTATATGATGTAGTATACGCACAAGAAGACTATCCATTCACACCTCATAAACTATAAATCAATGGCAACAATTATTACAATGCCTCGTTTGAGCGATACTATGACGGAAGGAACGGTAGCGACTTGGCTTAAAAAAGTAGGCGACAAAATTAGCGAAGGAGACATCTTAGCTGAAATTGAAACAGACAAAGCAACAATGGAATTTGAGTCTTTCAACGAAGGAACTCTTTTACATATCGGAATACCAGCAGGAGAAACTGCTCCTGTTGACTCTTTATTAGCAATCATTGGAAACGAAGGAGAAGATATTTCTGCTCTTTTAGCCGGTGGTGCTGTTCCTGCTGCGGAAGCTCCAAAAACGGAGGCTGCTCCAGCTGCAGAAACTAAAACAGAAACTGCTGCTCCTGCAAAAGCAGCAACTGAATTACCAAAAGGTGTTGTAGTGGTTACTATGCCACGTTTGAGCGACACAATGACTGAAGGAACAGTAGCTACCTGGTTGAAAAAAGTAGGTGATGCCGTTGCTGAAGGAGATATCTTAGCAGAAATTGAAACAGACAAAGCGACTATGGAGTTTGAGTCTTTCAATGCGGGTACTTTATTATACATTGGAATTCAGGAAGGAAATACAGCTCCTGTTGACAGCTTGTTAGCTATCATCGGACCTGCCGGAACTGATGTTTCGGGAATTTCCGCAAACTATACTGCAGGAAGCACTCCAAGCGCTCCTGCTGCTGAAGAAACAAAAGCTGCTCCTGCTGCTGAAAAAGCTACAGAAACGGTAGCTGAAACTTCAAACGGAGGAAGAATTCTGGCTTCACCATTAGCAAAGAAAATCGCTTCTGATAAAGGAATTTCATTAAATCAGGTTAAAGGTTCAGGAGAAAACGGACGTATCGTGAAAAGCGATATCGAGAACTTCACTCCTGCTGCTCAGACACCTGCTGCAGCCGCTGCAACTTCTGCTGCTAAGCCACAAGAAGCCGCACCTGCTGCACCAAAAGTATTTGTTCCTGCCGGAGAAGTTTACACAGAAGAGATCAAAAACTCTCAAATGCGTAAAATTATCGCAAAACGTTTGGCAGAATCTTTATTTACAGCACCTCACTACAACTTAGTGATCGAAGTAAGTATGGACGAAGCTATGGGCGCAAGAGCAACAATCAATACAGTTCCGGATACAAAAGTATCTTTTAACGATATGGTAATCAAAGCTTGTGCTTTAGCCTTGAAAAAGCATCCGAAAATCAACTCTCAGTGGAAAGAAGATGCAATCATCATCAACCACCACGTAAACATTGGTGTTGCTGTAGCAGTTGAAGACGGATTAGTAGTTCCTGTATTGAAATTTACAGATGCTATGAGTTTATCTCAAATTGGCGCAAGCGTAAGAGATCTTGCCGGAAGAGCAAAAAACAAAAAACTGGGACCACAGGAAATGGAAGGAAGTACTTTTACTGTTTCTAACCTTGGAATGTTTGGGATCACTGAATTCAATTCAATCATCAACCAGCCAAACTCTGCAATCCTTTCTGTAGGAGCAATTGTAGAAAAACCGGTAGTAAAAAATGGTCAGATTGTAGTTGGAAACACCATGATGCTTTCATTAGCATGTGACCACAGAACAATCGACGGTGCAACCGGAGCTCAGTTTTTACAAACATTAAAACAATACATCGAAAGCCCGGTGACCATGTTAGCATAATTTCTATGCCCATGTCCGTCTGAGCAAAGCCAAATGTCAGTCTGAGCGAAGTCGAAGACCAGTCCGAGCGAAGTCGAGGACCACTCATAATAAAATCCCGTCCCGAAGTTTTTCGGGACGGGATTTTTTGTTTAATTTTCATCCTCAAATCCAAAACACATAAAAATGAAGAAAATAACTCTTGTAGCTTTATTCTTAGCAGCTCTCGCCTGCCAGAAGAAAGAACAAACCGAAAAAAAGACAGCTGTCATCGACGAACACAGCTATTCTAAACCCGATCTGGCCGTCGTTAAACATCTTGATCTCGACATCAAAGTAGATTTTAACACGCAAACCATTACGGGAAAAGCATCTTGGCAAATTGACAATATTAACAAAGGAAACGAAATTATCTTCGACGAAAATACGCTTAACATCACCAAAGTAACTTTAGGTGACGAAGAAAAAGAAACCAAATTCAAACTTGGTCCAGACGTAGAATTTCACGGAAAACCACTCCACATTACCATCGAACCCAATACTACCAAAGTTAACATTTACTACAGCACTACTAAAGACGCGGTGGCACTGCAATGGTTAACTCCGGAACAAACTGCAGACAAAAAGAAACCATTTCTTTTCTCTCAGGGCGAAAGCGTTTGGTCCCGTACCTGGATTCCATGTCAGGATTCTCCGGGAATTCGTTTTACCTACAATGCAAAAGTTACTGTTCCTAAAGATTTAATAGCCTTAATGAGCGCTGTTAATCCGCAAAAGAAAAACGACACAGGAGTTTATACCTTCAAACAAGACAAAGCGATTCCTTCTTATTTAATGGCTATCGCCGTCGGAGATCTTGAGTTTCAATCTATCGATAAAAGAACCGGAGTTTACGCAGAACCTTCTTTGTTGAAAAAAGCAGCATGGGAATTTGCTGAATTAGGCAACATGGTTGGCGCTGCCGAAAAATTATACGGACCATACCGTTGGGGACGTTATGACGTACTGGTTTTACCTCCGAGCTTTCCTTATGGCGGAATGGAAAATCCAAACTTAACTTTCCTTACTCCGGGCGTTATTGCCGGAGACCGCTCACTTACCAGCTTATTGGCACATGAATTAGGACACAGCTGGAGCGGAAATTTAGTAACCAATGCCACCTGGGATGATATTTGGTTAAACGAAGGATTTACAACTTATGTGGAGCACAGAATTGGAGAAGCTATCTTTGGAAAGAAAGAATTTGAAATGCAAAACGTTATCACAAACAAAGAATTAACTGATAATGTGGCCGAATACGGAAAAGAAAATCCGGATACAAGATTGAAAGTTAGTCTTACCGGAAGAAATCCTGACGATGGAATTAGCCAAATACCGTACGTAAAAGGGTATGCATTTTTAAGAGTTATCGAGAATGCTGTTGGCCGTGACAAATTCGATCCGTTTATTAAAAATTATTTCGATTCACATGCCTTTCAATCGATCACAACAGAAGACTTCGTAAAATATATCAACGAAAACCTTATTAAAGACGATAAAGCTCTGGCGGATAAAATAAAACTGGACGAATGGATTTACAAACCGGGAATTCCGTCAAACATTCTTCCGGTAAGTTCTCCTGATTTTGATGCGATTGATAAAATCCAAAAAACATGGAGAGAAAAAGGCGTAACAGGACTTAACAAAGAAATCACAACAACTGCCGAAAAACAGCATTTTATAGATCATCTTCCAGCTGATATCACCGTAAAAGAAATGGAAGCTATTGACAAAGAATTCCACTTTACAAAAGGCGGTAATTTCATCATCAAACGCCAATGGTTTGTTCAGGCCATCGAACATCAATACAAAGCAGCCAATCCTGCTATCGAACAATTTCTAATAGGAACAAGCCGAACAGGATCTGTCATGATGCTTTACAAAGAAATGGTTAAAACTCCTGAAGGAAAAGTTTGGGCGAAACAGATTTTCGAAAAAGCAAAATCAGGTTACCACGCGACAACTATTCAGGCTGTTGAAGGTATTTTGAAATAGTATTCAGTTTTCAGTATTCAGTCTCAGTACTCAGTCTCAGTTTTCAGTAACCGGGACTGTAAACTGCGACTGAAAACTGAATATTTACTTATTCTTAGCCTCAATCCATTTTGACATGTACATCGTACTTTTATAAGCATGATGCTGCAATAAACTACCCATAAAATTATGCAGACGATGACTTTTAGAATCTGTCAGTAGTGAATTTACCACAGACATGAATCCACTTGAGTAATTATCTTTTAAATAACACTCGTTGATAATTGCAATTCCCTTCTTTTGAGCCTCGTTCCAAAGGCTCTCATCCTGATAAAGTGTAATTGCTTTCTTAGCAAACTCAGCCGCATCATCTTCTATAAAACCATTCCAGGGCAAATTAGCATGCATCGCTTCAGAACCAATTGCCGTGGTCACACTTGGCGTTCCGCATTGCATGGCTTCCAACAATTTCCCTTTTAAACCTGCTCCAAAACGAATTGGCGCCAGTACAACTCTTGCATTTTTCACGATTTCAACAGCATCCACTGCCCTTCCCATGATATAAAATCCATTTTTAGGCTGATGAATCTGCAAAACTTTCTGTGACGGATAAGCGCCGTAAATTTCCAAAGCAGCTTCAGGGAAATCTTTTTTGATCAGAGGCCAAATTACCTCTCTTAAATACTGAACTGTATTCCAATTGGGCTCATGAAAGAAATTCCCAATAAAAACAAATTTATCTCTTTCTTTAAATGATGGCAATTGCAAAAGATCATTCTCAGACATAGAATCTGTTAAAAAAGGAAGATACAAGAGTAAATCCTCATGGATTCGGAACCTCTCTTTTAGAATATCCATTTCAAAGGTCGAAATGATCAAAGACAAATCACATCTTAAAATACTGGCAATTTCTCTTTTTGCTACTTCTTCAGAAAACAAATTCTCTATCTCAAACTTTCGGTTTTCTTTAAAAGCTTTCTGCCTTGCAGCCCTCAAACAATGCAAATCTTCGGTATCGAGAATCCGAATCGCTTCAGGACAGTTTTCTGTCACACGCCATCCAAATTGTTCTTCGATCATAAAACGGTCAAAAAGAACAACTTGCGGATTTAGTTCCTTTACAAAATCATCAAAACTGGCCGAATTGAGTTCAATGCTTTTTTTCGCTACTCCAAACTCAGACAAATCCACCATGAAATCACTGTCTAACGCCGCGCTGACAAATGTAATATCAAATTCATTTTGTTTAAAAATAGAAATTAACTGCATCATTCTTCCTCCGGCAGCAGACGAATTTGGCTCAGGCCAGACAGAACCAATAATTAAAAGTTTTTTCACTTGATTCATTTACATTCCATTCAAGCTACAAAATAATGCTTTTTTGGGCGTATTCGCATGGTATTTCCTGTTTTTTGGTCATAAAAATGAGTATTTTTGCAAAATACAAATTTCGGAATCAATTATGTTAGGATTAAAATTAGCCACAGACCCGCGCTGGGTAAATATAGTAGAATCAAATATCGAAGAGATTTTGACGGATCATGCGTGGTGCGAGCAAAAAGCAGCTTCAAATGCCATCAGCTTAGTGACTTACAATTCTGAACTGGAAGAATTGGTTACTGAAATGCTTGTAATCGCCAGGGAAGAACTGGAACATTTGCAGATGGTGCACGATATGATCAAAAAAAGAGGTCTGACTTTGGGACGCGAACGAAAAGATCACTATGTAAATGAACTTTTTAAATTCATGAAAAAAGACGGAAGCCGCAGAGACGCTCTTTGCGACCGCCTGTTGTTTTCGGCTATGATTGAAGCAAGAAGCTGTGAGCGTTTTAAGGTACTTTCTGAAAACATAAAAGACGAAGAATTGGCTAAATTCTATCGCGATTTAATGATTTCTGAAGCCGGACATTATACTACATTTTTAGGTTTTGCACGAAAATACACAGACAATATAGATATTGATAAACGCTGGAAAGAATGGATTGAATTTGAAGGTTCAATTATTACCAACTACGGAAAAAGTGAGACCGTACACGGATAATATTCTTTTAAACTCGATTTTCATTTTTACCTATAAATACCACAACTTGTTATGTCTACAAATAAAATAAAGACCATTTTACTAAAAACGGCCAAATACCTTGGGATTACCATTGTTGTCATTGTAGGACTGCTATTCCTTACTCCCATTATTTTTGAAGATCAAATCAAGGAACAAATTAAAAAAACCGCTAACGAAAAGCTGAGCGCAGAACTGAACTATTCTGATGTTTCGGTTTCGTTTTTCCAACATTTCCCTTCTCTAACTTTAACGTTAAGTGATTTACACCTTAACGGATCGGCTCCTTATACAAACGAAAAATTCATCACTGCGAAAGAAGTTTCTTTTGGAATAAATGTAGCCAGTCTCGTTTTCAGCAAAGAAGTAAAAATCGATCAGATTTATTTGTCAGATTCCTTTATCAATGTAAAAGTAAATGAAGAAGGAGAAGCCAATTACAATATTTACAAATCAAGTTCTCAGGCCGAAACCCCTAAAGACAGTACCGAAACCGCTTTAAAACTGGAGCGGATTGAAATTTTAAACAGTAAAATTGTTTACGATGACAAATCAACCAAAATTCATTTTGATGCTTTAGGATTTGACTATTTAGGAAAAGGCGATCTCAACAAAGCTGTTTTTGATTTGTATTCGAAAGCAAAAATTGAAAAACTGAATATTGTTTATGAAAATGAACCTTATTTAATGAATAAAAAAGTGAACGCTGATTTGATTACAAAGGTCAACGTAAACTCTTTATCCTTTTACTTCCAGCAAAACAACCTTAAGATAAACGACTTACTAGTTGACTTTATAGGGAAATTCGACTTCCTGAAGGACGGTTATAACATGGATTTTGTGATCAAATCAGATAATAGTGATTTACACGACGTTTTTACCGCTTTCCCTCCGAAATACATCACCTGGCTGTCTAAAACTGAAATAAAAGGAAATACCAACCTGCTTTTGACTTTAAAAGGGGACTATATTGCAGCACAAAAAATTGCTCCGGATCTAAATCTGGAGGTAAAAGTCGACAGCGGTTTTGTCAATTACAACAAAAGCGCTTTTCCGGTTTCCAATTTAAATTTAGAGATCAAAACTAAAGTTCCGTCTTTAAATCCGGATTTGCTTACTGTCGATGCTAAGAATCTGTCGCTGAACATGAACCAAGATTATTTAAAATCGAAATTTTACGTAAAAGGCATAAACACTCCGGATATTAATGCTGATTTTAAAGCCAAAATTGATCTTGGAAAATTAATGTCGGCACTTGGAATTCCAACTATTGTTTTAAAAGGGAATCTGGCTGGTGACGTAAAAGCCAATGGAAAATTTGACTTAAAAAACAAACTTCTTCCTGTTACCAACGGAACTATTGACCTGGTAAACGGTTACTTAAAAACACCTTATTATCCAAATCCGATCACAGACATTACGATTAAATCTAAAGTTGAAAACCCGAAAGGAACTTTTGGCGACTTAAAAATAAACCTAAAACCTGCTCAGTTTACCTTTGAAGGAAAACCTGTTTTTGTAGAAGCCGATCTTAGCAATTTTAATGATTTAGCTTACGGCATCAAGGCTAAAGGAGAACTGGACGTGAACAAAATCTACAAAGTTTTCTCTCAGCAAGGACTTGATCTGGACGGTTTCGTAAAAGCCGATTTGGTTTTGAAAGGAAAACAAAGCGACGCCGAAAAAGGAAATTACCGAAAGCTGTACAACAAAGGAACACTTGAACTTAGAAACATCGGAATAACTTCTGAATATCTTCCGAAGAAATTCATCATCAAAGAAGGTATTTTCAAAATCAATCAGGACAAGATGTCCTTCAATAACTTTTTGGCAGCATACGGTCAGTCTGACTTTAGGTTAAACGGTTACCTGCAGAACGTTTTCAATTATGCTACTACCAATACCGGTGTTTTAAAAGGCTCTTTTAAATCGACTTCACGATATATCAATGTGGACGAATTTATGTCGAGTACTCCAACAAATACCACCACAGCAGCAACCTCGACAGAAACCAAACCTCAGACTCAGCCAGCTCAATCCGGTGTTATTATTATTCCTGCCAATCTGAATCTGCACTTTACAGCCAACGCTCAAAAAGTCAATTTTGACAAATTGAATCTTTTAAATGCCGTTGGAAACCTAAGCATGAACAAGGGCAAACTGAACATGCAGAATACCGGTTTCAATCTAATTGGATGTGATGTCAGCATGAATGCAAATTATCAGGCTATAACTCCAAAAAAGGCCAATTTTGACTATGCCATTAAAGCTTCTGACTTTGACATCAAAAAAGCCTATAACGAAATTGAAGTCTTTAGAAAGATGGCCAGTGCCGCTGAAAAAGCACAAGGAATCGTTTCTTTAGATTATCAGTTAAAAGGACGTTTAAACAGCAATATGTCTCCGGTTTATCCATCGCTTGCAGGTGGAGGAACACTTTCGATAAAAGATGTAAAAGTTCGCGGGCTGAAAATGTTTAGTGCCGTGAGCAAGCAAACCAATACAGAGTCTATCAAAAATCCGGATCTTTCGAAGGTAGACATTAAGACGACCATCAAAAACAACATCATGACGGTAGAACGTTTTAAGTTTAAGTTTGCAGGCTTCCGACCAAGAATCGAAGGCACCACAAGTCTGGACGGAAAACTGAACCTAAAAATGCGTCTGGGTCTTCCTCCGTTAGGGATTTTTGGAATTCCGCTAACTATTACCGGAACTCAGGACAATCCAAAAATAAAAGTGGGAAGAAAATCTCAAAACTTAGAAGAAACAAAAGATACTGAAGAATAAAATCAGAAAACCTGTTCATTATGAGCAGGTTTTTTTTATTCAAGAACCTGTTTAATCAAATTATATTTTTAGTTTTGAACAGCAATGCAGCGTAATCATGAAACAATCTAAAAAAGGAGAGTTTTACGGCCAGACTAACAAAACGATTTCTCTTGAAGGAATAACGTTGACTGATACCGTATACACACATCCTACAGTAGACTGGCATTATCATGAGCATGCCTACTTCACCTTTATTCTGCAAGGCAATGTAATTGAAGGAAACAAAAAAGAAGTCTACAATTGCTCCCCCGGAAGTCTCCTGTTTCATAACTGGCAGGAAGCACACTACAACATCAAACCGGAAGGCTTCACCAGAGGTTTTCATCTTGAAGTTGAAAAAAAATGGTTTGATGATCTTACTCTGAACAGCAACAACCTACAAGGTAGCACAACTGTCCTAAACCCCGACATCAAACTTTTGATGTATAAAATTTTCAGAACAACCAAGGTTGACGATTTTCATTTTGATCTTTCTACCCAAACACTGTTAATTGAAATCTTATCCAAACTAAATGGCGATTTCGAATCTATAAAACATAAAAATCCCAAATGGGTTACAATGATTGATGAAATCCTTCACGATCAGCTTACCGAAACCATTACACTTGATTATTTATCTAAAACGTTAGGCATCCACCCTATTCATCTGTCAAGAGATTTTTCAAAGTATTTTCATTGCAATCTGGGAGAGTACATGAGAAAATTAAAAGTAGAAAAAGCACTCTCGCTCATTGCTCTTCAAAGCAAATCTCTAACCGAAATTGCATACGAATGCGGCTTCTCTGACCAAAGTCATCTGACCCGATCCTTCAGAGAAATAAACGGTCTGACCCCTTCTGAACACAAAAAAATACTGTTCAAAAAATAAGTCAGATGTTAATCCTGTACAATTTTTAGAATGTATTGTGGCATAACTTTGCCTTTCAATCTTAAAATCAATCAATCAAATGACAAAACACTTTTTTTTACTTGTTCTGCTATTTTGCAATGGCATAATTTCAGCACAAAACAACGATCTGGTCAAACCCGACGAAATCACCACCGAAATACATAGAAACAACATCGGTAAGGTTACTTTTATGAAAGGCAACATTCCTTTGGACCAGTATAAAGAATCTGATCTTCTGAAATCTTTCGAACTAATCTATAAATCCGATTTGAATATCAGGGTTTTCATGAACAACTCCGTTATCAATTACCTGCATCAGTTGAATCCGGAACTAGATGCCGATAAACTCTTGGCCACAGGCAATCTTCAGTTTACTTTTTACATTGACAGCAAACTCATCTACACCGAAAACCTTAACTACGGATGCAGTTTTGGATCAGCAGGCAGTAAAAACACTTCAACAACTTTTAGGGTTCCTTTAACCAGCACGAAAAAAGAAGATTGGTGGTCTATTTATCTATGGGAAAGATTCAAATTGAATGGCGGAGAAAAAGCACTAACCAACGGCAAACACAAACTAAAAATAGAAATTCGTCCTTACCTTAAATCCGATATAAACCATGAGATCAAAACAGGTGATTTAATTGCGAAAGGAGAAGTTCAGCTCATCTTAAAAGCTCCGAAATTAACCGCCAAACAAATCGAAGTGCAGCCTATCCAACCTAACAGTGGCTGGGAAATTTCGAATTTTGCTTTTGATAAGAAGAAAATTGAAAAACTTAACGCTGCTATCACCAGCTACAATTTGAAGGAGATCACAAGCGTAGTGGTCATCTACGACAAGAAACTACTGCTTGAGGAATATTTTAATGATTCTAACCGAAGCACACTGCACGACACCCGATCGGCAGGAAAATCTTTTGCATCAACTTTAGCCGGAATTGCCATAAACGACGGTTATCTTAAAAACGAAAATCAGACATTAGATCAATTCTATGATTTAAAAGGTTTTGCCAATTACGACCCTAAAAAAGACGCTGTAAAAATAAAAGACTTACTCACCATGAGCTCTGCTTTTGAAGGTTCTGATCAAAACAGTGATTCTCCCGGGAACGAAGAAAATATGTATCCTACCGATAATTGGGTGAAATTCACTTTAGATTTACCTATGGACAAATCTAAAACCAATGGCGATCAATGGGATTATTTTACTGCCGGTACAGTTTTATTAGGCGACATAATCCATAAATCTGTTCCGGACGGATTAGAAAAATATGCCGATGAAAAGCTTTTTAAGCCTTTAAACATTACTCATTACCAATGGCAATATACTCCTCAGAAAGTAGCCAATACTGCAGGAAGCCTTCAAATGACTTCTCTGGATTATGCAAAATATGCACAATTGTATCAAAATAACGGCCTCTGGAACGGCAAACAAATTTTGACCACTGATTGGGTTCAAAAAACACTATCACACCAGATTCAAATTCCGGAAAGACAAAATGAATTCTACGGTTACTTGTTCTGGAATAAAACTTTTACTTTCAAAAACACTTCTTACGAAACCTACTATTGTGCCGGAAATGGAGGCAATGAGTTTATGATTTTTAAAAATATTCCACTTGTCGTTATTATTACTTCAAAAGCGTATAACAAGCCTTATGGACACGCACAGGCTAATACCATTGTACAGGATTATATTTTGCCGGCAATTATCAAATAAACAAAAGTAATTACCTTAAAAGACAAAGCCAGAGTCAGGCCGAGCGAGAGGCTTCGACTTCGCTCAGCCTGACATCGTGATATCAATATAAATTGAGGTCAGACTGAAACCTGAAACCTGAAACATGAAACTTAACTTTCCATCATCCCACAAAAAAACCCGTTCATCAAAAATGAACGGGTTTTTGTAATAAGTAATCTAATGATTATGCTTCGAATGGAAGGATAGATACATAAGATTTGTTATCTTTTTTCTTTTGGAACTTAACAACTCCTGCTACTCTTGCGTGTAGTGTGTGATCTTTACTGATGTAAACATTTTCACCTGGATTGTGTTTAGAACCTCTTTGTCTAACGATGATGTTCCCAGCAATAGCAGCTTGACCACCAAAAATCTTAACGCCTAGACGTTTTGATTCTGATTCTCTACCATTCTTCGAACTACCGACACCTTTCTTGTGAGCCATGACGTATGAGTTTAAATATTGTTATTATTCTTTAGTAGCTTCTTTTTTTGCTTTTGGAGCTGCTTTTTTTGCTTTTGGAGCTTCTGCTTCAGCAGATACTTCTTCAGCTACAACCGCTTTTTTAGCTGCTGCTTTTTTAGTTCCACCAGCTGCAGTAATACCTTCAATTACAATTTGAGTAAGATATTGTCTGTGACCATTTCTCTTTTTGTATCCTTTTCTTCTTTTCTTTTTGAAAACGATAACTTTGTCTCCTTTTAAGTGTTGTAACACTTTAGCTTCTACTGAAGCACCTTCTATAGCTGGGGCGCCTAAAGTTACATTTCCGTTATCGTCTAATAAAAGAACTTTGTCAAAAGAAACTTTTGAACCTTCTTCGTTAGCCAAACGGTGAACATAAACCTTTAAGTCTTTGCTTACTTTAAATTGTTGCCCTGCTATCTCTACGATTGCATACATACCAAATTGATTTATTGATTTTTAAGGTTGCAAATATACAACTAATAATTTACTGTGCAATCCCTTACTTCAAAAATATTTATTTAGGCTTTACAACTGTTTTTCAGGGCATTTCATTACTCCAACAAATCATTTTAGAAGTAAAAGACTGTTAAAATTTAATCATTTTAACCTCTCATTCCTAAATGCTGATTAAAATAAACTATTTTTGGTGTAACGATAATCAACTCTTGACTACCTATTTATTTAGGTAAATATAAATTTATTAATCTCTATGAAAAATTCAATCATTATGTTAAGTGCGGCACTAATGCTCGGCGGAGTGGCTCATGCTCAAAAGGTAGCTTTTGAAGAATACAATTTAGACAACGGTATGCACGTCATTTTACACAATGATCCTTCAGCTCCGGTTGTGATTACCTCGGTTATGTACCATGTAGGATCAAAAGACGAACGTCCGGATCGAACGGGTTTTGCGCATTTCTTTGAACATTTATTATTTGAAGGAACTAAAAATATCAAACGCGGAGAATGGATGAAAATCGTTACAGCTAATGGAGGTGTAAACAACGCCAACACTACTGATGACAGAACATATTACTACGAAGTTTTACCTTCAAACAACTTAGAACTTGGTTTATGGATGGAATCGGAAAGATTAATGCATCCGATTATCAATAAAATTGGAGTTGACACCCAAAACGAAGTCGTTAAGGAAGAAAAAAGATTACGTTATGACAATCAGCCTTACGGAAATATTTTGTCGGTTGTAAAAGAAAACATGTTCAAAAAACATCCGTACCGCTGGACCACTATCGGTTCTATGAAAGATCTGGATGCTGCAACTTTGGAAGAATTTCAGGCTTTTAATAAAAAATTCTACACCCCGAACAATGCTGTTTTAGTAGTGGCAGGTGATTTTGACAAAGCCAAAACGAAAGAATGGATTCAGAAATACTTCGCTCCAATCCCAAAAGGAGAAGAAGTAAAAAAACAAACTTTTATTGAGGAACCAATCAATCAGACGATAAAAGCAACTTACGAAGATCCAAATATCCAGATTCCAATGGTAGTTGCTTCGTACAGAACACCATCGATGAAAACCAGAGATGCAAGAGTTTTAGATTTGATTTCTTCTTATTTAAGTGATGGAAAAAGCTCAAAACTGTACAAAAAAATCGTTGACGACAAGAAAATGGCGCTTCAGATCGGAGCGGTAGGATTTAGTCAAGAAGATTACGGAATGTACATTTTATACGGCTTGCCAATGGCTCCTCATACAACAGCCGACATCTTAAAAGAAATGGACGAAGAAATTGTAAAAATTCAAACAGACTTAATTTCTGAAAAAGACTATCAAAAATTACAAAACAAATTCGATAATAATTTTGTGAATGCCAATTCAACGGTAGAAGGAATTGCAGAAAACCTGGCTTCTTTTTACCTGCTTTACGGAGATGTAAACCTGATTAATACCGAAATCGACCTTTATCACTCTATCACCAGAGAAGAGATCAGAGAAGTAGCAAAAAAATACCTAAACCCTAATCAGCGTTTAATTTTAGACTATATCCCTTCAACTAAAGCTCAAAACTAAGTCATCGAACCATGAAAAAAATACATACATTTTTAATCCTTTTATTCCTAACTGGAATTATGCAAGCACAAGACCGTCCACAACCAAAACCAGGCAACTCTCCTGTAGTCAACATCAAAAAGCCACAAACTTTTGTTTTGACCAACGGGATGAAAGTTTTGGTAGTTGAAAATCATAAATTACCAAGAGTAAGCTTTACATTAACCCTTGACAACGCTCCTTTTGCAGAAGGAAACAAAAAAGGGGGTGACGAACTGACAAGCGCCTTAATTGGTAACGGAACTAAAAAAATAACGAAAGAAGCTTTTAACGAAGAGATCGACTTTTACGGAGCAAATATTAATTTTTCTTCTTCAGGGGCTTCCGGAAGTTCACTTTCCAAATATTCAGGACGTGTTCTGGAACTTTTAGCCGAAGGAGCTTTACAACCTAACTTTACTCAGGCAGAATTTGATAAAGAAAAAGCAAAATTAATCGAAGGACTTAAAGCCGACGAAAAAAGCGTTCCGGCAATTGCCAGCAGAGTGGTTGACGTTTTAGCCTTTGGAAAAAACCACCCATCCGGAGAATATCTTTCAGAAGGAACAGTGAAAAACGTTACTCTTGCTGATGTTCAGTCTAATTACGCTACCTATTTTGTTCCTGAAAATGCTTATTTGGTAATCATAGGAGATGTTAAATTTAAAGAAACGAAAGCCGCTGTAGAAAAACTTTTTAGCGGATGGAAAAAGCAGGCTACACCAAAAAATACGTATCCAAATCCCGAAAATGCGGCCAAACTTCAAATTGATTTTGTTGACGTTCCAAATGCAGTTCAATCTGAGATATCATTGGTAAATACTGTAAATTTAAGAATGAGCGACCCGGATTTCTTCCCTGCTGTAATTGCAAATCAAATTTTAGGTGGTGATTTCAACAGTTATCTGAACATGAATTTACGTGAAAAACACGGTTGGACGTATGGTGCAAGATCAACTATTGATGGAGGAAAATATGTAACCAAATTCAAAGCTTCTTCTGCCGTTAGAAATACAGTTACCGATAGTGCGGTGGTTGAATTCATAAAAGAAATTAAAAGAATCAGAACTGAAAAAGTTTCTGAAGATATTTTAAAAAATGTAAAAGCAGGATATATTGGACGTTTTGTAATGCAGGTTGAAAAACCACAAACCGTTGCACGATTTGCTTTAAACATTGAGACAGAAAAACTTCCTGCCGATTTCTACGAAAAATACATTCAAACCATCAACAGCGTTACTGCCGATGATATTTACCGTGTTGCCAACAAATATTTCATGCTGGACAACATGCGAATCGTAATTGCCGGAAAAGGATCTGATGTACTAACAGGTTTAGAGAAACTTCAAATTCCGATTTTCTATTTCGACAAATACGGAAATCCCGTTGAAAAACCGGTAACTAAAAAAGAAGTTCCTGCCGGAGTTACTGCTAAAACTGTTTTCGAAAACTACCTTAAAGCAATTGGTGGAGAAAAAGTAGTGACTACTGTAAAAACACTTTCGATGACAGGATCTACTACTATTCCACAGGCTCCTTCTCCATTAACTTTTACTTCTAAATTAGATTCAAAAGGAAAAATGATGGTATCTCTTGCGATGGGACCAATGAATTTAATGAAACAGGTTGTAAACGATAAAGGCGCTTATATCGAACAACAAGGACAACGCAAAAACCTTGAAGGAAACGATCTTGCCGAAATGAAAGCCAGCGCTGCTCCGTTTGAAGAACTACAACTTGTAAAAAGAACCGACTTAAAAGTAGAAAGTATCGAACCAATAAATGGTAAAGATGCCTACGCTATCAAAGACGGTAAAACAACGTATTTCTACGACGTTGCATCAGGATTGAAACTCGCCGAATCAAAAGTTCGTGAACAAGGCGGAAAATCAACAACACAAATTACCAACTTCAACGATTACAAAGACGTAAAAGGCGTTAAAATCCCTTTCAATATCGTTCAAAATGTAGGTTTTGAATTAGATATTAAAATGTCTGACATTAAGATTAACGAAGGAGTTTCTGAGGCAGATTTCCTATAAGGTGCTAAGATACTAAGGCGCTGAGGCACTAAGATTTTTTGAGGCTTAGTCAAAGTTTAAAACTTTGGCTAAGCCTTTTCTTTTTTGACAGGCTGAGCTACAATCGTTTTCTTTAGATTCTCGTTACGGAGTTACTTACGAAGATTTCTCCTCCGTCGAAATGACAACTTTGGGACAAGCCTTTGTCAGTCCGCACGAAGTCAAAGCTTTGTCCGACTGAGTTAAAACAAGCCTTTGTCCGGCTGAGCGAAGTCGAAGCCCCCCGTTCCAATTGGTGCGCCCTTCGACTCCGCTCAGGGCGACAAAACAAAACAAAACAAAACAAAACAAAAAGAAGGCTGTCAGTTACGACAGCCTTTCTTATTTTAATCATTCAGTTTCCAGATACGGATTTAAAATTTCTGCTAATTCATTCAGCCAGTAAAAGCCGTTTTCAAGACTTATTTTGTCTTTCTCAAAGGTTTCACATTCTCTCATCATACTTAAGGCAAGCAAATAATTTACTTTTCGAATGGTCTTTGCCATAAATTCAGGATCAACTGACTTATTGAAAAAATCAATCAATTTCAATTCTGTTTCTTTCGAAAGGGTGTTTGTACTCATAATTTAGAACAGTTAGGAAGTTAGAAAGCCCGCACATTTTAGGTGTCCTACGCTGTTCAAAGCGTTGCGATTGTTTCCAATATCGCCACCATATTGTACGGGCAAAGTTTTTTCGTAAATCATAATTAGAACAGTTAGGAATTCAAATATACCTAAATCTAATTAAATAAGTACGAATTTTCTTTAAAAAATAAATAGTAATCCGTATGACTTAGCTGTCCTACGCAGTTAAGAACGCGTTGCGGTTGTTCCCAATACCACCGGCATACCATACGGATATAAGTTTTTTCGATGTCTCTCCAGCTTCAAAAAGACAAACTTAACAAAAATATTCACATGAAAATAATTGCCCTAGCCCCGATAGAAGTGGAAATCCTTTTGTGGCGGGGTTCGCCACAAAAGATTGTAACGAATAGCGGGATTAGCTCCTGAAAGAAAACTTAATCAAAAACCGTATGTCCTTTCGACCGAAGGGAGACTCGAACGATAGCGAACAGGCGAAGCAAATCGCACTGAAAACTCCATGCAGAATGTCGCCAATCTTTGCAGAGTTACTCGCGAAGATTTCTCCTTCGTCGAAATGACAACTTTACAATAAATCAATGTCCGGCTGGGCGAAGTCGAAGCTTTCTCAAACTGAGTCAAGACAAAGCTTTGTCCGGCTGAGCGAAGTCGAAGCCCCCGTTCCAATTGAAACACCCTTCGACTTCGCTCAGGGTAACATTTGCATAAAATCAATCACATCTAACCTTTTACAAACAACATTTTACATCTCACTAATCACATCTCACCTCTAAGATCACTTCTTAGCCGATAAATATACCCCAATCAAAATAATAAAAGCACCAAAAAACTGAATTGGCGTAAGCATTTCGTTATCCAAAAGTCCCCAGAAAAATGCCACAATCGGCATTAAATAGGTTACCGAAGTTGCAAATACAGGCGATGAAATTTGGATTAATTTAAAGAACAAAACATTGGCGATTCCGGTTCCAAGAACCCCTAAAATCATGACAAACAAAATAGAATGCTGTGTAACTTCAAGGTTTATTCTTTGAGAGAAATCGGTCGTGCTCAGAATAAGCAAAGCCGGTAAAAGCAATACCGCAAAATTTCCGGTTGTAATGCTGAGTGAATTTAAATCGGACAAATATTTTTTAATCAGATTGACATTTATGGCATAACTAAGTGTCGCAATAACCACCAGAATCACATAATAGTAATTTTGCCCGGGGTGCGAAGATGCTCCACTTAAAACCAGCAGTAAACATCCTACTAAACCTATAAAAACTCCTAAAACCTGTCTTTTTTGAAATTGAATTCCGAAAATAAGTATCCCCAAAACTAAGGTATTCAAAGGGGTAAGCGAGTTCATTATCGCTACAATTGAACTGTCTACTTCCGTTTCGGCAATGGCAAAAAGAAATGCCGGTATAAAGGTTCCGAAGAATGACGTTATGGCGACAAATTTCCATTGACGGCGAGAAATCTTCTTCAAACTTCTAAAACCAACAATCAACAAAAATAAAGCTGCAAAAATAATCCGGAACGAACCTACCTGAACTGCTGTGAGTCCAACCAAACCTCTTTTGATAAGGATAAAAGAACTTCCCCAGATTAGTGAAAGCACCAATAAATAGGCCCACTTTAATTGTTTTGCATCCATAAAACGTATTTTAGTGCAAATTTGTAATAATTTTACGAATTGACCTCTTCCTTTTTACTAATTTTGCAAAGAACATTTTTTCGCAAATTAAAATCTTAAAAATATGAAATTTACAAGAATCATAGCTTCGATTGCAATTGCAGGACTAGTACTGGTAAGCTGCAAAAAAGAAGAAGATAAAAATCTGGCTAACATCAAAAATATAGAATCGGCTCCAAAAGAACACAAAGCAATTGCTGCTGAAAATGTGCAGACTTCAAGTTTTAAAATCGAAGGAATGACTTGCGCCATGGGATGTGCTAAAACAATCGAAAAAGAATTGTCAAATTTGGACGGTGTAGAAAAAGCAACGGTTGATTTTGAGAAAAAAACAGCTACTGTTGTATTTGACAAAACAGTTCAAAACCAGGAAAATATAACTAAAACAGTTCAGGCAACCGGAGACGGAAAAACCTATAAAGTTTTAGACGTTAAATCGTAACTCAAAAATTGTTCAGTTCTAAAAAAAATTGACAAACAAATAAATCTTTAAACAGTAGTAAACTCAGGCTTGCTGCTGTTTTTTTTATGAATCATCTTCATTACAGCCGTAAAAAACAATGAACCTTAAATTTAGCCACATAGACATCTTAGTTAACGATCTTCAATCGGCATGCGACTATTATGCAAAAATCCTTGGAGCAGAAATCTCAAAAACATTCACCTGGGAGAGAGATGAGCTGCATGTTGTATATGCCGTCGTAAGAATTGGCGAAGAACGATTTATGCTGGTTCAGCCATTTTCCGGAAATCTAAAAAATCTGTTGGATACGAAAGGCGAAGGAATGATTTATCGTCACTGCTATTCAACTCCCGACATCGAAGCTGCTTTTGATGAATTGGTAAATTCAGGGGTGCAGCCAGAGGATGAAAATGGAAATGCCTTATCACGAGAAAGCCTTAACACTCCAAGTGGTGTTAGAATTATATGGCTTCCGAAACGTTTTGGAGAATTCTCAATTGAAATCCTTGAAGAGGCAGGACTTCAACAATTTATGAATGATGCTTTTTCAGCTTCCTGAGTTGTGGAAAATAAAATTCTGGATCCATATCGTGTAAATCTGCTTTTGCCCCTTCAGGGCAATACTTACCTTTAATCTATTTCATAGTGCGCTGCGCTATGCTATTGCTAAGGCTCTTTCAGAGCGAGACTTCGCCAGCAAATGATTCCTAAATTACAAATAATAAAAATCGAGATCAATATCTTGCTAGTCTGCTTTTGCCCCTTCAGGGCAATACTTACCTTTAATCTATTTCATAGTGCGCTGCGCTATGCTATTGCTAAGGCTCTTTCAGAGCGAGACTTCGCCAGCAAATGATTCCTAAATTACAAATAATAAAAATCGAGATCAATATCTTGCTAGTCTGCTTTTGCCCCTTCAGGGCAATACTTGCCTTTAATTTATTTCATAGCGCGTTGCGCTATGCTATTGCTAAGGCTCTTTCAGAGCGAGACTTCGCCAGCAAATGATTTCTAAATTACAAATAATAAAAATCGAGATCAATATCTTGCTAGTCTGCTTTTGCCCCCTTCAGGGCAATACTTGCCTTTAATTTATTTCATAGCGCGTTGCGCTATGCTATTGCTAAGGCTCTTTCAGAGCGATGGATTTCAATATTTACGGTTAATACTTGTTCCTTTCAGGCTCTCGAATTGATCCATAATTTGATTCCTTAAAAACCTTAAAAAAAAATGCCCTCAAATAGTATCTAACTTTTTGAGGGCATTGTAAAATCTAGTATATTGTTTATTTCCACTTCAACGTTTCCATCAGCCTTTGCATATCATTTCTGATATAACTTGCTGCCGGCATAACCGAATCGAAATTAGGCTTCGCATAAAAATAAACCGATCCTGTTATAAAGTGTTTTGTGCTGTCTGTAACATAAAATTGTGAATTTGTAGCAGCATTTCCGTCTACACGGTAAAACATTCCGTAAACCTTTTTTTGAGGGTTTAAATACGGCTGTTCTAAGATATCGTCTGCTTTAATAACGTGTTCATAGGTTAACTTTTGAGCATCTTTGAGCAATTTCTCAATATCACCATGTACCGGTTTATAGGTGAGATAAATTGTGGCTTTCATTTTTGGATAGGTAATCGCAAATCCGCAATTTTTCTCTCCTTTGATTACGGCCGCTTCATTCATTTCAAAAGTAAAAGGGCAATTGTTTTCAAAACCTACATATTGAGCCTCGGGATAGTCCAAACGAAGGAAACCGGCAGGTTTTGGCACTACATCATCTTTACAACTTAAAACAGTCAATGCCAGTAAAATGGTTGCTAGTGAAAGGATCTTTTTTAGCATTCTTAATCTATTGTTACTTTTATTTGTTTTATACGCTTCTTATCCACTGTTTCTATAGTAAAAACACAGTTTTCAAAAGCTACTTTTTGGTCTTTTTTAGGGAAATTACCCAAAATCTCTAAAATGAATCCGGCCAATGTCTCGGCTTCACCTTTGTGAGATTCAAAAATTTCTTCGTTAACCTCTACAATTCTGTAAAAATCCTTGAGATTAATTTTTCCTTCAAAAAGAAAATTCTTTTCATCAATTTGGGAGAAATTCAGATTCTCATCGTCAAACTCATCACTAATATCCCCTACTATCTCTTCAATAACGTCTTCCAGAGAAACTAATCCCGATGTTCCGCCATATTCATCCACTACTATCGCCAAATGGCTTTTAAGGCTCTGAAAATCCTTCAGCAAATTATCCAGCTTCTTGTTCTCAGGAACAAAAAATGCTTTTCTAATTAAAGAGGTCCAGTCAAATTCTTCCTTATCAATATGCGGCAACAAATCCTTGACAAACAAAACGCCTTCTATCTGGTCTATATTGTCGCGATACACCGGAATTCTCGAAAAACCTTTTTCTATTATTTTAGGACAAATCCCGGAAAAAGGTTCTGACATTTCTAAAGCAAAAATATCAATTCTCGGGCTCATTACCTGCCTGGTATCAGTATTACCAAAAGATACGATCCCTTCCAGTATTTTTTGCTCTTCTGTTGACGTACCTTCTGAATCTGTCAGTTCCAAGGCTTGCGAAAGCTGATTTACGGAGAAACTATTCTTCTGTTTCCCTAATTTATGATGCAAATATAGGGTAACACTTCGCATCGGCAAACTGATTGGCGTGAGCAATTTATCCAATACAGCCAATGGATAGGCGGTTCGTTTCGCAAATTTTACATTATTACGGCTGGCATAAACTTTAGGAAGCACATCTCCAAACAACAAGATCAGAGAAGCAACCAGAACAATCTCGAGAATAAACTTAAGAGCCGGAGACTCTATCGCTCCAAAAATATTCCGTCCAGTAAAGGAAAACAAAATAACTATTGTAATATTAAAAAGATTGTTGGCAACTAATAAGGTCGCCAGAAGTTTCTTCGGTCGATCTAAAAGCCCGGAAATAATTTTCCCTTTTGAATGATTCTCCTGCAAGGTGTCGTCAATATCTTTTTGAGACAAAGAGAAAAGTGCCACTTCGGCACCTGAAACTATCGCTGATAAAAACAGCAAAACAAATATTCCGACAAAGCCAATTATCAAATTGATGTCTACTGTCGTATTAAGAAACAAACTGGGCTCCGGGTCCAAATTAAAAAGAATTAGTTATACATTCAAAAAGGCAGATCATTTATAGGTAAGCCTTCATTTGCTGCGTCAAAGTTAGTGTTTTTTGGCGACTCACTGTCCGTATTCGGTTTATGATTTCCGGTTTCTTTTTTGGTATTCAAGAAAGTAAACTCAGTCACCTGAATTTCGGTGGTATATTTTGTGGTACCGTCTTCGGCTTGCCATTGACGTGATTTTATACGTCCCTCAATAAATATCTTGTCTCCTTTCGACAAATATTTCTCGCAAATTTCGGCCGCTTTATTACGCACAACTAAATTGTGCCATTCGGTTGAAGTTATTTTTTCATTGGTCGTTTTATTGATATAGACTTCGTTTGTCGCCAATTGAAAACGCCCAATGCAGTTTCCTCCCTCAAAATAATGCATTTTTACATCATCGCCTAAATGGCCGATTAACATCACTTTATTTAATGTTCCGTTCATAGTTTATTAGTGGTATTTATACCAAAGATACATTTTTTTAGCAAATTATTTCCTGCTTTTCCAGAAAATTATGAATCACAATTGGAAAAGGAAAAACACCTAATTCACTGGATTTCAGGCCTTTTTTTATTAAACCCTCAATTTTAACCTTCCAGAACTGTATGTGCAGATGTTGGTGCGAAAGTTTGTGAATAACAGTACTTTCTGTATAACCCTCTATACCTATAATTGTATACGAAGAAAAAACAGTATCTGTAACTGCTTTCGAAACCACGTCAAAATCTACGATTTCATCCGTTTCAAAAAGTGGAAATTCATAGAGATTGTGCCAGATTCCTTTTGCTGTTCTTTTTTGAAGCAGCGTATTCCCTAAAGCATCTTCTACAATAAGGTAATTAAAGAAACGGTTAGTTACCTTAACTTTCTTAGACTTAACCGGCAAAACAGCTACCTTTTTCTTTTGTAATGCTGCACAGCTATCATTAAAGTCACAAACTGTGCAATCAGGACTTTTAGGCACGCATTGTAAAGCTCCGAACTCCATTATCGCCTGATTAAAAATAGCAGGATTGTCCTTTGGCATCAATTCGTAAGCCAGTTCTGCAAACTCTTTTTTAGTTGCAGGCGAAGCAATATCTGATTCAACATCAAAATAACGAGATAACACTCTGAATACATTTCCGTCCACTACAGGAACAGCTTCGTTATAAGAAAAAGAAGCAATTGCCGCAGCTGTGTATTCTCCAACACCTTTTAATTTTAAAAGCTCTTTATAGTTAGGAGGAAAAACACCGTTGAGTTCATTGGCGACATACTGAGCTGTTTTATGCAGATTTCGGGCACGTGAATAATAACCTAATCCCTGCCAAAGTTTCAAAACCTGCTCTTCTGAAGCATTTGCCAAATCAAATACAGTAGGAAATTCCTTCGTAAAAGCAAAAAAATAGGGGGTTCCTTGCGCAACTCGAGTCTGTTGCAGCATAATTTCTGAGAGCCAAATATGGTATGGATTGGTCGTTTTACGCCATGGCAAATCACGTTTGTTTTGTAAATACCATTTTATCAACACGTTAGAAAAATTCATTGCAAAATACTTAGAATACAAAAGTAAATGTTTATGTAATTAAAATTTAACGATTTAGCTTGATTAATTATTTTTTTAATTCCTATATTTGCAAACTCAAAAAAATAGTACACCATTTATAAAATAAAATAGGAAAGAAAATGACGAAAGCAGATATCGTAGCGAAAATTTCGGAGAAACTAGGTCTTGAAAAAGGAGATGTTCAAGCAACAGTTGAAACTTTTATGGAAGAAGTTAAAACTTCACTAGAAACTGGAGACAATGTTTACTTAAGAGGTTTTGGAAGTTTTATTGTAAAAACAAGAGCTGAAAAAACTGGTAGAAACATTTCTAAGAACACCACTATCAAAATTCCAGCACACAATATTCCTGCGTTTAAACCTGCAAAAGTTTTTGTAGAAGGAGTAAAAACAAATAACGAAGCAAAGTAATACTATTAATTAATTATAAAATCGACACGATATGCCAAGTGGTAAAAAAAGAAAGAGACATAAGGTAGCTACTCACAAACGTAAAAAAAGAGCGAGAGCTAACCGTCACAAAAAGAAAAAGTAGTTTTAAACTACTTTTTTCTTTTTAAACGTTCATTGAAATTGAGATTAGATTATAAGATCGCTAGTTAGATTATTAGATTTCTAAAAATCCAACAATCGAATAATCCAAAAATCTAAACTCCCCGGGTTAATACCTGTTAAAAATATTGTTTAATCCATCCTTGTAGAAGTTGATGGTTTTGGTTTTTGGTTTTTGGTTCTTTTACCAACAACTATCAACAAACAACCGACAACCAATTCACGGATAAAAATTTACAGTGTGAATAAAGAATTAATCATTAGATCTAGTTCTGAAGCCGTAGATTTTGCCTTATTAAAAGATGGAAAACTAATTGAATTACACAAAGAAGAAGAGAAAAGCAACTTTCAGGTTGGTGATATTTTTATTGCCAAAATCAGAAAACCAGTTGCCGGACTTAATGCTGCTTTTGTAAATGTAGGCTTCGAAAAAGACGCTTTTTTACATTATCACGACTTAGGTCCAAACTTAGCTTCCCAACTGAAATTCATAAAACTTGTAAGCGCAGGTAAAATAAAAGATTTCTCCCTAAAAACCTTTCAGTTTGAAAAAGAGATTGACAAAGATGGCATCATTACTGATATTTTAAGTGCCAATCAATCTGTTTTAGTTCAAGTTGTAAAAGAACCTATATCGACCAAAGGTCCAAGGATAAGCGCTGAGCTTTCACTGGCAGGAAGATTTATTGTTCTCGTTCCGTTTTCCGACCGTGTTTCTATTTCTCAAAAAATAGAGGACAAAAAGGAAAAGGATCGTCTAAAAAAACTTGTTCTATCGATCAAACCTAAAGGATTTGGTGTTATTGTTCGTACAGTAGCCGAAGGCAAAAACGTAGCCGAATTAGAAAAAGATTTGCAGAACCTGCTTGGCAGATGGACTGCAATGTGTAAAAAATTACCAACTGCTCATCATCCCTCAAAAGTATTAGGAGAACTCAACAGAGCTTCTTCCATATTGAGAGACGTTTTCAACGATACCTTTAGTGGTATTCAAATAGATGATGAAGAGTTGTACCATCAAACGAAGGAATATCTGCAAGAAATTGCACCTTCAAAACAATCGATTGTTAAGTTTTATCAATCAAATGACACTCCAATTTTTGAGAAATACAATATAGAGAGACAAATCAAAACTTCATTTGGAAGAACCGTCTCCATGAGTAAAGGTGCTTATCTTATCATCGAACACACTGAAGCTCTTCACGTTATAGACGTAAACAGCGGAAATCGTTCGAATAAAGCAACCAACCAGGAAGACACTGCCATGGAAGTAAATATGATTGCCGCTGCCGAAATTGCCAGACAGCTTCGTTTGCGTGATATGGGCGGAATAATCGTAGTTGATTTTATCGATATGTCTAATCCAGAAAACAGGAAGGTTTTGTTCGACTTCTTGCGAGAAGAAATGAGCGACGATAAAGCAAAGCATAAAATCTTACCGCCTAGTAAATTTGGCTTAGTTCAGATTACCAGACAACGCGTAAGACCAGAAGTTAATATTAAAACCAGAGAAGAAGATCCAAACAATGAACATGGCGAAATTGAAGCGCCAATTTTAATCATTGATAAAATCTCATCTGATTTAGATAGAATTCTAAAAACCCACAAAAAAGTTGTGCTTAATGTACATCCGTTTGTGGCTGCATACCTCAGTAAAGGTTTTCCATCATTACGTTCAAAATGGTTTTTTGAACATAAGAAATGGGTGAAAATCATACCTCGTGACGCTTACACGTACTTAGAATACCATTTCTATGATAAAAAAGGAAATGTTATTTCAGAATAAAAAACAAAAACCGCCTTTCGAAAGACTGGCGGTTTTTTTGTGCATTTAATCAACCTATAACTATAAGCCTAATTAAACAAATATGACATCCTAAATACGCCTCCAAACAAATAATAGATAATATATTATCCATTATTGTATATTTTTTGTATATTTAGCTAATATTTTATCCTAAATGAAAAATTATTCCATCAATAAAATACCTAGTCAGGTTCAAAGTGAATTAGCCGGGCGATTCAAAAAATTCAGAAAAAGCAAAAAAATAGCACAATCTGAATTAGCCAATAAATCAGGGGTTTCCTTGGGAAGCATCAAACGTTTCGAGCAAACCGGACAAATCTCATTAGAATCTCTATTAAAACTTGCTCATCTCTTTGATCGCTTAGAGGATTTCAATTCTATATTTAAAATTGATGCAGATTTAAAAGAAATTGAAAAATTATTTAAACTGTAATTATGGAAAACACTTCAAAAGTAAAAGCTTTTTTAAATCTTGGAAGCAATAAAACAGAAATAGGTGATTTAGTGCAAAATAAAAATAAAATCTATTTCAAATATCATCCCGATTTTATAGAAAGCGGTTTAGAAATCTCACCTTTTAAAATGAAATTATCCCGAGAAATTCTCACTCCGAATGAACTTCATTTTGACGGGCTTTTTGGTGTTTTCTCTGATTCTCTTCCTGATAGATGGGGGAGATTGCTGCTTGACAGGAAATTACTCTCTGCAGGAATCAGCTTAAATAATATAACGGCATTAGACCGATTAACTTTTATAGATAATAATAGTATTGGAGCTATTTCTTATGAACCTGAACATAAAAATACAAACGGTCTTTCAAACAATATTGATTTAGATCATATTTCAGATGAAATAACAACTATTTTAAACGGAACTTCTGAGGAAATAATAGACGAATTGTTTCAACTTGGAGGCTCTTCCGGTGGAGCGAGACCCAAAATCTTAGTCGGCTTCAATTCCAAAACGGAACAATTATTTTATGGAAAATCTGATTTACCGGATGATTTCGAACATTGGATCATTAAATTTCCTTCTTCTAATGATTTGCCTGACATCGCATTAATTGAATACGCATACAATAAAATGGCGCAAAATGCAGGAATTGAAGTCAACGAATTTCGTTTATTCAAAAGTAAAAAAGGTAATTATTTTTTTGGCTGTAAGCGTTTTGACAGAATAAAGAATGAAAAAATCCACCTTCACTCTGCGTCAGGATTATTACATGACAACTACAGAATGAGCGCTTTAGATTACGGACATTTAATGGATTGCGCATTTATACTAGAAAAAGACTTTAATGCCTATGCCAAAGTATTACGACTGGCTGCTTTTAATGTTTTAGCACATAACAGGGACGATCATAGTAAAAATTTCTCTTTTCTGATGAATAAAAACGGAGATTGGAAATTTTCACCTGCTTATGATCTGACTTTTTCTAATTCTTTGTACGGACTTCATAGTACAACTGTAGCCGGAGAAAGTAAAAACCCCGGACTAAAGCAGCTACATGAATTAGCGAAACATTTTGGTGTTAAAAATGCCAATCAAATTTTTGAAGAAGTAAGTCAATCCTTAAGTATGTTCGAAAAAACTGCTTGTTCTTTAGATATCAGCAGAACCTCTGTTAAACTAATAAAAAGCAATTTATTAATTTAATCCCATTTTTCGAAAAAAATCGAATGTCCATCTGAGCGAAGTCGAAGACTTTCTCATCAAAAAAGGGCTTCGACTTCGCTCAGCCGGGCACGCACACACAATAATCTTGTAAAAATTTAGTAACGATTAGATTTTAGTCTGCTTAATGTTTCCTGTGAAATATTCAGGTAAGTGGCTACTATCCGATTGGGTAAACGCTGAATAATTTGGGGATTTATACTCATCAGCTGTTTGTATCTTTCTGTTGCATCAAGAGTCAGGAAAGACATAAGCCTGTTGGTATTGTTTACATACGCTTTTTCTAAATAATGGCGATAAAACTTCTCCCAAGCCGGAATAACTTCCAACAGATGATAAAAATCGCTACTCGAAATGTATAGCAGTTCTGTAGTTTCTAAGGCCTGAATAAATTCTAAAGACGGCTCGTTTGAAATAAAACTGCACAATGCAGTCGCAAAATTATTCTCGAACGCGAGATATCTCGTTGCTTCCTGTCCGTCTTCTGTAATAAAATAGATTCGCAAACAACCAGAACCAACAAAAAAACTTCGTTGGTTGGTTTGCCCATGAACCACTAACGGTTCATTCTTTTTTGCGGTTAAAGATTTAAAATAAGAAAGAATTACGACCAACTCTTCCTCGGTAACCGTAATAATACTTTTGATATAATTTGCGAGCTGTTCTTTCATTTCTTAATTTCTTCTAATTGTAAACCTAAAAACATACTGCAGATTAAGATCCTGCAGTTGTCTTTTCTGCCAGTTTTCTGGCGTTTGGAATAATAACAAAGGCTGCAATATAGGCAACCGGTAGCATTACACTCCAGGCTTTCAAAAACTTTAAAAACCAATCTTCACCAAATCCATAATTCCGCATTAAACCTACAAATGCCATAATTAATGTCATTGGAATCACAACAAACAATGTGTTGATGTACTTAAAATACTTTTTGTTCATTTTAAAATTTATTTAATATTAATCGAACACAAAGGTGTATAAACCCAAAAGTAAAAATCTTGATATAAATCAAAAAACACTTTTCCAGCCGCAATTAGATTCTTTATAAAAATCTTATTCCCTGACAATTTCAATTTTTCGTCTGATTTCATTACCAGAAGCATCTACTACTGTGATGTAATGCGTTCCCGAAGTTGGCGTAACCGGCAATTCGTGAAAAGTTTTTGTGGTGGCTTTGTAAACATCATCCACGTACCAAAAAAGCTCTTTCTCTCTTTCAGAATAAGCTACTTTTAAAATCACGGGCTGCACTTTGCTATTAAAATCTTTGGTTAAATAAATTTTACCATTAGTTTTGGGATAAATAAAATCCATAGTCGTGGTTTGCGTACCCTCACAGCCTTCTTTAAACGGAGGCAAAGGCAAATATTCAATGTGCTGGCTTTTGTAATACCATGCCATAACCGGAGGCAAAACAAACCAGTTTTTAGTCACAATATTATCAATACTCTCACAACTGCTGTTTACCTGAAATTGTCCGGTTATATCCAGATGAACGGTTTTATGATACGGACAAACACTGGTCGATTTTCCTTTTTTGGGAACCCATTGTTTTATTTTCGGACAGCCATCTTTGGCTAAATAACCACTTAAACGACATACCTCAACCTCTGCTAAATCTTTATAAGGTGTTTGAAACCATCTTTGTCTTGGCAGCAAATTAAAAACATCAAATAAAATTGGCGCGGCACTTGTAACTCCGGTTAAGGTTGGCCTGCCCTCACCTGTTGCATTCCCAACCCAGATTCCCACTACATATCTTGAATTTGTACCAATTGCCCAGGCATCACGATTACCAAAACTGGTTCCGGTTTTCCAGGCAATTTTAAGAGAGCTGTCATAAAATTTCCAAGCCTCATCTCCTTCGGGCCTGTTAACTTCTTCCATGGCATTATAAGCCGCCCAAATTGATCCGGCACCCAAGATGTTCTTCTGATCACTTTCGGAGCCAAAATCGGGTTCAAAATCGTTTTTATAATTTAAATCTGTGAATTCATTCGTTCGGTATTTTGCCTGATTCTTAACATAATAATTTAATGTGGAAGACAAATTCGCGTAAGTTCTGCATAAATCCCACAAATTACTTTCGGCGCCTCCTAAAATAAGTGACAATCCGTAATGATCAGGTGTTTTATTGATGTCCTTCAATTTAAACTTCTGCAATTCCTCATAAAATTTATTCACGCCAAACTCCTGCAGCATCAGAACCGACGGGATATTCAGAGAACGCGCTAAAGCCCGGTGTGCCGGAACTGCTCCGTCAAAAGTCAGATTAAAATTCTGCGGAGTATATCCGGCAATCTGTGTTGGAATATCGGCAACCAAAGTATTTGGCAATAACTCCCCATCGTCAAGCATTCCGGCGTACAAAAGAGGTTTCAGAATACTTCCTGTACTTCTGGGCGCATCGATAATGTCAACGTCCTTTTGATGATCTTTATCGGTTGGAGCATTCCCAACGTAGCTGATTACATTTCGATTGGAAACATCAATGACCAGAATCGCCAGATTGTGTACTTCGTTCTGCCTGTATTGATTGTAATAATATCTCGCAATTTGATTGACTCTGTTTTGCAATGCATAATCGATTGTTGTCTTTACTCGTGTCCCTTCCTGATCTTTAGCAGCTCTTTGCAATAAATGCGGCGCTATTTGCGGCAAATCATATGGCTTTTGAGGCAAAGGTTCTTCAATAGCAAGTTCATACGTCTGCCGGTCGATTACACCTTCTTTATGCAGTTTGAGGAGGAGTCGGTTTCGCTTGTTTAATAATTTGATTTGATTTTTTCCGGGATAGATCAGACTCGGTGCATTGGGTAAAACGGCCAATGTAGCATTTTCAGCCCATGACAATTGATTCGACTGCACGCCAAAATAACGCCACGAAGCCATCTCGAGTCCTACAACATTTCCTCCAAATGGGGCATGAGCCGCATACAATTCGAGAATTTCATTCTTAGAATAGCCCAGTTCCAATCGTGTAGCAAGAATCATTTCGATCAATTTTTCAAAATAGGTTCTTCCCTTTCCTTTTCGGGACAATCGGATCACTTGTTGTGTCAATGTACTTCCTCCGCGGACTACTTTCCCTGCTTTTCTGTTTTGTTTGATAGCATTTACCATCGCAACCGGGTTAAAACCGGGGTGTTTATAGAAATACTCGTCTTCAAAATAAACGATACATTTCTTGAATTTATCGGGAACACTGTCCTGTGCCGGAAAACGCCATTGTCCGTCAGGAGCGATTTTGGCTCCCAGCAGTTCTCCTTCCTTGCTTTCAATAACCGTTGAATACGGCTCTTTAAACAATGTTCGGGGAATGGAGAAATAATAAATCAGCAAGAGCACAAATGCAATTGCTGATTTTATTTTATTCTTTTTAATCCAGTTTATAATGCGCTGAAGGAACGCTTTTAATTTATTTTTCAATCTTTTTATTATTTAACCGCAAAGGCGCTAAGTTATGCGCTAATTTTTTTTCTCGCAGATTTAGCGAATTTAGCAGATTATATTTTATCTGCCTGATCTGCAATATCTGCGGGAAACTTTATTTTTTTGTCACGAATTCACGAATTAATTTATAATAATTTAGATTCGTGAATTGCTTCGCCTGTTCGCTATCGCTCGAGTTGTGGCGAAAAATCTATTCCCAATATTTTACTTTACAACCTCAACCCAGAATCCTTTTGTTCGGGCCAGGAAGGTGTTGTCGTACATCGCTTCGCACTGCAATCCCGGTAAATAATAATTACCTAAATAGGACGCGTTCAATAAAATTCGGAATACTTTGGTTTCTCTGGATTTCATTCCAAAATAGAAATTGGTTCTGTCGTCGCGAATATCAATGTAGTCTGCAATATTATTGACTGCATCACCATAATCTGTGAAACGGGTATTTACGATTTCAAATCCTGATGGTAAGATTTGAGACAGCGCCACATTCTGAACGCTTTCATTTCTCTGGTTTCTAACGGTAACTTCTGCCACAAATTCGGTTCCCTGACTGATTTTCGAAACATTAATAACACTTCCTTTTCTGTTTTTGAAAACAATATTGGCAGAAACATCACTCTGAACAGCATTTTCCTGTCCGATTGGTAATATTCCGGTATTTAAAACTCTAACGTAAACCGTATTGTTTTTAAGATTCTTCAGAACAACACTATTGGCACCCGTCTGAACTGTTAAGCTTCTGTCGGCAATTGTTTTTTGTGTATTTATAGTTTCCCCTTTTCCATTTTTACTGAACTGAAGATTAATTCCTTTAGGTCCATTGCTCGCAGCAAATTTAGACATGGCATACAGGCAATAAGCAGTTGTTTGCGTGCTCATCCATTGGTTCGTCGACATTTCTTTAGCCAATTTAGAAGCCATAGTGAATGCTTTTTGTTTTTGTCCTAAAAGCAGCATCGTTTCTAAAGCCATCGCTCTGTTTCTCTCGTTTGATCCATAATAGTAATAATTGTACTCGCTGGACTCGTTGTCAATGCTGGTGCGCAATAATAAATTTTGCCCTGCTGATTTCTGTCCGGCCAAAACATAGGCAGCAGCCAGACGAAGCATACTTTCGTTTGAAATGCCTTTTGTTTCGCGCAATCTGTTCATCGAAGACAAATCTGCATTACCAGCCAGAGCCAATGTGTACAGTCGGTAAGCCTGAGCAAGATCATTACCGTACTTAGGTTCAAAACGCCATTGTTTGGCTTCTCTTTGCTGATAAGAAATCCATTTTGATTTAAAGTTAATCGGTAAAACATACCCTTTTTTCTCTGCTTCAATCAGGAAATGTCCGGCGTAAGAAGAACCCCAATCATCGGCAGTGGTACTTCCCTGCCAATACGTTAAACCGCCTGATGGCAATTGGAAACTTCCCAACTTGCTAATTCCGGCCGTTATGTTCTTTTGAATGACTCCTTTTCGGGTATTATCCAAATCAACAATATCACTTAAAAACAACTGTGGAAAAACAGACGAAGTGGTTTGCTCTACACAGCCATGTGGGTACTGAATCAAATATTGCAGTCTTCCGTTAAGGTTGATGGTCGGCATTGATGAAACTTCCAGTCTGGCTTTATTGCTTCCCGAAACTCCAAAGGTCTTCCAGGTAATGGTTTTACTGCTGTTTGGAGGCAAAATGACATCTGTATAGGTATTTGTAACCGGATTAGGATTGGTCATATCGATCTCGACATCATATACTGATTTCTCTTTTCCTGATGTCGCAACTACCTGCACTTTTCCAATACCGGTGGCAGAACCTACTACCAGATTAAAATAAGCCATTTTTTCATCAGGCTGAGCAAAATTAAGACTTTGAGCGTTACTTCCCATTACTTTTAGTCCACCGCTTGTTCTAAGCTGAATTGTTACTTTTTTAATATTCTTTTCGGTCGCAAAAACGGTTACCGGAATGGTTACTTTTTCTGAAGGCGATATTTTTCGAGGCAATGAAGCCAATACCATCAGCGGACTTTTAACCGGAGTTGCTTTTTCGACACTTCCGTAGGCACTTGTATTCGCATCACCTGCAACGACCATCGTACGAACCGAACCAATATATTTAGGCAATTTTAACTGATGTGCTTTCGTTTGACCTTTTTCTAATTTGAATGGTCCGTAATACAATACTACAGGTTTAAATCGGTTGGCCTTTTTGGCTTTGCCGCCTCCTAAATCCTGATCTCCACCAATACTAAAGATTTGATTTATTTTTCCTCCGTATGCTCCGATCACATCATCGTAAATGTCCCAGGTTTTAACTCCTAAAGCTTCACGCACATAAAAACTGTCCCAGGCATTTGGCGTTTTAAAACGGGTTAAATCTAAAAGTCCCTCATCTACAACTGCAATGGTATAGGTCATTTCTTTTCCGGTTTTCTCTCCCACTTTTACGGTAAAAGTCTGCTCCGGTTTTAAAACATCCGGCATGGAGAGCGTCGGTGCTAAAATGGTATTTTTATCCACCACTTCTATCGGAACAATTCCATACATACGAATAGGTGAATCGTTTTTAGTTGAAGCGTGTGGCTGCAAAAGTGTGATGTTAAAATATACGTTTGGTGCCATTGCTGCCGTAATCGGAATTTCGACTTTAGTTTCTCCCTGTTTGGTTTTAGCCCAGATAGTCTGTACTACTTTTGAACCATTTTCGATCGAGATCAAAGCGCGGCCTCCTTCACTGGAAGGAAAAGAGATCTGTGCTTTTTCGCCTACAGCATAATTTTTCTTATCGGTAGAGAATACCAGCATATTGGCTGTAGATGCATCTCTGTTACGGGTTTTTCCGGACCAGATTGGCCAGTCAATATTTACGGTTAAAGCAGTTGCGTGTCCGTCTGTGTGATCGGCAACGCGTATCAAATAGCGTCCCCATTCTTCATCGGTTAAAGAAAATTGAATACTTCCTTTTCCACTCGAATCTGTATTGATCACAAAAGTTTTATAAGATGTGGTCGCATCCGATGAGTTATAATTAGATAGATTATCACTGGAAGCATCCCACCACCAGCGCCAATCTACTTTATAGACTTTTACTTCCAGATTTCTTACTGATTTTGGCCTTCCGTTTTCATCCACTGTCACGATATCAAAACGGTTGTTCGTTCTGGTTTCCAGCATTCCGTATTTGTTAGGCTCAGGCGATTTTATCCCCACATAAGTTTTGTATGGTGAATAGGTCGTCGAAATAACATCAGTACTAAAATCGCCTCCTTCTTCATATACTTTTGTAATGAAGGCGGCACGTAACATGCCGGGAGCCTGCCCTTGTAATTTTGGATGGATATCGACCGATGCTTTACCGTTCTCATTTAATTTTCCGGAGAAAATATTAATTTCTTCTGAACTAAACTGACGCACCAAATCGTCAAAATTAAACTTCTCATATCCTTTAAAAGTGGTGGTTTGCTGCGAAAATTTTGCCTGCATTTCTACATTTAGATTTTTTGCAATAGCACCATGAAGCCAGGTCACTTCGAGAGTACTGGTATTTGGATACGAAGATGATAATGTTTTTCTGGAGAAATTATTTTTGATTTTTAAACGATTCGGTTTAATCGTTTCGATCTTAATGCTTTTGTAAAACTTGGCACCACCCACACTTATCATTGCTTCCCAATTTCCGGTTGGCGCGTCGGCACTTGTTGGAACGATAAAACTGTAATGATTCAGATCGTTTGTTTTCTGAATCGTCTGATACGTTGTTTTACCGTTCGGGTCGTTTAATCTAAATTTAATCGGGTGTGATTTTGGAAGTTTATTCGACGCATCGTTTAAGATAAATGACAGATACAAATTATCTCCCGGGCGCCAAACACCGCGCTCACCGTAGATAAATCCTTTTAAGCCTTTTTGCAAAGTTTCACCCGCAACATCAAAATTACTTACCGATAACGAATAGCCGTCATCCAACTTCACATAAGTGGACTGATCTCCTAAAGTAACAATAGCAAAGTAAGCAAACTTGTTGAGCTGAAACGTAGCAATTCCTTCGCTGCTTGTTGCGGCAGTTGCGATTTTTTGCTGTTGAAAGGTGTACAGATCCACTCTCGCATTCGAAACCGGCTCTGTGGTTACGATATTATTGACTGCAAAGACATACGATTTATTTTCGCCTCTTTTGGCTATAACCCCTAAATCGGTTGCTAAGATATTTGTCGCAATTCTGGCATTATAGTAGTACGATCCTGTGCATGGGTCCTGACTTTCTCTCCAGTCGTAATCGTCATAATAGTAATCGTCGTATGAATTGCCGCTGTAATTCACATCATTTTCATCTACTTCCTCCTCCTCTTCCTCCGAACTCTCCTCTGAGGTTTCACATTTATAAAGGGAATATTTCTTTTTGTAAACAAATTCTACACGGTAAATTGCTCCCGGTTCCGGCGTAATGATTTTAGACAAATCCAGAGCAAAGGTGTTCCACTTAGCCGGATTTATCAGTTTGCTTTCGACTAAATTCAGTGTGGTTTTGGCTATCGGCTGTGCCACTTTCTTGAGATTCTGACTTCCGTTCAGTTCATTATACTGCAAAAACTGAAGAATATTGTTCTTGTAAATTTTATACACCTTTACATCAACCGCACTTAGATTTACTGCTTCGAAGTTTAATTTTAGGTTGTTTGAACTTGGCAAAATTGTTCCATTTTTAACCAATCGAACGTTAGGTTTTATTTGATCAAAATTAATTTTCTCAGTATAATTGGCCTCCATCTTTTTGCCGTACTGACTTTCGATTCCCTGAAAAACTTCCAACAACAACTCTCCCGATAAATTTACTTCCGCTTCCTGCTCCGGTTCTTCATTCTGAACGACTACCACAGCAGCGCTATCCACAACAACCGCCGCTGAATCGACCACAACCGCTGACGAATCAACTGCCAAGGCTGTGCTTTCTTCTGCCACTACCGGAACTTCTTTTTTCTCCGGAGCGGTATTGCTAAAATATACTTTCAATACATTCCCCTGAGTCGAAAACTTTAAGTTGTTGGTATTTTGAATAGAAACTAATCCTTTAAAATCCTGTCCTTTTTCTAATGGTTCCGAGAAATTAATCAAAAGGGACTGATTGCTTCCTTCAGGAATATCGACTTTTACAATTTTAAATTCGTTTACACCTGTAATCGGATAATCCAATTGCCCTTTCTGCTCAATATCAAAATCACTTCCGTCGTATGCGATTTCCAGATTCGAAGCTTCCAGAAACCGCTGAATACTGTCAATTTTGAAACGGAATTCCTTAGCTGTTCCTGTTTGTTTTTCGAATTTAATTTTAACATCTTTCCCGTTCTGACTAGCTGTAACAAGCTTTTTAGCCGTTTCAACATCCATATTGTCTGCCGTCTTTAAAACGCAATTCAGATACTGGTAATCTTTACTGTAAGACTGAATATCCTCCGTATTAATGGTAAAATCCTGTTTGATGGTTTTAACTGTAAAGTTGAACTTTGAAAGGTCCTTCTCTTTTTCCTTTGGAATAGTGATAAGCTTATCTAAGTTTAAAGTCACCTGATATTCTGTTCCTGCTTCCAGTTTTTTCTCCGGAATAAAAGCAATTGTATTGGTTGAAAGTGCTACTACTTTTCCACGTACATTTGGCGAGATATCAAACAAATCGTCGTCTAATTCCTGATTGACTTTCCATTCTTTTTTATCAAAAGCCAAAACAACTCTAATATCAGATTCCGAAGAGACGATACCTCCAGTAAAACTAACAATGTACTCTTTGAATAATGAAAAATCGGAATTGAAATCGGCAGCTGATTTGCGGCCACAGGATTGAAAAATAAAAAACGTACAAAACACGAGAAATAGTCCTTTTACTTTCACTTTTATTTAGAATTACAGGTTTACGAATTTGGAAATTGACAGTGTACTTTAGCTTTTACTGCTATACAAATAAACTAGTGGTATGTCAATTATATTGCATAAATATAATGTATTTTTCTAAATCTTTTAAGAGGAAAATTCTCCAAGGTAAAATATTTAAATGCCCTTAAGGACAAAAATGATTTACAGCATTCTCAAAGACTATTTCGGGTTAATTCTTTCCTTTTTTTGTTACTTCAGGAAATCATCTTTTTAAACTATCCCCTTTTTATAACTCTGTCCCAAGTCCGGACAATAGTTTGTCCAATGCAACGAAATGTTCTTTTGTGTCAGCTGCATAAAACAGTTGATTCGCTGCCTGCACTATGACTACATCATCATCATAATTGCCATAAAAATCTATTCCTCCAAGCCACTTTTTAAAAGAGAATCCTTTATTTCTGAAGTTTGCGCGAACAAAATTCAATTCATCTTCTTCCAATTCATAAAATGTATTACCCGGGAACTTTAAAGCAAAACCCGCCTGAAGAAAAGCCATTGCAGTAAAAAAATCACTTAACGTTTCCGTTTCCAGATTCCAGTCCTTTTCATCTTCACTCATGTATACCGGCGGATCAGATTTTGACAAATCCTCTTTATGAATCCCCCAAACACAAGCTTTTTGATTTTCAGAATAAAATATCAAATAATCATTGTGTTTATAATATTGAAAACGCTCCGGTACGATTAATAAATCCTGTGTATGGTTTAGATTTTGAATTTTACCCAGTTCCATATAGTAGTCAACAAATACCTGCGGAAGTGCTCCAAAGATATTTTTAACTGCCTCAATTTCACTATCTGCAAAACCATTAGATTCAGTGATGCGAAATAGTTTTTTTATGGTTGAAAAATTGGTCATGATTTACAGCAATTATTTCCGTCTCTCTACAAAAAAACGCTTCATCAAATCGGCAGCTTCATTGGCCATCACTCCGGAAACCACAGTCGTTTTGGGGTGTAATTTGGTTCCCATGGTCATAAAACCCCGATGTTCATCGCGTGCGCCAAAAACAATTTTAGAAATCTGGCTCCAATACAAAGCTCCCGCACACATTTGGCAAGGTTCGAGGGTAACATACAACGTACAGTCTTTAAGGTATTTTCCACCTAAGAAATTGGCAGCAGCTGTTATCGCCTGCATTTCCGCATGAGCCGTAACATCATTAAGCAATTCGGTTAAATTATGGCTTCTTGCAATGATTTTATCGGCAACTACAATGATTGCTCCAACAGGAATTTCGCCTTTTTCAAAAGCCATTTCAGCTTCCTGCAAAGCTTTTTTCATAAAATACTCGTCGGTGAAAGGATTTATCATAGTTACAAAAGTACATTTTACTTATATTTTTTATTACATTTAATTATTGAAATTTAAATGATGAACAAAAGACGCAAAATTACTATTCCTGAGCCGTGCCAAGAAAACTGGGATAAAATGACTCCAAAAGACAATGGGAGATTTTGCCTAAGCTGTACCAAAACTGTAGTTGATTTCACAAAAATGTCAACAGAAGAAATTCAGCATTATTTTATTTCATATCAAAATAAAAGTATCTGCGGAAGATTCAAAAATACACAGATTGACAATGTAATTATTCATATTCCGAGTCGTGTTTTATACTCGCAAACGCAATACCACAAAATGTTTTTGCTGGCATTGTTTATTGCGATGGGGACTACATTATTCAGCTGTCAGGATCAAAACGGTAATAAACAAAAAATTGACAAAGTTGAAGTAGTACCTGCAGAACATAAAAACTATACAACTGGTATAGCGATTACACCTGCGAATGATTCTGCATTAACAAACACTCCAAATGGTACGTATGCTATTATTTACAACTCAAGTGACTTGGATATTTTACCTGTTCCAAAAAATGGAATGAAGAAATTTCAAAAGTTTTTCATTAAAAATTATACTGCTCCAAGTAAAACGAAAATAGATCCGGACAAAACAACTGTGGTATTTGTAATAGAAAAAGATGGCAGTTTAACTAATTTCAATATTATTAAAAACACATCAATAGAAAACGGTAAAGAAGCAATAAGAGTTTTAGAAAAAGGCCCCAAATGGCTTCCTGGAAAATTTAAAAATAAAATTGTTCGCTCGACTTATACTTTATCAATTCCATTTGAACAGTAAAAATGGTGCAATACATCGTTTAACATATCTATTGCTAAATATTAGATAATTTCATTGAACTGAATTTAATTTTAAAAACCGTAAATTTGCTTTTTACCTTACAATGAAAAGTAACTTACTCTCCAACATATACAATCCCGCTGATTTACGCTTATTAACAGAAGCGCAGCTTTCTAAGGTTGCACAGGAATTACGCGATTTTATTATTGATGTTGTTTCGGTTAAAGAAGGGCATTTAGGCTCCAGTCTGGGTGTAATCGAATTGACCATTGCACTTCATTATGTGTTTAATACTCCCGACGATTTATTGGTTTGGGATGTGGGACATCAGGCCTACGGACATAAAATTTTGACGGAAAGAAGGGAAGTTTTTCACACGAACAGACAGCTTGAAGGTATTTCCGGTTTTCCGAAAAGAAGCGAAAGTATTTACGACACATTTGGCGTAGGACATTCCTCCACTTCTATCTCGGCGGCACTTGGAATGGCCATTGCTTCAAAACTAAAAGGCGATTTCAATAAACAGCATATAGCCGTAATTGGTGATGCATCGATTGCTTCAGGAATGGCTTTTGAAGGCTTGAATCATGCCGGGGTTACGGATGCCAATCTTTTGGTCATTCTAAACGATAATGCCATCGGGATTGATCCAAGTGTAGGAGCTTTGAAAAAGTATTTAACGGCTGTTAAGAACGGGAAAAACCCAAAACAGAATAACATCATCAAGTCATTAAACTTTGATTATTCGGGACCAATTGACGGTCATGATCTTCCAGCCCTGATCAAAGAACTTAATCGTTTAAAAAAAATAAAAGGTCCTAAATTCCTGCACATTGTAACCACAAAAGGAAAAGGTTTACAGCAGGCTGAAGAAAATCAGGTAAAATATCATGCTCCGGGGAAATTTGATGCTTCAACCGGAGAAGTCTATGCTAAATCAGAAGAAAATTTACCTCCTAAATATCAGGATGTTTTTGGTCTGACGATCTTAGATTTAGCCAAAAAGAACGAAAAAATCATCGGAATCACTCCGGCAATGCCATCCGGAAGTTCTCTTAAATTTATGATGGATGAGATTCCAGAACGTGCTTTTGACGTTGGAATAGCCGAACAGCATGCGGTAACACTTGCGGCAGGAATGGTTACTCAGGGAATGACGGTTTACTGCAATATTTATTCGACTTTTTTACAGCGTGCTTACGATCAGGTCATTCACGATGTTGCACTGCAAAACTTGCCTGTTATTTTTTGTCTCGACCGCGCCGGATTAGTAGGCGAAGATGGAGCAACACATCATGGCCTTTTTGACATTGCTTATTTACGTGCCATTCCGAACCTGATTATTTATGCTCCTCTCAACGAAATTGACTTACAGAATATTTTATATACGGCACAATTAGGGCTAAATCATCCCATCGCCATTCGATATCCAAGGGGCCGGGGCGTCATCCCAAATTGGGAAGTAGAAAATTTCGGACATTATAAAAAAATTGAAATTGGTACAGCAAATTGTTTAAAAGAGGGCACAAAAACAGCCGTTTTGTCTACGGGAACAATTGGAAATAATGTGATCGAAGCAATAAACGAATCTCACAATTCCGAGACCATCGCTCATTACGACTTCCCATCCATCAAACCACTAGACATCAATACATTAACCACTATTTTATCAAGCTTCGAGAGGATCATTACAGTCGAAGACGGTACTATAAACGGTGGTTTTGGAAGTGCCATTTTGGAGTTTGCGGCCTCACATAATTTCAAAAATACCATCGAAGTTTTGGGTATTCCGGACACGTTTATAGAGCATGGAACGGTGAATCAGTTACAACAATTGTGTAAAATTGACGTTAAAAGTTTAATAAATCTTTTTTCAAACGATACAAAATAATTATTTTGCGCTGTCAAAAAATAAAATCACAATGAAATTATTGCGTTCTGCCCTTTTGCTTTTGCTGCTTTTGTGTACTTCAAATAACTTTGCTCAAATTATACAAACGACATTGGATCCTGGCGAATTACCTGCACCGCCATCAAACTGGACCAAAAAAAATCAACTGGGCTTTGACATTTCCGAAATTGCTTTTGTAAACTGGAGTGCGGGGGGAACAAGCTCGATCTCGGGACTTTTCAAAGGTGAGTTTAACCGAACTTACATCAAAGGGAACCACAAATGGGCCAATGAACTTATTGTAAAATACGGTTTAAACCAGCAGGACGGTACCGAACTCCGTAAAACTGATGATGCTTTTCTATTCAATTCGACTTACGGTTTTAGAAAAGATACGATTTCAAATTGGTACTACTCGGCGAAATTCAACTTCAATACTCAATTTACCGACGGATACAACTACCCTAACAAGGATGTTGCTATCTCCAGACCTTTTGCACCGGCTTATGTCTTCCTTGGAGCCGGAGCTGAAAATTCAGATAAAAAGAAAAACCGAACCTTATATTTCTCTCCTTTTACCTTAAAAACTACCTTAGTTCTCGATCAGGCTTTAGCGAATCAGGGAGCTTTTGGTGTGCGAAAAGCGACTTATATAGTGGACCCAATGGACCCAAACTCTAAAATTTTAGTTGAAAACGGACAGAAGGTAAAAGCCGAATTTGGTATTCTGCTTACCGGATACATGAAAAGTGAGATTTTTAAAAATATATTCTACGAAAATCGTTTGAGTTTGTATACCGATTATCTAAACAAATTTGGAAACGTCGATATAGATTACGATACCCGTTTGGATCTTGTGGTAAATGCTTATGTAAAAGCAAATATTGGTGTACATCTGGTGTATGATGATGATATCAAAACCAAAAAAGACTTTTTTGATCCTGCTACCGGAACAACTTCACAAGTCAACAACGGACCAAGAGCCCAGCTAAGACAAGTCTTAGGTGTGGGTCTGGTGTATGCTTTTCAATAAATCAGCAATTGTTGATTCTTAATTGGTTTTTCTGCCATTGATCGTTTCAAACAGCTCCAGTGCATTTCCGTCTGTTAACAAAGAAACATAATGACAGATGTGCAGCAAACGCTCGTATAAATTGGTTTTTTCTAAATGATGCTTTTCAGGCAGCATTTTCAAAAGCAGTTTATCGTAGTTTGAAGCTGTTCCTTCGTATTTGTTGTTGAAAGCCGTTATAAATTTATCCAACAGGGTTTGAATAATCTGATACCCTACAATTTCTTTTTCAACCACCTCACGGCTCTGGTAGATTTTATCGACACTTAGTTTGATTATATCATCCATCTGTGCTTTGTATTTACTCTTATCCGTTAAGGCAAAAGGAAATTTCCCTTCCAAAATAGCCTCTTCATTCTCGATGAAAACATTTACAGCGTCATTAATCAACGTTCCGATAGCCAAAGCACGTAAATAACTAATTCGGTCTTCTTTTGTTGTTAAAGTCTTGTATTTGGCTACTCCGATATTGTCTTTTACCAGTTTAATCAAATATTCTAAGGCATAATCTTCTGAAACTAATCCCAGATTTATCCCGTCTTCAAAATCAATAATGGTATAGCAGATATCATCGGCTGCTTCAACCAAATAAGCCAACGGATGTCTTTCGAAACCAATATCATCTCCTGTTTTATTGACAATCATGCCCATGTCATTGGCCACTTCTTCAAAAAAAGATTTATCGGCCTGAAAGAAACCGTATTTTTTATCGGCAATATTCTGAGTAGGCTTTTTAGGTAAACTTTCTTTCGGATATTTCATAAAAGCGCCAAGCGTAGCATACGAAATTCGAAGTCCTCCCTCAATTCCCGGACGACTTGCCGTAAGCACCGAAAATCCATTGGCATTTCCTTCAAAATCAATTAAATCCTGCCATTGTTTAGCCGTTAATTGGTCTTTGTATTTTAAACCGTTTCCGATCGAAAAATACTCTCCAATTGCTTTTTCTCCTGAGTGTCCAAAAGGAGGATTTCCTATATCATGCGCCAGAGAAGCTGCGGCGACGATAGCACCAAAATCGTTCATGTGATACCCGTGAACTTCTTTTAGATGAGGATATTTTTCAATAATTTTTTTCCCAACCAAACGTCCTAGTGAACGTCCGACCACCGAAACCTCTAAACTGTGTGTCAATCTGGTATGCACAAAATCGGTTTTCGAAAGCGGAATAACTTGTGTCTTATCCTGTAAAGAGCGAAATGCCGCCGAAAAGATTATTCTGTCATAATCAACTTCAAAACCCAATCGGGTATCGTCCTGTTCTACACGTAATCTTTTGCTGGTATCGCCTTGGCGTTTGAGTGATAAAAGTTGTTCCCAGTTCATGGTAATTTTAGATTTCAGATTGTGGATTTTAGATTTTTGATCTAAGTGCCAAAAATACGTTTTATTTTATGATTTTACCGGGACAAAAATATACTTGCAAAACAAAATTGCATCTTGAATCTCATAAGTCAACTCCAAAATTTCGCTAAACACATAGAAACATAGATCTTAGCAGTAAAACAAAGATGACATACAAAAATATATTTCTCCCACATAGCAGTTTATGTATTCTTAAACAAGTGAAACACCTTTTTAGACAACTAAATCTATACTTCTATGTGCTAAAAACAATTTCTCCTAACAGATTTTATTTAAATATATTTTGTTTTTTTAGTACCAACAGGCGAAAGCGAAGTTCTTGTAGTTATGATTTTTTCAACTTCACTATTGTTAGCATTGCTTCGTACATTAATACAAAAGGACTAAACAAAAAAAGCACCCGCCGCGGCGGATGCTTTTCTGAAATTGAATACTATTTAAGATTAGAAGTTTTTAGAAACTCCAATGTTAAATGTTCTACCAAAATTAAAATTGAAGTTTTTAACTTCTGGTCCATTGTTATCATAGTTTAAAGTGTTGTACCCTAAACCACCAATGTTAAAGTTTAAACCAAAACCTTTTTTCATATCGATGAAAAGAGCTGGTGTAATACCAATGTACATACCGTCAGCTTTAGCAGTTGAAGTCATTGGTCCAGTGTACGTTTTGTCTTTTGCACTTTGAAAACCTGTTCCTAATTCAGCGAAGAATGCGAAAGTTTGGTTTAATGGCATAGTGTAACGTAAAAACGCACCTAATTTAGTAGTGTTGTTTTTCACTTCATTTACTCCTTGCTCAGTTTTGCTTGAACCAAAAGAAGCCTCACCCCCTACAGTCCAGTTGTCGTGAAATTGGTAACCTACTTTTGGAGAAAAATCAAATTCATTCGTTTTAACCTCATTGTTTCCTAAAGTTCTGGTTTGAGAAGTGTAACCAATACCACCACCAACTAAGATTGTTCCTTTTTGTGCGTTTGCAAAGCTAACCATAGCTAATGCAAGAACCACCAACATTTTTTTCATTATAAATTATTTTAAATTTGATATCCCTTTAACAAGAACGATGCCGTAACGACTGGCTTTTATATTTTTTTTATGATTTCTTTAAAAGACAAAAATGTAGCAATCGAGCGTATTTCTGTTTACTTTTGTAGCAAATAAAAAGTCATGTCGATAGCAGTACACAACATATCAAAAAGTTACGGAACGCAAAAAGCGCTAAATGAAATTTCATTCTCTATTGAAAAAGGAGAAATCGTCGGATTTTTGGGTCCAAACGGAGCCGGAAAATCTACATTAATGAAAATTTTGACGACCTATTTACTGGCAGATAACGGCTCAGCCCTTGTAAACGGTCATGATGTCATGACGAATGCAAAGGCAGTTCAACGTTCTATTGGCTATTTACCGGAGCATAATCCGTTGTATCTGGATTTGTATGTTCGTGAATATTTGGCTTTTAATGCCGATGTTTATCAGGTTCCGAAATCAAGAATTGAAGAAGTCATACAACTGACAGGACTGTCAGGTGAAAGTCATAAAAAAATAGGACAGCTCTCCAAAGGATACCGCCAGCGTGTGGGACTTGCCAATGCTTTATTGCACAATCCGGAGGTTTTAATTCTGGACGAACCTACTACCGGACTGGATCCTAACCAGTTAATGGAAATTCGAAATGTTATCAAAAATGTAGGGAAAGATAAAACCGTTTTTCTGTCTACTCATATCATGCAGGAAGTTGAAGCCATTTGCGATCGTGTCATTATTATTGACAAAGGACAAATTGTTGCTGACAAAAAATTAGACCACCTGGTATCTGAAGACAAAGAACAAGTGATCGAGGTAGAGTTTGATTATCAGGTAGAAGAGCAGCTTTTGGCAAAACTTGAAAACATTACGGCCTACAAAAACACACATGACATGACCTGGGAGCTGACTTTTATTGCCGAAAAAGACATGCGTCCGGCTATTTTTGATTTTGCCAATGAAAATGGTTTAAAAACATTACAACTGAACCAGAAAAATAAAAATCTCGAAGCTGTTTTTAGAGAAATTACAAAATAGGATTTCCAGCTTTACTTCATTTTAAAGTAAAAACCAATTTGTTCTCTTATAGAATAAGTTGGTTTTTCTGCTTTTATTCCTCTTCCCTTTTTCCATTTTCTAAAATCTTGTGAAGCCCGATTTTTATTGGTTTTATTCTCAAGTTTATCCGATAATTTAAAATTTTCCACTTTTTTACAAAAACACTAAGCACTCATTATTAGCAGGTTATATAATTTGTTTCAAATTTTAACTATATTTATTTAGACTTATTATAAATAGTGTTATATTTGACAACTGAAACTTCAAATAATCACTCATGTTTTCCATATTTCCTCCCATAAAAGCCTCCATATATAAGCTCTCAAACCGATTAATACTTCTTCAAAATACACTTTCTGACAAACTCGAACAGCTCGTTCTACAATAGAATACAGCTTCCGGAAAATATTAATTTTTCTACTTATTCGCCCAAAATCAAAAATTACTTTACCCCTATCATTCCAAAATACCATGAAGAATATTATAACATCTATTGTACTTGCCTTTTCAGTCTACGGATATTCGCAGACGGAAAAAGGAAAAGACAGCATTGTCGAAACCTCGATTAATGTTTTAGATGAAATTGTAATCACAAAAAAGAAAGTTTTATATACTCAGAAATCAGATCGACTGGTTTTTAATGTAGAAAATAGTATTGTTTCTGAAGGCGGTACTGCCTTAGACGTTTTATCACGTGCTCCGGGCGTTGTCGTTTCTCAGGATGGCGAATTATCGATTCGTGGGCAGCAAGGTGTCGGAGTGATGATCAATGGGAAGTTAACACAGCTTTCGCAAAAAGAACTTGCCAATTATTTAAAGTCAACTACCTCATCCAATATCAAGCAAATTGAAGTGATTACTAATCCTTCTTCTAAATATGATGCGACCGGTAAAGCCGGAATTATTAATATTGTTCTAAAGAAACCTAATACGGGCGGACTTAAAGGAACGGTGTTCACTAATTACGGAAGAGCCCGTAAAAACAGAACCAATTCCGGTGTTAATTTAAGTTATAACAAAGACAAATTTGGCGTTTACGGAAACTACAGTTACACCTTTAGAGGGGAGGAAGAACGTAAAGAATTCGACCAGATTCAATATACTGACAATACACGTCAGACTATTTCGACAAACAACCATCAGACCTCCATTACAAACGAACCGCTGACTTCGAATAATTTTAAAATTGGAACCACTTATGAGGTTTCTCCTAAAACGAATTTAGAAGTATATATTGATGCCAAACTGGGGCGTTACGAAAACATCGCCAACGGAAGAAATACATTGCTGAATGCTTCGAATCAGGTGCAATTTGATGCTCTGACCTTCAACGACAGTAAAGAGAAGTGGAACGATTATACGTATGGCTTTTCCGGAGTTCATAAATTTAATACCGAGGGCAAAAACATGTCTTTTGATTTCGAGTATGAAACGTCGAAATTCAGATCGAATCAGTTTCAAAGTGCAAAAAATACAGATCCTGCGACAGTCAACATTAATGACCGTAGAGGTTTTATTCCGTCGCAATTGAGTGTTTTTACGGGGAAAATTGATTTCGTTAATCCGTTAAAGGAAAAGCAATCTATCGAATGGGGAGCTAAAGCCAGCGTTAAAAACAATGACAATCCATCGGTTTACGAATATTACGACAATAATCAGTGGGTTGTTGATCCTAACTCAACCAATCATTTTGAGTACAAAGAACAGATTTATGCTGCTTATGCCAATTATAAATACCAACTGGAAAAGTTAAATATTCAGGGAGGGTTAAGAACGGAATATACTGCGATTGAGATAGTACAAAAAACTTTAAATGAAACTCATAAGGACGATTATTTAAAATGGTTTCCGAGTGTTTCTTTAAAATACGAGTTAAACAGCAATCATTCTCTACATGCCTCTTACAGTAAAAGAATCAACAGACCGAGTCAGTTTGATTTGAATCCGTTCCGTTTTTACGATGATTCGTTTAACTATTCACAGGGAAATCCGAATCTGGTTCCTGAGATTACACATTCGACGGAAATTGGATATGCCTGGAAAAGTGCTTTTATGGCTTCGTTGTATTTCAGTAAAACCAAAGATGTTTTTACAGAGGTTTACGATTACAATCCCGCCAACAACACTACTGTAACTTCCCAAATTAACGTGAGCAAATCCTTTAATTATGGCGTAAATATTACCAATACAGCCGAAATTTACAAATGGTGGTCAGTAAACACTCTTTTCAATGTTTTTGAGAACAAGTTTATGGGGAATGTGGTAAACACAGATAAAATTGATCCTATCGTTACTTTAAATCTGAGTATACAGAACTCCTTTACGATCACCGATAGCCTGAAAGCTGAAGCTAATGCACAGTATCAATCCAAATCGAATCTGGGTATTTATGAAAGAGATGCTTTTTTTGATTTTAGTATTGGAATCTCAAAACAGGTACTGGCTAAGAAAGGAAGTATCAAATTTAATATTACGGACATTTTTAATACCAATAATTTTCATATCAATTCAGTCATAGCTCAAACGAGCATCAATAAAAGATATGATCTGGACAACCGTATTGCTACTATAGCGTTTACGTACAGAATTTAATATTTGGATCTTTAGTTTCCTTGTTTTTGTTTTTTTTTTGAATGAAAGAGCCTGTTTGTAGTTAGCAGGCTCTTTTTGTTTATGAAATTAACCGCAAAGCAAGTATGGCATTTTTGCTCGCAAAGACGCAATTCCAGAGCTTCGGTCAATGTGATTAAGTTAAGAGATTTTAGAATGAAGATTAACGATTCTTGATTTCAGATGTTTGGAGCTGTACAAAATTGACAATTTCACTATTGAATAACAAGAGATCAAAAATCTTAAATCATTTTCCGGTGCTTTGTCTTGTTGAGATTATTTATCCTTCAGCATACCGCCACAAGTAAAAAGACCTTGAAAATGATATTAAGAACTTTGTCAGACTGAGCGAAGTCGAAGTCCCACAAAGCCAAAAAAAGTCTTTTGAGGAATTTTACTTCACACAAAAGACTTTAAGGAAACTAACTAACACAAAACTGCTAAAATCAAATCAACACTAAACTTTTGATTTTTGCTTTTTCTTTCTGCCCCACCAGATGTAAAATCCGGTAATGGGTAAACTGGCGCAGATTAAACTGCCTATGAAATAAATTATTTTGGTCGACAATCCTCCTATTGCACCAATATGAAGGCTGTAATTGGATCGCATCAACCAATCTGAAAAACGTTCATTACCAATATATTTTTCTGATTTTGGAAGTAATTCAAGCGTTTTGGAGTCAAAATACAGATCTCTCCAAATGCCTTTGTACATATCCGTACAGGCGTAAAAATCTTCTTTCGGATCATCGGGAAAATGAATGATGACTGCTTCTTTATTTTCTTTGGCAATTTCCGTCCGAACCTTTTTCCAAATAAAATCGGCAGCAGTCAGTTTGTCTAATTGCTCTTTAGACAGGGGCTCCTTTTTAACAGAAACCGTCTGCTCCTTTACCTCTGCCCATCCACCACTAATCCAGTAGGTACTTTCCCTTAGCCAATGAAAACTCATTAACAATCCGGTAAAAGAAATCAGCAATGCCAAAATGAGCACATAAAAACCCATTACATTGTGCAAATCGTAATTGAGGCGCTTGAACTTAGCCTCCCACTTTATTTTAAAACTGCTGTTAATGGTTGTTTTGTTCCACTTTTTCGGAAACCACAATATCAGTCCGCTTATCAGTAAAAAGAAAAAAACAAAGGTTGCCCAGGCCGTTATTTGCGCTCCAATATCCCGCTCCAGCCAAAGATTCCGATGCCCTTCATCGATTATGTGAAAGAAATCTTCATGATCAACCATCCCGGTAATTTTACCGTTATAGGGGTTTACATAAATCAACGAATCCGATTCGATATCGACTTTAACTGATTTGTCTAAACCATTATACCAGAAACCATGAATTTCTTTGTTGGGCAGTGCTTTTTGAACTGCTGCATAAATTTTAGAAGGGGGTAATAACTGCTCAGGACTTTGAGCTTCGACATTGAGCCAGGGCGAAGTAAACTCTTTGATTTCTTCTTCAAAAACCAAAATACAGCCGGTAATTGCCATGATAAATACAATTATTCCGGAAGCAAGTCCCAGCCATAAGTGCAGCCAGGCATTGATTTTACTAAAACGTGATTTTCCTTTATTGGGCGGTTTACCTGTGCGGTTTTTAATAGCATTCATTAAAATATTAGTTTTAAACTATGTTCGTTTATAAATAAAACGGCTTGAGGATTATTAAAAACCCTCAAGCCGCTTAAAAATGTGGTAATTTAGTAAGTAAGTTTACCAATTGAAGGCAAATAAAGACCTTCTTTGATAAGCGCACCCGCTTTTGCAGCACCGGTTGCAATGTCGATTTGGTACACACGTGCCTGATCGCCTGTTACAAAACTTTTGTATGCTTTTCCGTTTTCTACAAACATACTTCCCAATCCGAAGAATTCATCTCCGCCATGATCCGGTAATCCGGTAACCGCTAGGATTGTTTTGGCAGATAAATCCAATATTGCCGATTTGAAAATTGTTTTTGTGTTAAGGAAACTGTATACAGAATTAACAGCATCAACTTCGGTAGGAATATAAGAGATGAAAACTTTCTCTCCTCCTAAAGGATAAGCAGCAAGAACTTTACCTTTTAAAGTACTTGACTGAAGATCGAAAAAGTAACCCGGATCAAACTTGGCATCGCCTTTTCTAACACGTAGAACTCCTGATGAAACTCCTGTAACCGGATAACCTCCTGCACGAGCATTAGAGGAGAACGTATAAATATCCCCAGATTCTGTCTGAACAATTCCGGTATTGGTATAATAAAGACCAATTGCAGTTGTTCTGGTGTCTTTTATCGTCGTTACATATTCTAAAGAAGGATATTTGTATACTCTCATTGTAGCATCAGACGATAATACTTTATTGGTTCCGTCGCTTACATCTTTGGTATACACCGGAACAAAAAGTTTATCCCCTGAAACTGCCGCTCCTGTTGGCCAGTATAATATTTTTTTATTGGCTGGATTCACACTAAAATCGTTGAACTTACGGGCATCGATAGAAACTGTCGCAGGATTGTAAATCATCAATTCATAATCAGATGAACTACCGTCCCAGGTTGCGCCAATATTGATTAATTTTTTATCATCCGTATACCCTACAGCATAAGAAGACTCGAAAGAAATCTTATCTCCCGCTGCCAGCTTTCCGGCATTGTTCAGACGAAACGATACCGACCCTTCATCTTCTGTGCTTAAGGCAAAAAATGTATTGTTCACAGGAAAACAACTTCCTCCCTGCTCAATCCCCACTCCTTTTGCACTAATTTCTCCGGTCATTAACTGATCTGTAGAATTAAAATCTAATATATACTGTGTATAATCGGCCAGCCAATAAGATGCTACATATTTAGTTCCGTTTACAGTTGGTGTTCCATCTTTCGAGGAATCATCACTGCTGCATGAAAAGATAGAGCATGACAGAAAAGCCAATGCAAAGCATTTTGCGAATTTGTTTACAAACATGATTATAATTATTTAGGGTTATTATTTAAATTACTGTAGAAAGTATCTGAACTTCACTGAAAAAGCACGTCCGGGTTTTTGAACCTTAAAATAGTCGTACACTTTTATGTCGGTAATATTTCTGCACTCGAAAGCCAGATTGTATTTGCCGTTTACAAAAGAATAGGCAACCATAGCGTTTTGTGTAAATTGTTCCGGAATAGCTTTTTTGGTCTCCAGACTTCCCAGTACCGGCCAGGTCAGATAAAAGGCATCTATATAATTGGCGCTTACATTTAGAGAAAGTTTGTCGTCCTGATGTCTGATGTTTTTAAAATTAAAAGTCAGATCAGCATTTCCGTAGAAGATCGGAACGTTGGGCAATTGTGCGTCATACAGTGCGTCAGGACTGGTTGTTCCTGCTTTGTATTTGTTTTTGTTAAGGCTCTTTTGATAAGTTCCGTTTACTTCAAAATGTATGAAGTCTTTGTATCCGTATCTAAAAACACCGTCAATGCCTGTTATTTGTACGTTTTGAAGGTTTTCAAAAACCGTTTTGTCTCCCTCCTGCTTTTCTCTGATAAAATCTTTTGCTTCTCTGTAAATGATACTTGTCTCAACATTAAAATGATTTTTACTGTTCTGAGTATTAAAAGCCAGCCCCAAATTAGCATTATCACTACTCTCAGGTCTTAATCCGATATTACTGTTTATGGTAAGTCCGTCGCCTAGCATTTCTGTAGCAGAAGGCAAACGATACGCATGTTCATAGGAACCTTTAATTTGAAATTTATCTGTCAAATGGTATGCTGAAGTAGCACCATAACCATAATTTGTTGATGAAGAAGATTGTGTTATGTTATTGGCAATCATTTGAGTTGCTAAATCAAACATTTTACCAAAACCCGAAATAGCCAATCGATTATCGAGACCGCTAAAATTATAACTCAGCCCCAGAATATTTTTGTCAATGGTAGGTTCTCCCAGTTCTACAACTTTTAAATACTCGTTTGTCTCTTTGCGTTTGTAGCCCAAATAAGAATAGTTTACCGCTAACGAATGCTGTTCATTTAACTGATATTTTAAATTTGTTGTCAGCTGTGCATTAGCCTCGTCGTAAACGTATATTGTTTTGTTTCCTAATTCACCTTTATCATTTGCTCCTGCAAATTGTCTGTACATATAATTCCCTGTCCAGTCGTACACTCGTGAAGACGTATCGATCGAGCGGTTGTTTACTAAAGCATAAGTGGAGTTAATACTTAAAGACAATCCTTTGGTAAAAAGATCACTTTTTTTGAATTTCAGAGAGGTAATAAAACTTTCACTATCTGTAAAAGCCTGCCCAACTACTTTTTGCATGGTTCTTCCCTGCTGAATTTCTTTTTTATTGCCCGCAACAGCAAAACCAACAAGCAAATAATCAGCAAAACTCTTGTTTTTAAATCCTGCTTCTGCCATTATAGTTCCTGATTTATAGGCATCATGAAAATGCTTGTATTTTTGTTCCGGTAAAAACTTCGAGGTATTTTTATCCACAACACTTACATCTACCTTATAATCATTGTCGGCATAATTTGCAAAGGCATTAATATTAGCGATAAAGCCATCTCTACCGGAAAATCTTGTGTTTATGGCTGCTCTGTGCGTATTAAACGATCCGTAACTATAAGAAGCATCGATGTAACGATTTACATTTTTGTTGGTTACGATATTAACAGCTCCCCCCAGCGCATCTGCCCCCAATTCTATAGGAACAACGCCTTTGTAAACATCAATTCGTTCGGCCATGTTTACCGGAATATTATTCAGCGTAAGAGCCGAACCATAACTGTCCATCGGTACTCCGTCCAGAAAGAATTTAACCTGATTCCCGGAGAAACCATTCAGTGAAAAATTAAAAGCCGATCCCAATCCTCCATATTCCCGAATGCGGACTCCAGTCGTTTTATTCAGAACCTGATTTAAATCGGCAGACGTATTGTAGGTTTTCTTTAAATCTATAGCGGTAATGTTATAGGCCTGTTCTCGTACTCTTTGAACTTTTGACTTTCCTATTACAGCCACTTCATTTAAAGCTGCCATATCTTCTTCCATCGTAATATTCTGAGTAGGCTTTCCTCCCAGCTTTAAAAAAATTGCCGTTTCTGTGGTTTTATAACCCACATGAGTAACAAGCAAAACATAATTTCCCGGCTCGGCACTAATTTTATACTCTCCTTTATTATTCGTCAGTGTACTGTATGCTGTTCCTTTTAAAGCTACTGAAACTCCTTCGGCAGTTTTCCCAAGGTGATTAACAACAACTCCGGTTAAACTTACTTTGTCCTTTTGTGAATACCCCTGAAGTGAAATAAAAAAAATGGCGATCAAGAGTATTAATCTACTTATTTGCATCTAATAAATTTTGGTTTGAAAATTAAATTAGCAACAAAATTAGGCTCTCAAAAGATTTTTTCCAAGTTATTTTTAATTATTCTAAATAAGAATAGTAATTAACTTTTAAACGAAAGAAAACATAACAAACAGGCCGATACTTAAAGAATAATTAAATTTTACTTAATCTTTCCTTAAGAAATTATGGGATAAAAATTAAAAATTACGGACTGACCGTTCTTCCAATTTTCAAAAAAAGGCAAAAAAAAGCCCGACTAGAATCTAATCGGGCTTTAAAATTTTAGATTATCGGATTAAAAATCCAATTCAGAAAGGGTCTTTTTTATCTCTTCGATAATTATTTTGATATCATTTTCAGTAGTACGCCAATTGACGAAAGACGCTCGGATTCCTTTTCGGTTTTGATAAACTGTTGGCGTCATAAACACCTTTCCGGTATCATTTAAATGCGTCAAAAATTTGCTTACATTCTCCTGATTATGATCTCCTTTTAATGTAAAACAAACATTATTCAGTCGGATTGGGGCTAGCAGTTCGAAGTTCTCGTCTTCGATAAGAGCGTTTGCGAAATGCAGTGCCAATGCCGTACTTTTCTCAATGATGTCTTTAAATCCTTCTTTTCCATAGGCCAATAAAGAGAACCAAACCGGTAAAGCTCTTAATCGGCGTGAATTTTCAGGCAGCACATTCAGGTAATTAAAATTCTCCAGAGGATTCCCTAAATAAGGCGCATTAGAATTTTGGAACGTCTCAATTTGCAGTCCGACATGCTCTTTCTTAATTAAATAAAAAGCACTTTCATAAGGTACATTTAACCATTTGTGACAGTCAATTGTAATACTGTCCGCACCTTCCCAGCCTTCTGTCAGGTGTTTGAATTTCTCAGAAACCGCAGCAAAACCGCCAAAAGCAGCATCAATATGCCACCAGAAATTGTACTTTTCTCTAAGCTTTGCAATGGCTGTAAAATCATCAAAATCGGCTGTATTAACGGTTCCCGCACTCGAAATCAAAATAAATGGTTTTCCTTCTAATGCCTCAATATTCTTCTGCAGATCGTCGATATCAATAGCTTCTCTATTGCCTTCTGCCGTTTTAAGTACCGTATAATTGTTACTTCCAATACCCAGCATCGATAATGTTTTTATGGATGAAGAATGTGGTGTCGCAGTTAAGATAGGTATGGCCCCGGAAACTCCGTTTTTAGCAAAATCTTTTCCTGACTGAGCACCAATCCACTGTCTCGCCACACCTAAACAGGTAAAATTTGACATTGTCGCTCCGGTCACGAATCCTCCTAAAAAAGATTCCGGAAGCTCTAATAGCTGTCGCAGCAAATGAATGGTTTCAAACTCGATTAGAGCCGAAGTTCCTCCCTGAGCCTTAACCGCCTGAGTATTCTGATCGTATACTGTAGACAGCCAATCGCCTACAATAGATGCGGGCGTTGATCCTCCGGTAACAAAACCTAAGTATCTTGGCCCTGGAGAAGCTACCATCAAGGGTGCCAGTCTCTCGTTAAATTCTTCCAAAGCTCCTAATGATCCTAAACCTGTCTCATTTAGTACTCGCGTTGGATCAATTGTATTTTTACTGGAAGTTGGAACGCTTTCAAGATTATCCAAAAACGCTATTCCGTGCTGTTTTGCTTTTTCCAGAATGTTTTCAAGATCGTTCAGATCATTTTGAAGTATTGAATTCATTGTAAACTACTTTTTATGCCTAGCTGTAAGCCTTCCTTGCCGCTAAAAATTAGCACACGGATTTTACAGGTTAAGCAGATTAACGCTGATTTTAATATTTAAATTGATTGGTCGGGTGTAATTTATTTTAACACATAGAAACATAGCTTTCTGCCTGAAATTAAGTCGTTTCACTTGTTATAAAACACAGAATCGGTATAAAAAAATGTATTTCTTCCAGACATTCTTTTCACATCTCACATTTCACTTCCTAAAATCTATGTTTCTATGTGTTAGATCATTTTTTTTGGAAGCCTGAAGTTACCACTTCGTTTTTTCGGAAAACCGCGAGACCACCATTGAACAAATGAGATCCCCATTGACATTTAACAAAGTCGCTATGGGGTCGACCAGAGTTCCTAAAATCATGGCAACCGGCAAGGCCTGTTCCATTGGCAATCCGTAAACTGTGATGGCCAGAATTTCTCCAATATAACCTCCATTTGGAATTCCGCCTTCTACAATTGAAACGATTACAGTAATTCCTAGTGCTAAAAGTATGGTCGAAGGTGCCGTGAAATCTTTTCCAAACATGGCAAAAAGAACGGTTATTTTAAGGATAGAAGACATACTCGAACCGTCTTTGTGCAAGGGCGCTCCAAGCGGAATGACCAAATTGCGAACGTGCTTAGGAATGTTCATCTTCTCGGCAGCTTCCAGATTTGCAGGGATGGTCGCAATACTGCTGCAGGTTCCAACCGCCGTTAAAGCGGGTGTAATGTTATTGCTCCAAAATACCATAAAAGCTCTCTTTCCTCCGGCCACTAAGGCATACAAACTAAAAAAAACGAAGAAATAGAAGGTACAGGCCGCATAATAAACCCCTAAAGGCTTGGCATAAACACCAAACAATTGTGGACCAAAAACACCAACCTGATAAGCAAAATACGCTCCCAAACCAATTGGAGCCAATTTCATAATGAGGTTCAAAAGCTGCTTCATGACTTCGTTACCTGAATCCAGAAAACTTCTGAAAGCGCTTCCTTTTTCTCCGGATTGCAGACTTGCAAAACCAATTAAAAAAGAAAAGATAATAAGCGCCAGCATACTTTTTCGGGACAGCAATTCAAAGAAATCATTTACGGTAACCAGTTGCGCTATTTGCTCACCAATACTTCCTGATTGGATGTTTTCTATCGGGACTTTAGACAATATAATATTCTGATGAATCGGAAAAAGATACACTGCCACAATCATTACGATGGCCGAAATTAAAATGGTGCTTAAAAAAACCAGAACCATGATTACAAACAGTTTGCCCAATTTCTCTGTTCTTTCCAGACTGGCAATTGAAGATGCAATTGTAAAGAAAATTAAAGGGATAATGGCCGTAAAGAGCAGATTGAGGAAAATATCTCCCAGAGGTTTTATAACTTCAACTTTTTCTTTGAAAACCAATCCTAAAACACTTCCGAGCAGGATCCCGCCCAAAAGCAATAGAATACTGCTGTAACTTTTTAGAAAATCGATCTTTTTAATCTCCATAATTTTAACGGATTACATTCAGAAATAGCAACATGAAATAAAGTCAATTAAATTACTCAAAAAATGAGTACTAAAATTAACGGTGCATTTTTTTAATTCCAAAGAGTCAAATTACTCCGGAATTTATAAAAATATTAAAAAAAATACGGTGAAGAAGATCAGGAGATCAACGTTTCCCTAATACCAAAGTTGTAAAATCTCTGTCTACCCATTCACCCAGTTTACTTTTTACACTTTCGGTCAGTGTTTCTTTATGTACGATTTGGAAAGCCGTTCTTTCAATCAAATTTTCTGCTTTTTCAGTGCTGTAAAGATTAAATTCAAACTGAGTAAAAGGCAGCTGTTTCATAAAACTTTCTTCGGCAAAGGTGATGCAAAAAGTGCCTTCAGGTTTTAAAACTCTGTAAATTTCTGAGAGTAACTTCTCCGGTTCCTGCCAAAAGTAAATGGTGTTTACTGTAAATATTTTATCAAAAGAGGCTTCTTTAAATGGAATATCGGTTCCGCCATAAAGAGAGAAGTGAGCCTGTTTTTTAGTCACAAAAGCGGCATTAATTTGCTGCGCTTCCTGATACATTAACTCCGACATTTCAAGTCCGTAGTACCTCAGATCCTGGGCTTGCTCGAGTATATACTCTAAATGTCCGGCATTTCCGTGACCTAATTCTAAAATTGTATTTCCCGATGTTACCTGCAGATTTTGAACGGAATGGCGCGTCATATTGATATTAACTTCATGCATCATATTCGCCATTTCTATTCCTTTTTCTCCTGTAGGATGCTTTAGCTGAGAGGCTATTGCCTGTAATTCTTCTTTTTCCATCATCTTTAAAATAAATTCAAAATTAGTCCTAAAAAGTAAATATCGGTAAAACTTTGTCATTTCTACTATATCGAAATGACAAAAATTTATGCTTAAAATCTTAGAAAACCTGACGCGCAATCTGACGGATATTCTCTGATTTCCCCATTGAATAATAATGTAAAACAGGGACTCCGGCTGCTTTTAATTCTAATGATTGCTGAACGGCCCACTCGATTCCGACTTGCTTGATTTCGGCATTGTTTTTACATTTATCTACAGCATCAATTAAATCTTCCGGCAGATCGATTCTAAAAATCTGAGGCAAAATTTGTAAATGTCTCTGAACTGCAATTGGTTTGATTCCCGGAATAATCGGAATTGTAATACCAATTTCTCTTGCTTTTTCTACAAAGGCAAAATATTTAGCATTATCAAAAAACATTTGGGTTACCACATAATCGGCTCCCGCATCTACTTTCTCTTTAAGTCTTTTTAAATCAGACTGTAAAGAAGGAGACTCCAAATGTTTTTCAGGATAACCCGCAACACCAATGCAAAAATCGGCTTTATTATCAGTATCCATTAATTCATGAAGGTACTTTCCGTTGTTTAAGTCGTTGATCTGACGCACCAAATCAATAGCGTAACTATTCCCGCCCGCTTTTGGCACAAAAGATTGTTCGTCTTTCATAGCGTCACCACGAAGTGCCATTACATTATTGATTCCTAAATACTGGCAATCTACCAGCATGTATTCGGTTTCTTCCTGTGTAAAGCCTCCACAAAGTAAATGTGGTACTGTATCAACATTGTATTTATGTTTTATAGAAGCACAAATTCCAAGTGTTCCCGGACGCATACGCGTTAGCTTTTTATCTAAAAGTCCATTTCCTTTATCAATATAGATATATTCTTCACGCGAAGTGGTTACGTCAATAAATGGTGGTTTAAACTCCATCAACGGATCAATATTATCATACAATTCCTGAATGCTCTTCCCTTTTTGAGGCGGAATAAGTTCAAACGAGAATAATGTATTTCCTTTCGCGTTTTCTATATGTTCTGTTACTTTCATTCTTTTTTAGTTGATAGTTAATGGTTGATGGTTGATGGTTCTTTCCGGAACTCAACAACTACACCTCAACTATATTATTTTTTTATAGTAGTTAATAAACCCATTTAATAGCTTTTTACAAGTCTGAATCTGATCAAGCGCAATGTTAAAGCTGTTTTCTTCAATATATTGTTGATCAAACGCTAAATAAAATTGAGTTTCTAATTCAAATAGCGATCCTCTGGATATGTGAAGAAAATGTATCGTTTCTTTTGAAGTTTGTCTTCCACAACCTTCTGCTATATTGGAAGGAATTGAGATTGCTGCCCTTCTCATTTGATTCGTCAATCCAAACAATTCTTCTTTTGGAAATAATTTCGAAAAATCATACAATAAATTCACTAATTTCCTTGCTTCCAACCACACCTCTAACTTACTGTACTCCATTTTATTAATTATTTATTCATGGTTAATAATTTATTGGTTCTTGCATAAATATTTTAACATCAAAACCATTAACTATTTGATCTGCTTTAATCGGTTCTAATTAAAAGTTACAGACTTAAAATCTATCAACCAAAAACCATCAACCATCAACTAAATTAATCTGCTATATTAGGGTTCAGCCATTTCATTGCATAGTCAGTTGAAACATTGCGTCGTTTGGCATAGTCAACTACCTGATCTTCTTTTATTTTCCCCAGTCCGAAATATTTACTTTCCGGATTTCCAAAATAGTATCCGGAAACAGATGAAGCCGGCCACATTGCCATGCTTTCAGTTAATGTTACGCCTATTTCTTTTTCTACATTTAAAAGTTTCCAGATCGTTGGTTTCTCCAAATGGTCAGGACATGCCGGATAACCCGGAGCAGGACGGATTCCTTTGTACTCTTCAGAAATCATTTCTTCATTCGTTAAGTTCTCATCTGATGAATACCCCCAGATTTCTTTACGTATTCTTTCATGAAGATATTCAGCGAAAGCCTCGGCAAAACGATCGGCTAGTGCTTTCACCATAATCGAATTGTAATCGTCCAGATCTTTTTCAAATTCAGCTGCCCATTCGTCAACACCAAAACCGGTTGTTACGCAAAAAGCTCCCATATAATCCACTTTCCCACTTTCTTTCGGAGCGATAAAATCGGCTAATGCAATATTGGGTGCGCCTTTTGTTTTTTGAGACTGCTGGCGTAAAGTCAAAAATGTCTGTAACGGTTTTCCGTTTTCGTCTGTCAATTCGATATCATCATCATTGATCTGATTCGCAGGAAATATTCCGTAAATTCCTTTTGCAGATAATTTCTTCTCTTCTAAAATTACTTTAAGCATTGCCTGAGCATCTTTATAAACAGAAGTCGCTTCTTTCCCTACAACCTCATCGGTTAAAATTGCCGGAAACTTCCCGAACAATTCCCAGGTTCTGAAAAACGGAGTCCAGTCGATATACGGAACCAAAACGTCTAATTCTACCTCAACAATTTGTTCTCCAATTATATTTGGCTTCACCGGATTGAAATTTTCCCAATCCAATTGTAATTTGTTCTTACGGGCGTCTTCAATGCTTAAGAAATTCTTATCTCTGGAACGATTCAAAAATGTTTCTCTAAAAGAATCGTACTCTGCACGAATATCGCTTGCATATATTTTACGGTTATGATCTAACAGATTTCCGGCAACAGTAACGGCTCTCGAAGCATCGTTTACGTGAATAACTGTTTCTCTGTATTGTGGTGCAATTTTCACAGCGGTATGCGCTCGCGAAGTCGTTGCTCCACCAATCATAATCGGAATTTTAATTCCTTGTTTGTCCAGTTCTTTGGCCAGATACACCATTTCGTCAAGCGAAGGCGTGATCAATCCGCTTAGACCAATAATATCTACATTGTGTTCTATCGCAGCGGCAATAATTTTTTCCGGAGGCACCATAACTCCAAGATCTACAATCTCGTAGTTGTTACAGGCCAAAACTACCGAAACAATGTTTTTACCAATATCGTGAACGTCTCCCTTTACGGTAGCCATTAGGATTTTTCCATTTCCTTGTTTATCTCCGGCTTGTTTACTCGCTTCGATAAAAGGCAATAAATAGGCTACGGCTTTTTTCATTACACGTGCCGATTTTACTACCTGTGGCAGGAACATTTTTCCGCTTCCGAACAAATCTCCTACTACGTTCATTCCGGTCATCAAATTGATTTCGATTACCTCAATTGGTTTTGTAGCAGCCAAACGTGCTTCCTCTACATCTTCTTCAATAAAAGCATCTATTCCCTTAACCAATGAATGTGTAATACGCTCCTGAACGGTTCCTAAACGCCATTCCTGAACTGCTTTCTCATCTGTTTTAGCTTCTCCTTTTACGCTCTCGGCAAAATCCAGCAATCGTTCAGTTGCATCATCACGTCTGTCCAGAATTACGTCTTCAACATACTCCAAAAGATCTTTCGGAATATCATCGTAAATCGTCAACATCTCCGGATTCACAATTCCCATCGTCATTCCGTTCTTGATCGCATGGTACAAAAATACCGAGTGCATCGCCTCACGAACGGTATCATTTCCTCTAAAAGAAAACGAAACATTACTTACTCCGCCACTGATGTGTGCATGAGGCAAATTATCACGAACCCATTTTGTCCCTCTGAAAAAATCCAGAGCATTCAAACGGTGCTCTTCCATTCCGGTCGCAACAGGGAAAATATTCAAATCAAAAATGATATCCTGCGGAGGGAAATCAACTTTGTTGACTAAGATATCATAGGAACGCTGACAGATTTCAATTCTTCGGTCATAATTATCAGCCTGTCCCACTTCGTCAAAAGCCATAATGATGGCCGCAGCTCCGTAACGCTTGATTAATTTGGCATGGTGAATAAAAGCTTCCTCTCCTTCTTTTAATGAAATCGAGTTTACGACGCTTTTTCCCTGTACTACTTTAAGACCCGCTTCGATGATTTCCCATTTCGAACTGTCGATCATGATGGGCACTCTCGAAATGTCCGGTTCTGATGCTATTAAATTCAAAAACTTAGTCATTGCAGTAACACCGTCAAGCATACCCTCATCCATATTAATATCGATGATTTGTGCTCCTCCTTCTACCTGCTGCCTTGCAATATCAAGTGCCTCGTCATATTTCTCTTCCTTGATTAAACGCAGGAATTTTCTAGAACCGGTAACGTTTGTACGTTCTCCAACGTTAACAAAAACACTGGTAGGTGTAATAATTAACGGTTCTAATCCTGATAATACAAGGTCTCTTCTATTTTCTGCCATTTTTCTTTAAGTTACTGAGATTCTAAGATGCTTAGATTCTAAGTTTTTTTATTCTATCTTTTTACCTGTAAGTCTTTTAAAAACTTTTTCGGCATTTATATTTATTAATTTGGGCGTGTTCGCTAAGACGAACCGGGCTATCCGTTACAAGTCCTCGACCAATTTCGTTATCACTGCATTGGTCTGTGGGCTTTTCACTTTTATCCCTCACGCGGATTTGGTTTTACGACTCCCTTGCATTCTTCACGATTTCAATTATCGTTTATAAAACCTATATATGTCGTTCCTTCGGAACTCTTCTTTTTCAATGATACCTTTTTCAACGGAATAAATTCCGTTGCACAAAATATATCGTTCCTTCGGAACTTTTTAAGAGCCTTAGGCTCGGTCCATTTTGTAGGGATGGATTTTAATCCATTCCCAAAATCAATAAGATGATATTATACAAAAACCGGTGCCACTCTAGGTTTATAATCCTTCGCCACCTCAGCAATTAATCGAATATGATCCGGAGTGGTTCCGCAACAGCCTCCAATAATATTGATTAAATTATCATCTAAATATTCTTTAATTAAGGCCTGTGTCTGCTCCGGAGTTTCGTCGTATTGTCCGAAAGCGTTTGGCAAACCTGCATTTGGATGTGCCGAAACATTAAACTGTGTATGCTGTGATAAGGTTTTAAGGTATGGTTTTAGCAAATCGGCTCCTAAAGCACAATTGAACCCTACACTCAATAACGGAATGTGCGAAACCGAAATCAGGAATGCTTCAACCGTCTGTCCTGAAAGTGTTCTTCCTGAAGCATCTGTAATCGTTCCTGAAACCATGATTGGAATATCCAGATTGCGTTCTTCTTTTACCTCTTCAATGGCAAAAAGTGCTGCTTTAGCATTTAAGGTGTCGAAAATGGTTTCTACTAATAACAGATCACATCCACCGTCCATTAAAGCTTCTGCCTGTTGTTTGTAGGCAATTCGCAGATCATCAAACGTTACAGCTCTGTAACCAGGATCGTTTACATCCGGTGACATACTTGCCGTACGGTTTGTTGGTCCGATTGACCCCGCTACGAAACGTGGTTTGTCCGGATTTTTAGCGGTGAATTCATCCGCTACTTCACGGGCAATTTTAGCCGATTCATAGTTTAGTTCATAAACCAAATCTTCCAGGAAATAGTCGGCCATACTGATCGTAGTTCCTGAAAAAGTATTGGTTTCTACGATGTCCGCACCAGCTTCAAAATAAGCGGCATGAACATCGCGGATTGCTTGTGGTTGTGTTATGGATAGTAAATCGTTGTTTCCTTTTAACGGATGCGGAAAATCTTTGAAACGCTCTCCTCTGAAGTCTTCTTCTGAGAAATTATAGCGCTGCAACATCGTTCCCATTGCTCCGTCAAGGATTAGGATATTTTTTTTTATTGCTTCCTGAATTGTTATTGACATATCTTTATTCTTTTAGCTGCTAAGACTCTAAGGTACTAAGAGGCTAAGTTTTTATTAATTATACCTTTTTTAAATCCGACAAGTTTTAAAAACCTGTCGGATTTAAAAGTTTGTAACAAAAAGCGGGAAAGATTAAGCACAAAAAAATGCGTTAATAATTCGCTCATGATACTGAATTCAGTAAAATAAGATTGTAAGGTTGTCAGGAAAAGTTTTTGAGAAATACGTGTCATGTATTTGTGTTATCTATCTTGAATACAAAGATGTTGTATTAAGTAGAATGTAGCACCTTCTTTATGATAAAGGGTTGCTAAGGTTTCATTGGGTCTTTCCCTCCGCCTTTCGTGATAACTTTCAATAATTTTAAGAACAGTGCAAAGTAAAGACATAGTCTCAACAATTGCAAGTGTTTTTTAAAGTTTCTGAAAAGCTGAGATTCTGAGGTTTTAAGTTTCTTTTTTAAGGACCTAAGAAGCTGAGATACTGAGAGACTAAGTTTGAAATTACTTTGTGCTTTTCTAATATCTTATCAAATGGCTTTAAGCTCCAACGAACAACATTGCTATTCTGGTTTTGAATTATATGTCGCCCCGTTGGGGCTTTTTTACAAATACCATCAATTCTATAAAGATGGCATCCCTTCGGGATTAATAAAAAATTCAAAATAGCTTAGCTCCGGAGGAGCGTAATATCTTTAGCTAAATAATCATCTTTCCAAGTAAAAGCTCCAGCGGAGCGATATTATCTTTCCTTTAGCAATATTGTATGTCGCCCGTTAGGGCTTTTTTACAAACACCATCAATTCCATAAATGCATCAGCTATAAATATATCATCCCTTTGGAATTAAAAAATGTTTAAAATAGTTTAGCTCCGGAGGAGCATAATATTTATATCAAAAAAAAAGCCCAAACTAAAAAAGTTTGAGCTTTCTCTATATAAAATCTTAGAACCTTAGCACCTTAGTACCTCAGCCCCTTAAAATTAAACTATCGCTTTAACAACTGCTTTTGGAGCTTCTTTACGAGTTCCGTCGAAACCGTCTACACCAGAAACAGTAGTATATTTTAAAACGTATTTTTTACCAGGATTAATGATCTGATAAGCAGCCTGACACATTAAAGTAGCTTCGTGAAATCCACAAAGAATCAGTTTTAATTTTCCCGGGTAAGTGTTTACGTCTCCAATAGCGAAGATTCCCGGAATATTAGTTTGATAATCCAATGCATTATTTACTTTAATAGCATTTTTCTCTATTTCTAATCCCCAGTCACCGATTGGCCCTAATTTAGGTGTTAATCCGAAAAGCGGAATAAAATAGTCTGTTTCGATTTTACGGTGTGCTCCGTTTTCTTCGATATCTAATGATTCAACATGCTCAGCACCATTGATTCCGATTACCTCTGCCGGTGTGATTAATTTAATTTTTCCGGCTGTCTTCAATTCCTGTACTTTTTCTACAGAATCTAAAGCTCCTCTAAATTCGTTTCTACGGTGAATCAACGTAACTTCTGAAGCTACATTCGCTAAAAAGATACTCCAGTCTAAAGCTGAATCTCCTCCTCCGGCGATTACCACTTTTTTATTTCTGAATTTCTCCGGATTTTTGATGAAATATTTTACTCCTTTATCTTCGTAAAACTCGATATCTTCAATAAGTGGTTTACGTGGCTCAAAACTTCCCAAACCTCCTGCAATAGCAATAACCGGTGCATGAAATTTAGTTCCCTTATTTGAAGTCACAATAAAACTTCCGTCTTCTTGTTTCTCAATCGTTTCTGCACGCTCTCCTAAGGTAAAACCAGGCTCGAATTGTTTGATTTGCTCCATCAACCCATCGATTAAATCTCCTGCCAATACTTCAGGGAATCCAGGAATGTCATAAATAGGTTTTTTTGGGTACAATTCTGAAAGTTGTCCTCCTGCTTGTGGTAAAGCATCTAAAATATGGCATTTTAATTTTAATAATCCTGCCTCGAAAACGGCAAATAATCCTGTTGGGCCTGCTCCAATTATAAGTATATCTGTTTTAATCATTATGTTGTTGTTTATAATCATTCTTAATAATGCAAAGGAACGAATAATTTATTCTAATTTCAATGATTTTTGTCATTGATTTCCTTGCGGAATTTTTTACTCTTTATTTTTTAATGAAGCGGTTATTTCGTTCATCTTTCTAACCTTGTCTTCAAAATTACCTTTCAATGTCTTTCGATATTCATTAAGGTTTTCGACCATTTTATTGATATCCTCCGGAATTACCTCTTCAAAAAACTCACGAAGTCTTTTGGCTGTTGTTGGCGATTTTCCGTTGGTCGAAATGGCAATTTTCACATTGCCTTTAGTTACGATTCCTCCTAAATAATAATCACATAAATCCGGTGTGTCTGCAATATTGCAAATCAAATAACGCTTTCGGGATAATTCATAGACCTTTTTATTGACTTTTAAATCATCCGTACAGGCGATTACCATGTGACGTCTTTTAAGCATTCTCTTTTTAAACTTCGATTGGGTTAAGGTAATCGAAGGATGTTTCTCAGCCAAAACCTTTATTTCCAGATGAAAATTTGGGGCTACTACCTCAACATTTGCATTGGGGCTCGACTTTAGTAAAAAAGAGAGCTTTTCTAACCCTACATTTCCAGCGCCAACAATCAGAACATTTAAATTGTGAAGCTTCAGGAATACGGGATATAATTCGTTTTGTTCCATTTTAATTCAGTTTCATCCAATCAAAATTAGATGATTTTTTGCTTGCATCAGGTTAAAAACCCAATTTTATACCCGAGACATTTTACGGATTGAAAATCAACATTATGATAGAGTCCATTATTACTGCTCTCTACCTCACCATTTCTTTGGACAGAAATTCTTCGTAAAATCCTTTTAGTTTATTGCTTTCGCGGACAACTTCTCCAAGCACAATAATTGCCGGTGAGCTCAGTTTCTTCTCTTTTACAATTTCCAAAATCGAATTTACAGTTCCTACACCCACTTTTTCATCGGGCATTGTTCCGTTCTGAATGATCGCAACGGGCAAATTTCCTTTGTTTTCTTTTTGAAACAAATCAATAATCTGAGACAATTTATGCATCCCCATCAAAATTACGACGGTTGCAGAGGACCGTGCGGCCAAAGCAACGTCTGAAGATAATTTCCTGTCGGAAGTTGTACCGGTAATAGCCCAAAAACTTTCGGAAACACCTCTTTTGGTGATTGATATTCCCTGACTTGCCGGAACTGCCACTACCGAAGATATTCCGGGAACTACGAACGTCTCGATTCCAAAACTTTCGATGAATTCAATTTCTTCACTTCCACGTCCGAAAATAAACGGATCACCACCTTTTAAGCGGACTACATTTCCGTAGGTCAAAGCATTATCCACTATCAGCTGATTGATCTGATCCTGCGTATAAGCGTGATTGCCTATTTTTTTCCCGACAAAAATCCGAATCGCATTTTTAGGAGCATACGCTAATATTTCTTCATTGGCCAATGCATCATACAAAACCACATTCGCTCCAGCAAGTGCTTTTACAGCTTTCAGCGTAAGCAAATCCGGATCGCCGGGACCCGCACCAACTAAAGTTACTTTTGGTTTGATATTAAGCATTTTCTAATTGTTGAGTTCTATATTTTTCGATCGTATCAAAAAATGCAATTCCTTCCTGAATGTATTGTTTTGCAAATGCTTCTGAAGGTTGTATTGCATTGATTTGATACACTAATTCTCTGAATGATGTTTCTAATTTAATTTTACCTGCTGCAATAAAAACCGTGTCAAACAAATCAACAATTCCTGCGTGATTGTTTGTTTTTTCGTTTTCAGAAAGCAATAAAGCTTTTGCACCATTTACAAATCCGGCGTACGCATGGTAAATAGCATCTGACCATTTGCTTTCGTCAAAAGATTCCTGTGCGAATACTAACTTTTCTTTGGCTTCCAACAATAAAGTCGCCACCAAATCAATTACTACTCCGGCACATTCTCCCACTCCAACTGCTTTTACGTAGTTGTCGGCATTACCCCAATCTACAAAATCAGCTTCGGTTAAATTGGTTACATCAGCAAAAGGTTTTAAGATTTCATAGAAATACTTCTCTCCTTTTGAATCATAATAATCCAAAAACTTTTGTCCGCTTCCATTGGCATCAAAATCATTTAAGATGGTACGCAACGCATCCGGCCCTCTACGGCTAGGCACTTTAATTACCTTATCGGCAAAACGACCTGCTCCGTTTCCTAATCTTCCTCCACCTAACAGAACCTGTAAAGCCGGAGCGACCAATTTTCCGGAATTAATTGACATTCCCTGGAAACCAATTGCCGACATATTATGCTGTCCGCAAGCATTCATACAGCCACTAATTTTGATTTCAATTTCGCGGTTGTTCAAATACTGAGGATACTCAGCACTTAATACTTTTTCTAATTCTTCTGCAATTCCGGTACTACTTGCAATCCCCAAATTGCAAGTATCTGTACCCGGACAAGCTGTAATATCTGCCGTTGAATTATATCCTAAATGAACAAAGTTCAGTTTAGCCAATTCCTGATAGAAGAAAGGTAAACTCGCTTCTTTCACATGACGTATTACAATATTTTGACGCAATGAAAAACGAAGTTCATTTGCAGCGTAATTTTTAATTAAATCGGCTAATAATCGGGCTTTATCGGTGTAAAAATCTCCTAATAAAACTTTGATTCCGATAGCATAATAACCTTCTTGCTTTTGAGCAATTACATTTGATTTTTTCCAAGCTTCGTATGCTTCTGTATCTTCAATTGTAACTTGTGGCACTTCTAACAACGGTTCCGGAATTGGTCCGTCAAAAGCCGTAGTGTCAATTTCGTATGTTTCAAAAGCGATGGCTTTTTTCTCTTTTTCAACCAAATCAAGGAAAACATCTCTTCCCATTTCTTTGATTAAGAATTTCATACGAGCTTTCATTCTCTTTGCACGTTCACCGTATCGGTCAAAAATACGAATGATTCCTTCTGCTGTTGGAATGATCTGATTTGCCGGAACGAATTCAGAAAGTAATTCAGCATGAGCCGGTTGAGAACCTAAACCTCCACCAAACATGATTTTGAAACCACGCTCACCATTTACAATTTTTGGAATAAATCCTAGGTCATGCAAATAACTCAAAGCGGTATCTTCATCAGAGGACGAGAACGAAATTTTGAATTTACGTCCCATTTCCTGACAGATAGGATTTCTTAAAAGATATTGAAACAGCGCATGTGCATAAGGCGAAACGTCAAACGGTTCGTTTACATCTACACCTGCCAATTCGCTTCCTGTAATGTTTCGAACAGTGTTACCACAAGCTTCACGCAAAGTAACATCGTCTTTGGCCAGATTTGCCCAAAGCTCCGGAGTTCTGTCCAGACTTACATAATGAATCTGAATGTCCTGACGTGTCGTAATGTGCAGACGTCCTGTAGAATATTCATCAGAAACTTTTGTAATACGAATCAATTGTTCGCTGGTCACTTTACCATAAGGCAGTTTAATACGAATCATCTGAACACCTTCCTGACGTTGTCCATAGATCCCACGTGCTAAACGAAGACTACGAAAACGCTCATCGTCAATTTTTCCTCCACGGAACAAATGAATCTTTTTTTCTAACTCGATAATCTCTTTCTGAACTACCGGATTTTCTATTTCTGTTCTAAAACTTTCCATTTTTTTTTTTGATGCTTTAGGCTTTAAGCAATAAGCTTTAGGCTTCGTTGCTTACCTTGTTAAACATTTTGCAAAAAGCTTAAAGCCTATAGCCTAAAGCTTACAGCAGTTTTAACGAATGAATCCTACTCCTGCTGTTGTATTCGTTGCAGTATCAATTAAGATGAATGCACCGTTTGATTTATTATCATTATAGGCATCAAAATATAAAGGCTTGCTTAATTTAATGCTTACTTCTCCTATCTCGTTAATTGCTAACTGTGATGCCGGTGTTGTTCCTGAGTAATCTGTTGCAATTGTATTTTTGATACTTTCTACTTTTGCCAAAACCGAATTGGTGTTGTGCTGCACAATATATTTTGTACCCGGAACCAGTTTTTTACTGTCCATCCAACATACAGTTGTGTGTATTTCTTTTTCAATTTTTGGAAGTTCTGACGATTTTACAATCATATCACCTCTCGTCACATTGATGTCATTTTCTAATTCGATGGTGATCGAAGAACCTGCAACGGCTTCATCAAATTGCTTGTCGAAAAAATGAATTTTAGTCACTTTTGATTCTGTCAATGAAGGAAGTACAGTTACAGCATCCCCTACTTTTAAAGAATTCCCATACAACTTTCCGGCATAACCTCTAAAGTCATGATACTCTTCTGTTTTAGGACGAATAACAGTCTGAACTGGAAAACGCGCTTTCCCTGGCTCATACACATCATGAGAATGTAATCCTTCTAAATGCTCCAGAACCGTTTGTCCATCATACCACTTCATGTTTTCTGATTTGTCTACAACATTTCCTCCATTGATAGCACTTAACGGAATGTAACTTACGTTTTGCTCTTTGAAAGTACTTTTGGCATTTAAAGCCTGGAAATCGGCTTTGATTTTATTGAAAACTTCTTCTGAATAATCCACTAAGTCCATTTTATTGATCGCCACAATCACCTCTTTTACCCTCAATAAATTATTGATAAAAAAGTGACGGTACGTTTGTTCGATTACTCCTTTTCTGGCATCAATTAAAATAATGGAAACCTGAGAAGTTGAAGCCCCCGTAACCATGTTCCTGGTATATTCAACGTGCCCCGGAGTATCGGCAATAATGTAACTTTTCTTTGCTGTCGAGAAATAAATGTGCGCCACATCAATTGTAATTCCCTGCTCTCTCTCCGCTACTAATCCGTCAGTTGCCAGTGAAAAATCAAGATAATCATATCCTTTTTGTTTACTGCTTTTCTCTATTGCTTCGATTTTATCTGTGGTCAATGATTTTGTATCGTACAGCAATCTCCCGATCAAAGTACTTTTTCCGTCATCTACACTTCCTGCTGTTGCTATTTTTAAAACGTCCATCTTATATTTTGTTTCAAGTTTTAAAAGTTTCAGGTTTCAACCCTACTTTTAAAAATTTTGTTTTTTTGAATCTTTGATTTTTACTTTTACTGCTCCCTTATTACAGCTCACATCTTACATCTAACTTTTTACAAGAATTAAAAATACCCTTGTTGTTTTCTCTTTTCCATTGCGGCTTCAGAACGTTTGTCGTCAATTCTAGCTCCTCTTTCAGAAATCGTGGAGCTTCTGATTTCTCCAACTACTTCTTCGATGGTTGCTGCATAAGATTCGACAGCTGCTGTACAGCTCATATCTCCAACGGTTCTAAAACGAACAATTCTTTCTTCGATTTGTTCGTCTTCTTCCTGGTACACAAAAGGAGAATGTGACCAGATCAAACCGTCTCTCAAAAAAACTTTTCTTTTATGTGAGAAATAGATCGATGGAATTTCGATTTGTTCCTTCTCGATATAACTCCATACATCTAATTCTGTCCAGTTTGAAATTGGGAAAACACGAACGTTTTGACCATTCTCTATTTTTCCGTTCAAAATGTCAAATAATTCCGGACGCTGATTTTTTTCATCCCATTGACCAAAATCGTCACGAACTGAAAAAATACGCTCTTTAGCTCTTGCCTTCTCCTCATCACGACGTGCTCCTCCGATACAGGCATCAAACTTAAATTCTTCAATTGCGTCTAAAAGTGTAGTTGTCTGCAAACTGTTTCTGCTGGAATATTTACCGGTTTCTTCTACGACTTTTCCTTCGTCGATAGCATCCTGAACATTACGCACAATTAACTCTAACCCTAACTCTTCTACCAGTTTGTCTCTGAAAGCAATAGTCTCCGGAAAATTATGTCCGGTATCAACATGTAAAAGAGGAAACGGAATTTTTGCAGGGAAGAATGCTTTTTGTGCCAAACGCACCAATGTTATTGAATCTTTTCCTCCGGAAAAAAGTAAAACCGGTTTATCAAACTGTGAAATTACTTCTCTGAAAATATATATTGCTTCGCTCTCTAAAGCGTTTGTTTTTAATACTGAACTCATTTTGTTTTTTTGTTTCAAGTTTAAAGTTTCAGGTTGTTGTTTTTTGTGAGTTGCCTAAAACTTTCTACTATTTATTTTACTTTCTTTACTCTCCATCGGGTCAAATTCCGACGATATATTACAAATTCCTTCTTCCATTCCCATCGGATTAAAATCCGACACTACAATATAGACCGTTCTTCCGGAACTTAAATCTATATTCTTTGTTCTATTTTCTTTACTCTCCATCGGGTTAAAACCCGACGCTACAATATAAAACGTTCCTCCGGAACTTAAAATCTATATTCTATTCTCTTTACTCTGGCTACTCTTTCTTCGCGCTATGCAAACCACATTCTTTATGACTGGATTCCCACCACCATCTTCCGGCTCTGATATCTTCTCCCGGGAAAATTGCTCTGGTACAGGGTGCACATCCGATGCTTACAAAACCTTGTTTGTGTAAAGCGTTTTGAGGAACATTGTTTTCGAACAAATACGTTTCAACCTCTTCTAATGTCCATTTCAATAATGGATTGAACTTTATGATTTCGAAACCTCCGTCGTATTCAAACAATTGTAAATCGTTTCTATTCTCAGATTGTTCTGCTCTTAAACCTGTAATCCAAACCGAATTTCCTGCCAAAGCTTTTCGTAACGGAACTACTTTTCGAATAAAACAGCATTCTTTTCTGTTCTCAACCGAATCATAAAAACTATTCGGTCCTTTTGACTGAAGCAAGCTCTCTACTGCTGCTGCTTCCGGAAAGTAAACCTCAATTGGCTTTTTGTATTTTTTTAATGTTTTATGAAAAACATCATACGTTTCCTGAAACAACCTTCCTGTATCTAGTGTAAAAATGGCTATATCCTGATTGCTTTTTGCTATGAAATCAGTGATAACCTGATCTTCCTGTCCAAAAGATGTCGAGAAGATTACTTTTCCCGGATATTCATTTGCTAAAAAAGCCAATGTTTCGTCTAGTGAAAAATCTTTCGTTTTATCTAATAATGATTGTATAATCGTCGCACTCATATTCTCTCTCTTTCCTTCTAAAAAATGTTACAATAATTTAGATAATGTTTTTAAACTTAATACTATAATTAAAATACCAACCGCAATCATCATTGGTTTTCTCTTTATTTTATTGACCAGATAAGCTCCCAATGGTGCTGCGATCACACCTCCTAAAATCAAACCTATGATAACCTGCCAGCCATGAATTCCTCCAAAAAGCATAAAAGTTATACCGCTTGCAAACGAAATTGCAAACTCAGCTGCATTTACAGAACCTATTGTGTATCTTGGATTTCTGCCTCTTCCTAATAAGGTTGAAGTTACAATCGGTCCCCAGCCTCCACCTCCAACGGAATCCATAAAACCTCCAAAAACAGCCAAAGCTCCAAGTTTTTTAGTTTTCTTCTTGATGATCTTTTTAACTAAAGCTTTTCGAATAATTATAATAGCCAAAACAATCATATAAACGGCAATAAAAGGCTTTATAACATCTCCATTAATCACATCCGATAGTAAATAAGCACCTGTAATAGAACCTAAAATCCCAGGAATCAATAAATGTTTTACCAGTTTTTTATTGATATTTCCAAATCGGTGATGAGAAAGTGCCGATGCTCCCGTGGTAAACATCTCAGACACGTGAACTGCTGTACTGCTAATAACCGGCGGAACTCCATATGCCAGTAAAAATGATGTAGAAGTTGCTCCGTATCCCATTCCTAAAGTTCCGTCTACCAATTGTGCAAAAACACCAATTGCAAAAAACACTAAAAATTCCTGATTAAAACCGTCAACAAATGCATCCCATGAAAACTCCGCATGATGATTGTATATCAAAGTCGTCAATAAACCTATCAGTAAAGCAGCCGGTACCAAAACCCACAATCTTTCTTTAATCGTGACATCAGCCTTAACTGCTGCGGTATTTATTTTAAGTTCCTTTTCCATTCCTGTGACTTGTTTTAGCTTTAAAATCCATTACCCTATCGGGTTAGTAGATTGAATGACAAAATTACTACTTATTTCTAAATATCAAAACAATATTTGATTTTTTTACACCCTCCTCATTTTAATAGCAACGAAAAGGAATACGTAACAATTTTTACTAATCATCAAACAGCTTAAAAAACATATCAAACTGTATTCCAATACTATAACAATAAAAATTTCATCATTTTCAAAATAACATTTTTAAAGTCTACCATTTCCATAGGATAATTATAAAAATGTTGCTATTTTTACGGCAAATATTTATCCATGGATTTCCAAATAGGTCTTATAATTGCAGGTTTAGCAGTAGGTTTTATAGTGGGGTTAACAGGTGTTGGAGGCGGTTCTTTGATGACTCCAATTTTATTATGGTTCGGTATTCCGCCAACAACAGCGGTTGGAACAGATTTACTTTATGCCGCCTTTACTAAAGCCGGAGGAGTATTCGTTCACAACAAAAAAGGCAACATCAACTGGAAAATTACAGGCTGGCTGACTCTTGGAAGTGTTCCTGCCGCTTTGGCCACCCTTTGGATTCTGAACAGTATCAAAACCGACATTGAAACTATAAATCATGTTATCAAATACAGTTTAGGCTGGGCCTTGTTATTCACTTCGGTTGCTATTATCTTTAAAAAGAGACTTTTAAAATTCTCTCAAAAACATGCCGGAGATAAATTTCACAGCGAAAGTACCACTCAAAATACACTAACTATTGCCATAGGTGTTCTGTTAGGTGCTACCGTAACGCTAACTTCAATTGGCGCAGGAGCTCTGGGAACTGTCACTTTATTTTTTCTTTATCCGCTATTGCCAACCCCTCGTTTAGTCGGGACTGAAATTGCACATGCCGTTCCTTTGACATTAGTTGCCGGAATCGGACACGCCTCAATGGGAAATTTAGATCTTGGTTTATTAGGACAATTATTGATGGGTTCGCTTCCGGGAATTTACATGGGAAGTATGTTAAGTGGAAAAGTTCCGGATCAATTCCTGAGAAATGCGATTGCTGTAATGCTTTTTATGGCCGGATACAAATTGATTTCCTAACGCATTTATATCCTTCAAAATATAATTTGAATCTAAAAAGAAAAGACCATTTCATTAAAATATTGAAATGGTCTTTTTTTATATGAAATCTCAGAATGGAGATCTGATTAAAAGGCAATATCCGCCAATGAATTACTCTCCAGAATTTTAAGTGTATTGTCTCTCACTTCGGTCATTAATCGACGTGCGGCACAGGTAGATTCATCATCACAATCGTCGCATCTTTCATAAAAGTTATGACTAGCACAAGGAAGCAGTGCGATAGGCCCTTCGAGGATGCGGTACACCTTAGCCATACTAATGTCTTTAGGGTCTTTTATCAGGTAATACCCTCCGCCCTTTCCTTTTTTAGCCCCAAGAAATCCTGAGTTTCTAAGCAATAGCAAAATACTTTCTAAAAATTTAATTGAAATATGTTCACTTTTCGCAATTTCGGCAATTTGTACCGGCTCATTGTTTTCACGTCTGGCCAGATAAGTTAAAGCTTTAATTCCGTATTTAGTTTTCTTTGAAAGCACGTTTTATATATTTTAATTGCTGATTGCCTATTTTAGACTTCCAATCCAAAATAACAACCGTCTTATTTTCTGCAACAAAAATAAACTTTTTAAATGAGAATAGTAACACTATGAAAAACTATATTCTACTAAATTAGTATAGTTTAAATAAAACCAAATAAAAAACGATTTTTTAACCGTACTTATTTCCAGTCAAAAATCGTTATTCTATACCATTTTTATGATATCGTCACAAACTAAAAATGCGATATTTTTTATTTTATAAAGTTGATGATCATGATTCTCCATAATTTCACCGATCAAATTCAATTCAAAAAACCATTGTAAATCAGGCCTGTTTGAATCTTCTTCTCCAAAATATAATTTTACATCACAGTTTGGAACCTCAACTTCATATCTTAACCTTGTTGATGATACGGCAAATAAATGTGTACTGTTCAATCCCTGCAAAGAAGCTTTCCAGGCAATTGTTCCTCCAATACTAAATCCTAAAACAACTATTTTTTCCGTTTCTAATTGAAGCAATTTAGTGACTGCACGATCAATACCGCCGTTTAAAAATTGATTATGAATATCACTTTCAAGAAGACTGGTAGAATGAATCCCTGCCAGTTCAGACACATCATAATATTGAATTTCGAATTTAGGTTCTAATATTTCCTGATACTCTTTTACCCATTTTGAATTTCTATCTCCAAACAGATCTGATAAAATTATTAGTCTTAGTTTAGTCATCATTTATAAAAGATACGATTTTAGATATCAGTTTTCAAAAATCTAATATCTAAAATCATCAATCTAAAATTTAGCTAAGCGCCTGCTTCAAATCAGCAATCACATCTTCTACCGTTTCTAAACCTACTGAAACACGCACAAGACCTTGTGTAATTCCAACTGCCAATTGATCTTCTTCCGACAACTTACTGTGTGTGGTTGAGGCAGGATGCGTCACAATCGATCTTGTATCGCCAATATTGGCCGATAGCGAACAGAGTTTTATTTTATCTAAAAATTTTCTTCCGGCTTCAATGCCGCCTTTAATTTCAAAAGCTATAATATTTCCTCCCAATCTCATTTGCTTTTTGGCAATCTCATATTGTGGATGTGACTTCAAAAACGGATATTTTATACTATTCACATTTGGATGTGCCTCTAAAAACTCTGCTACTTTTAAAGCATTTTCACAGTGTTTCTCCACGCGAACAGCCAGTGTCTCTAAGCTTTTCGACAAAACCCATGCATTAAACGGAGACAAAGCCGGTCCTGTATTTCTTGAAAATAAGTAAATCTGTCTGATTAAATCTTCGCTTCCAACCGTAACTCCGCCTAAAACTCTTCCCTGACCGTCAATCAATTTGGTCGCTGAATGCACTACCAGATGCGCTCCAAATTTTATAGGCTGCTGAAGGTAAGGCGTCGCAAAACAGTTATCGATAATTAAAATCAGGTTGTGTTTTTTAGCAAGATCACCTAACAATTGTAAATCGATCACATCAACACCCGGATTTGTAGGTGACTCTGCGTATAAAATTTTTGTATTTGGTTTAATGAACTCTTCAATGGTTTCCGGCTTGCTAATATCAAAATAAGAGGTTTCGATATTCCATTTTGGAAAATAAGTCATAAACAAAGCGTGTGTCGAACCAAAAACACTGCTCGCAGACACAATATGATCTCCTGAATTTAATAATGCTGCAAAAGTAGAATATACCGCTGCCATTCCGGTTGCAAAAGCATAACCCGCCTCTGCGCCTTCCATTTTACAAATTTTGTCCACAAACTCTGTGGTATTCGGATTGCTGAAACGGCTGTAAATGTTTCTTTCTTTTTCTTCTGTAAAAGAAGCTCTCATGTCTTCAGCATCTTCAAATACAAAACTTGATGATAAGTATAATGGCACCGAATGCTCTAGATACTGGCTTCTTTCTAACTGTGTTCTAATGGCTTGTGTTTCAAAACCAAATTCTTCTGTGTTCATTTTTTTTGTTTTTCTTGTTTCAAGTTTCAAGTTTTCAGGGTCGTTTAAAACAAAAACTTAAAATTTAAACGGTATAGCGTTATTAATTAATATCCTTTTTGAAAATTATCTAATTCTCAAATTGACTCATTATCTAATTATTTCAATTCTTCGTTGTTCAGGACCACTTTGTATTTTATAGTAGCTGTAGGCTCTATTGTTTTTGAAACCGAGCAATATTTCTCAAAAGAAAGCTGGGCTGCGCGTTGTGCTTTTTCAGGGATAATATCGCCTTCTAAATAAAAAATCACATTGATTTCTTTAAAAGGTTTTGCTTCGCCAACTTGTACACGCTCTCCTTCTACCTCAGCATTAAATGAAGTGATTTCCTGACGTTGCTTTTTTAAGATCGAAATCATATCAATGGCACTGCATCCCGCAACCCCCATCAATACTAATTCCATAGGACTTGCGCCTAAATCGCTTCCGCCAAATTCGGCTCTGCTGTCAACATCCACTACATGACCACGTTCGTTTTTAAGTTTAAAATGAAACGCGTCATTTACTCTGTTCAAAGTTACTTTCATGTTATTTTTCTTTTTTTTATTCTTCTCAATCTAAAATCTGCAATCTGAATTCTAAAATCTTAAATCGTTTACCCTTTATCTGACAATCTCAAAATATCACCAAATACTCCTCTCGCTGTTACCGCAGAACCTGCACCGGCTCCCTGGATTACGATTGGACGGTCTCCGTAAGACTCTGTATAAATTTCAAAGAAAGAATCGGATCCTTTTAATCCGCCCAAAGCGGTGTCTGAAGGCACTGAAACTAACTTTACTTCCAAAATTCCTTTGTCGTTTTGCAAATCTCCGGACAATTCACCAATGTATCTCAATACGTGGCTTGGCTTCTGATTGGCTTTGATTTTTTCATAGATTGGATCGAACTCTTTCAATTTCGTTAAGAAATCTCCAACGTTGCCTTCACGTAAATGTTCCGGAATTAAATTCTGAATCGAGATTTCTTCAAATTCGTTCTGCAAGTCTAATTCTCTTGCCAGAATCAATAATTTTCTACCCACATCATTTCCGCACAAATCCTCACGCGGATCCGGCTCTGTATATCCGTTATCAATCGCTTCTTGTAGAATCTCACTGAAAGGAACGTCTTTTGCCGAAAAATTATTAAACAAATAACTTAATGTTCCGGAGAACACCCCTTTTATTTTTGTGATGTTTTCTCCCGAAAGGTGTAACAATTTAATGGTGTCAATTAATGGTAATCCGGCGCCAACATTGGTTTCGTACAAATAATTCTTCTGATTTTCGGCTAAAGATTTTCTCAATTCTTTGTAAAAGCCGTAACTCAGTGTATTGGCTACTTTGTTAGAAGAGATCAAATCGAAACTGCTCTCCACCAACGGAATGTAATTCTCCACAAATTTCGCACTGGCTGTATTGTCAATCGCAATCAGGTTTTCTAAATGATGTTGATTCGCGTAAGCAATAATATCCTCAATAGTGTAAGCAAGTCCGTCTTTTTCGATGTCTGTTTTCCAGTTCGAACTTACTCCGTTTTTATCTAAAAGTACTTTTTTGGAATTCGCAATTGCAAAAACATTTAGCCTCACGTCTTTTCTCTTTTCGATAGCGTCAGTCGATTCTAAAATCTGATTGATTAAAGTTCCCCCCACTAATCCATGACCAATAATGGCAATATTGATTTTTTTGGAAACTCCGAAAATCTCACCGTGAATTACATTTAAGGCTTTATGCAGTTCTGATTTTTTAACCACCAAACTCACGTTTTTACCCGTAACGGTGTTATTGAACAAAATCGGAACAATTTTATTTTTAATTAATGCCGTGTAGGGTTTATGGAAAGTACTCAAATCCTGACCGATAATCGAAATTACCGAAACATTATCGGTTACTGTAATCTGATTTACATCTTTAGAATAGAAGTCATTTTCAAATTCTTTTTCTAATTCGACCATCGCCAATGTAGCCTTATCGGTTGCCACCACAAGGCCAATACCTCGCTCTGAAGAACCTTGCGAAATAATACTCACACTGATGTTGTGATCGCCCATTACTTTAAAGATTCGAGCATCTACACCTGCTTTCCCCAATAATCCACGGCCTTCCAGATTCACCAGAGAAACATTCTCTAAAACAGAAAGCGTTTTAATTCCTTCTTTTGCAGAATCAGAGGTAATTAAAGTCCCGCGATTTTCGTGATTAAAGGTATTTAAAATACGAAGCGGAATATTTTTTTCCAATAATGGAATAATTGTTTTCGCATGTAGAATTGTAGCCCCAAAATTGGCTAATTCATTGGCTTCATTAAACGACAGGAATTCAATTTTTTTCGCATCGGCCACCAAATCAGGATTTGCCGTGTAAATTCCGTCAACGTGTGTAAAATTCTGCAATTCCTCGGCATTCAGATAATTCGCAATTAGCGATGCGGTATAATTACTGCCGTTTCTGCCTAAAGTGGTGGTATCGTTATTATTGTTAGATCCAATGAAACCGGTCACAATATTAACCGTTGAGCCGTTGTGTTCTTTAAAATAATTGATCACATTTTTCTTAGAAAGCTGCTCCAAAGGCTGTGCATCTCCAAATTTAGAATCGGTTTTCAACAATTCTCTTGAATCCACAAAGTTTGCCGGAACTCCTTTTTCAATTAAAATAGCGGTCAGCAATTTAGCCGAAAGTAATTCTCCTTTTGATAAAATCTGATCTTTGATTTTATTGCTGTAATCACCAATCAGACTTACTCCTTCAAAAAGCTTTTCGAGTACATTAAATTCTTCAGACAAATCAACCTGAGGATAATCTGAAACCTGATAGGCTTTAAAATTCTCAAATAGAGGTTTGTAGTTGCCATTCTTGGCAGCAATTTTTAAAATATATTCTAACTCATCTGTAGCATCTCCACGAGCCGAAACTACAACAGCTATTTTTTCATTCTGCTGTACTTTGTCTGTAATAATTGAAACTACTTTGTTAAGTCCTTCTCCGTTTGATAACGATTTACCGCCAAATTTTAATATTTTCATTTTATTTTTCTATTGTTTCTGCCTTAAAAATATCGGCAAGTAAATGATCTAATTGTTTGTACTCGATTAAAAAAGCGTCATGTCCGTGAACCGAATCTATTTCGCTGTAAGAAACATTGTCTTTAAACTTTTTCAATTCCTGAAAAGTTTCCCGATTTTCTTTGGGTATAAAAAACAAATCTGAATTGATTCCGACAATGTGAATTGCAGCAGTTGTTCTGGATAACAAAGTTTCAAAATCTTCTCTGTTTCTGGTAATATCTATGGTTTTAAGCAATTGGTTCATCAATTTATACGAAGCCAATTGGTATCTTTTCTGTAGTTTTTCACCATGATGTGCCAACCAGCTTTCAATATTGAAAACAGGGCGACTGGCATTGATGGTGCGTTGAAATTTTTCTTTGAATGATTCAGGAGATCTGTAACACAACATAGCATGAATTCTGGCATCTTCAACAGGTTTTGAAGAATTGTTCAAAATTTGCTCTTGTAAATAGCAATTGGCGATCATCCAGTCGGTCGATTTCCAATCTGTTGCGATGGGAATTAGATTTTGAGTAATGTTGGGTTCTAATGCAAGAATCTCCCAGGCAATACCTCCTCCGACAGAACCTCCAATAATGGTATGTAGTTGGCTAACATTTAGGAATTCTAAACCTTTTACAAAAATGCGGGCAATATCTCTTGCTGTGAAATCCTGGTAATTTTCGATAATAAAAGAATCATTACCATTTCCCGGCACATTAAAAGCCAGTACGGTAAATTTATAAGTATCGATTGTTTTATTTTCACCGATAAGGTCATTCCACCAGCCGTTGGCTCCGGTGACCTCTGCATTTCCTGTCAAAGCATGATTAACGAGTACAATGGGCGCACTATGCAATGGTAAACCGGAAAGTGTAAAACTTAAGGGTAATGATGAGTAGGACACACCACTTTCGGTGATGAATTCCTGAATTATAATGGGACTTGGTATATTTTCCAATTTCAAATCTTTTTAATTTTGATTTGTATGTGGAAATATTAGAAAGAAAGTCTAGAGTGAAACCAGAAAATTTCTTGTTGTTATCTTTCCACGTTTAGGCGTGGTAGAATGCAGCACCTTCTTCGATTTAACGAAGGGTTGCTAAGGATTCATCGGGTCTAATCCCTCCTCCTTTCTTTATAACATTTCAATACGTTTTTGAACTTAAAGGTGCAAATTAACTACTAATTTCTCAAACAAACAAATTTTATCGAAACTGATTCCTCAATTTCTTAAACATAATTCAAACAAAAACTAGTGTACGCAAAAAATTACCGAACAAATTGCCCAGTAAAATTAAGCAGGTTTCCCTCTATTTTATGATGCTTTTAGATTTAAATAAAAAGCGTTTCATTTTCTTTTGAATACATCAAAAACAATAATGAATCCGGATTTTTTTTCTCCGCTTTTTTATTTGTTTCAGTCACCCCGAATCTTGAATCGGTCAATTCATTTGTTGGCGGTGCATTGTTTCTTTTAGCTCTGATGTTTTTCAATGCTGAAAAAGTCTTTGTTAGGTAGTTTATTGTGCTCATGACATTTAAGTTTATGTTAGTTTGCGTGTTATTATCTTTATTTTATGTTTATTTCTTTGTTATCGTAACCAAATGGAATAAAAAAACCCTTTTGGATTTTTAATACCAAAAGGGTTCAAGTTTTTTACAACTTATATATACTTTTAGTATCAACAGACGCATACACAAATACGTGCGACGTTAAACATCTTGTTCATCTGTAGGGACTTATTCATCTGGGACTTAATTGCTATTTTAAAAAATTCTTGCATTTTTTCTATTTTAATAAACTTCTTTAAACTTTAGAAATATTTCTAATCTACTCTTTTTTAAATCTACTGAGGACAAAACTTTTGCTCCCATCGATGTAACTTTCATTCAGAATACTAAATTATTTCTTCTTTAGCTTTGAAGTCTTACAAATTTGCGAATATTTTATCAATTATGCAAGTGAGACTCAATAAATTAATCCCAAAAAACGTTAAAAAGCGCCCTTTTTAGGTTAAAAAACATCTTACAAAATTAACATATCAACATTTAAAAGATAAATCTTACAAAAAATAACTTAAAAACTTTTCTGTTTCATTATATCAAAGAACCACTTACTAGTATTTCAAAACCACTTACAACCAGACTGCTTCTTTGTTTTTGATCTTTTCGGCTACTTTTAAAATATCTGTAATCACTCCTCTGGAAATAGCTTGTTTACAAGCCGAAGCACTTTGAATTACAATTGGAACCGCAGCATAAGATTGTGTATAAATTTCGAAAATGGTATCTGATCCTTTCAACTGACCTATTGCTGAAGTAACAGGTTCTGAGACCAGTTTGACTTCTAATGTATTTTTTACCACATCAAATTCTCCTACGTATCGCAGTACATGATCATCTGCCTGACTAATTTTAGCAATCTTAAACGATCGGTCAATTGCCTCTTTATTCAGAATGCCGTTTTGCTCCAGATGCTCTTCATTAATAAGGGAATTAATTTTTATATCTGACAGCTCAAAATCTTTTCCAATTTCCCTCGTGAGAATCAGTAGCTTTCTGGCTGTATCATTTCCGGATAAATCTTCTTTAAAGGTGGAACGCATTAATCCGAGTAAACTCGCATCTTTTAATAAGGAAGAGAAGGTTGTTTCTTCGGCAGCAAAACGATTAAAAACATAACTCAGATTATCTGAAAAAACACCTCGAATCTTTGTGATCTTTTCGCCTGAATAATACAAGTCTCTTAAAGTCTGTAAAACCGGGAATCCGGTATCTACTGAGGTTTCATACAAAAACTCTTTGTCGTACTTTTTAAGATTTGATCTGATCTCTTTGTATAAATCAATCGGCAGTGTATTGGCTTTTTTATTTACCGCTACAATATTAAATCCGTTTTCGATTAATGTGTTGTAGTGATGTATTAACTCATCGCTCGCGGTGGCATCAACAGCGATTAAATTTTCAAATTCATTTTCTTTGGCAAATTCAATAATATCCTGCACCTTAAAAGGAACAGCCAATTCGAGGAAATTGGTCTCCCAGGCATATCCTACCCCTTCTTTCTCGAAAAAGGCTACAGTTGAATTAGTGATAATCGGAAAGTGAAAATCGATATTTTTACTTTTAAGGAAAAACTCCTGACTTTCAATAATTTGATTGATCAAAGTACTTCCTATATTTCCAATTCCAAAAAGGATGATATTTATTTTAAGCTTTGACATAATTTTATTTTTTAATTTTTAAACCTTATACCCATTTTAAGTACACTGTAGCACTCTACATTAAACCTCAATACCTATAAGGTTTAAAATTTTTATATTGGTTTGCTTTTCATAAAAAATCACCTCTAGCAGAACTCACGCTGCTAAAGGCAATTTTTCAAACAAAAAACAAAAAAACCTAGTTTTTATTAATGCTGTATTGTGACTCGGTCACGCTTGCAAAAACAGTCTGCAAGTCAGCAATTAAATCTTCTATATCTTCTAATCCAACGGAAAGTCGAACCAGATCTTTTGAAACTCCCGTTTCTAATTGTTCCGCATCAGACAATTGCTGGTGCGTTGTACTGGCCGGATGAATGATTAATGATTTTGTATCACCAATGTTAGCCAGAAGTGAGAATAATTTCGTTTCATCGACTACTTTTTTAGCTGCTTCAAAACCTCCTTTTAATCCGAAGGTAACGACACCACTTTGACCTTTTGGCAAGTACTGTTGCGACAGATCGTAGTATTTATTGTTTTTTAAACCCGGATAATTTACCCAGGCTACTTCTTCCTGTTTTTCTAACCAGGAAGCCAAAGCCAAAGCATTTTCGCTATGTTTTTGAATTCGGATTGGCAGGGTTTCTAATCCCTGAATGATCTGAAAAGCATTAAACGGACTCAAAGCTGCTCCAAAATCACGCAGGCCTTCGATTCTGGCTTTTGCTATGAAAGCTGCATTTCCTAAAGCTTCATGATACACTAAACCATGATATCCCGGTGAAGGTTCTGTGAATTCAGGAAATTTACCATTCGCCCAGTCAAAAGTTCCGGCGTCGATAATGGCTCCTCCTAATGAGGTTCCGTTACCTGAAATATATTTAGTAAGGGAGTGAATGACAATATCTGCTCCGTAAGCAATCGGGTTTAATAAATAAGGAGTAGCTACTGTATTATCTACAATAAAAGGAACTTTAAATTTTTTGGCCTCCGCTGAAATCGCTTTCAGGTCAAGCACATCTAATTTTGGGTTTCCTAAAGATTCCACAAAAAATGCCCGTGTGTTTTCTTTGGCAGCTTTAGTAAAATTTTCAGGTTTTGACGGATCTACAAAGGTAGTTGTGATCCCTAAACGCGGTAAAGTTACGCTCAATAAATTGTATGTTCCTCCATACAAACTATTAGAAGCTACAATATGATCTCCTGCTTTTAGTAAAGTCAATAAAGATGTGGAAATTGCGGAAGCTCCTGAGGCTGTAACTACTGCCCCAATTCCACCCTCAAGTGCTGCAAGACGCTGCTCCAAAACATCATTTGTAGGGTTATTTAATCGGGTGTAAATGAATCCGGCTTCGGCAAGACCAAATAAGTTGGCTGCATGATCTGAATTGTTAAAAACATACGATGATGTCTGGTAAATTGGAACTGCTCTGGTTCCTGCATTTTTAGTAACATCGTGTCCTGCGTGTAGCGCATTTGTGGCAAATTTTTGTGTGCTCATAATTTCTTAGTTTTAGGTGTTGTTTATAGCTTTTGGTTTATTATTATATTTTAGAGTTGTTTTTTATCTCAAATAAAAAGGTCTTCTTCTTCGTGCAGGTACATTTGGAAAAGCAGAGAATTTGATTCACTCGAATAAAGCTCTCCTTTTATTTTAGCTGTATTCGCTTTTCTATTTTTAACTGCATCTGCAAATCGTTTGTAATCGGTTTTCAATCGGTATAAAATCTCTCTTAATACTATATGTAGTGTTTTCATAATACTTGTTTTAGTTTCGAAATTAAAAAAGCCCTTTCGGATGGCGACCAAAAGGGCTTATAGTTCTAACTATAACAAAGATTTACTCTTTCACTTTTGGTAATAGCAATTTGGGATGCACATTTGCATCATCTCACAACACATCATCATACTATTTGCTATTGTTTTCATTTTTATTTTATTTAAAATTAATTGCTTTTTTTAATTCGACTAATTCTATAGAGTAAATGTAATAAGTATTTTCTTAACTGCCAAATTAAAAAATGACTTTTTGCATAAAAATTTTCTCACCCCTTGTAAATACAAGCATTATACTCGTGAAAAAATAAAAAATAGCCACAGATTAAGGGATTTAAATGATTATTTTGGCAACAAGAATTTGTTTAATCCTTATAATCTGTGGCTGGTATTATGGTCTTAGAACTTAAAACTCAATCTGGCAAAACCAAATCTTCCGTTTAATCCAAATTGTGATACAGCTCTGGAATAAGCAAACTGATTAGCGTTGCTTAAATCTGTACTTGGCGCAGGCGATAAAGTTGGTGTTGTATTGGTAAAGGCAGGTGTTGCTGGATTGTTTCGGTCCGGATAAACATCACCAATATTATTGAATCCAACTGTAAATCTGAATTTCTCATTAATTTGGTATCCGAAAGACAAATCGGTAACCAATTTAGCACTGTATTCCGGATGCTCGTAAACAGAAGATGATCCGTCTAAATTTACATCCGTTGCTCCCGGATCAGTAACCGCTCCGAAATAACTGTTTCTTAAATAAATATCCAGTTTTTTAATACTAAACGTAGTCGTCAAATTTGCTTTCAATTTTGGAATGGCTTCTTCTAAATAGATTCTGCTTGACTCCGGAAAAAACGAATATTTATAAGGCTCTCCACCCGCATTAATAATAGATTGAGGAACATTTAATTCTCCAACTCTTTTGGTTGTATTATAGCTCAACGCAAAATCATTTCTGATTGTGAAATCAGGAATAACATTGTATTTATGTGAAATTACAACATCGATCCCTTTGGTTTCTGAGTTGATTCCGTTTGTCCAAAACGAAGCTCTTTCCACACCTTTTAAGTCAAATGCCTGTTGAAATAGAGTTAACGCATCTTTTTGTTCCGGCGATGTTGCTGCATTGATCTGTGCATCTGTTGGTCTTGCATATTGTCCGGTTAACACCACTCTGTCGTCGATTCTGGTAAAATAAGCATCTGTTGCAATAGTGATATTAGCTTCCGGAATCTTGAATGTAAATCCAGTACTGATACTTTTTGATTTCTCCGCTTTTAAGTTTTCAACTCCAATACTTTTGGCTGCCTGTGAATCATTTGTAAAGTATCCAACCTGATATGGTGAACCGTTTATGAACTGAGTTGAACTGCTTTCAAAATATTTTTGCTGTAATGAAGGTGCTCTAAAACCTGTTTGCCCTGAAATTCTCCAGTTGATATTGTCAGTTAATTTCAAAAGTGACGCCAGTTTAAAGGTAACGGTACTTCCGAAATCAGAATAGTTCTCGTAACGCGCTGCTCCGTTCAGAAGCCAGTTCTCTGTTGCATTCAATTCTAAATCTACATAAGCTGCACCACTTTTTCTGTCTTTTACTTTAGCATCTGAAGGCTGAAATCCTGAAAATCCCTGTGCTCCGGCTCCTCTTTTATTTCCAAAAAAGTCGGTTACAATTAAAGGTGAATTACTTGGCAAAATTCCATTAACCAAATTTCCATTGGTATCATACAATCCATAAGAAGCTTCTTCCCCTTTTTGAATCTCGTAATTTTCGTATCTGAATTCCCCACCAAAAGCAACATTCAGTCCGTTTAAAACATCGTATTTTTTACTTAAATCTAAATTGGTTGTACTTTGCAAAAACGAAACTTTACCGGCATAAAAACTCGAAGCCGAATTGGTTCCCAAAGTAGCATTAATAGTATTGTTTACATCATATTTAAAAGAGTTTGTCCCGAGGTTTGTACTGATATCGGTATCAAAACCGAATAATTGTGTCGTAGCTCCAACTGCTGCAGAAGCATCTAAGATTGAAGATTCTATTTCCGGTAAAAATCCATTTTCATATACTTGTGTGAAAGTTCCTGAACCGTTTGGAAGTCTGTTAAAAGCATACGATTTACCATTTCTATAAGATAAACCTCCAAATGAATATAAAGAAGTTGTTTCGGTTAACGGATACTTTGTATTATAGTACAATTGCCCAGATGCCAATTCGGACTGACCTACACTCATGTTGTAATCGCTTCTTTCCTGTCCTCTGTACGCAAGTTCATTATTAGTTACGTCAAAATTCAAAGCAGTTTGCATTTGAGCAATAGTGCTCGCCGAAGCAATAGCATTTTGCTGTGCCGGTGTAAAATAACCTACCTGTGGCGCATACTGTTTCAGCGAATTCAGAATTTGCGTTGAATTTGGAGTGCTATTAATATTACTGAAGAATGAATTAATATTCACACCGTTCTGAGCCGCTCTGTTCTCAACGGCATTGTAAGCATTAAAAATAGGATTGCTTCTAATTCCTGCACGGCTTGTTGCCTGTCTGGTTACAGCACTACCGGTAACATTAAGGAAACTCCCTGCTTTACCTAAAGAAGTTCCGTAATTTAAATCAACCTGCAGATTCTGACCATCAGCCCCTCCTTTGAAATTATTGGATCCCGATGATAAGTTAGTCCCATACTGTATCCCTCCTGAAAGATAGTTGGCATTTTTTTTCAATACGATATTAATAACTCCTGCAATAGCATCTGAACCGTACTGAGCTGCTGCACCGTCACGCAAAACCTCAATTCTTTCAATAGCAAATGAAGGTATCGCATTTAAATCTGTTCCTACAGATCCTCTTCCCGGTGAACCGTTAATATTTACTAATGAACTTGTATGTCTTCGTTTTCCGTTTACCAAAATCAAAACCTGATCCGGTCCTAAACCTCTTAACTGTGCCGGATCAACGTGATCTGTTGCATCTGCTGTAGAAGTTGCGTTACTGGTAAAAGAAGGGGCAACATAATTTAAAATTTGAGTTACGCTGGTTTGCGGCGCTCCTTTTGTTATTTCCGAAATATTAAAAACATCGACCGGTACCGGCACATCTGTTTTTACTCTGTTTTTACTACGCGACCCTACAATGGTCACTTCAGTCAATTCATTATTCTTTAAACTGTCTTGTTCTTTTTTATTCTCCTGTGCATAAATGCCCGAAAAGGTCAAAAGACTTAAAGCTACTACTACATTCTTTTTCATTACTTTTTTCTGGTTTTATATTGTTTTCTGACTTAAAAAGTGATTTACAATCCGGTTCCTTTTTGAAACAAAAAAAACCCCTGCGAGCGGCAGAGGTTCTTTATGTATATTTCTTAAAAAAAACTACAACAGTGTCTCTGCGGAAGGCTCCGGCATCATACATGACATATTGCAAATCGTTAATTTCATCTTTTGTTTTATTTTGATGGGGCAAATTTGCGAACTATTTTTTAATCGACCAAACAAAAACCGAAATAATTTCTATTACCCTATCAAAATAGTATGATATGTTAAATTTCTGCTTCTAAAATCAAAAAAATGAAAAGTTTAATTTGCAAATCAAAATGGTTTTATACCTTTGCACGCGAATACAGAGGAAAAATTTGAACTGATTGCAACCTCTTCATAATGAAACGGTTCGTTATGAGTACTGAAACATTTATTTCGGTAGTAAAAAATGCTAAAGCAGAAATTCTCCTTTAGCCCTTTTTAGCAATTATTTTTTCTCGCTTAATTTTAATTTAATACATTATTATGGCTTATTTATTTACGTCAGAATCTGTTAGTGAAGGGCATCCAGACAAAGTTGCAGATCAAATTTCGGATGCATTAATTGATAATTTTTTGGCATTTGATGCTGACTCAAAAGTAGCTTGTGAAACTCTGGTTACTACAGGTCAGGTAATTTTAGCTGGTGAAGTAAAATCGAATACTTATCTTGATGTGCAGCAAATTGCCCGCGAAGTAATCCGTAAAATTGGATATACTAAAAGCGAATATATGTTTGAGGCAAATTCTTGCGGGATTCTTTCAGCAATTCATGAGCAATCAGCAGATATTAATCAAGGGGTTGACAGAGCTAAGCCGGAAGAGCAAGGTGCCGGAGACCAGGGAATGATGTTTGGTTATGCAACTAACGAAACTGAAAACTTCATGCCATTGGCACTTGACCTGTCTCATAAATTATTACAGGAGTTAGCTATTCTAAGACGTGAAAATAAGGAAATCACTTATTTACGCCCTGATGCAAAATCACAGGTAACTTTAGAGTACAGTGACGATAATAAACCAACTCGTATTGATGCCATTGTAATCTCAACCCAACACGATGATTTTGATGAAGAAGCGGCTATGCTTGCTAAAATCAAAAAAGATATTATCGAAATTTTGATCCCTAGAATCATTGCTAAAAACCCAGAGCACGCGCATTTATTCAACGATAAAATCAACTACCATATCAATCCAACAGGGAAATTCGTTATTGGAGGACCTCACGGAGATACCGGTTTAACAGGAAGAAAAATTATTGTTGATACTTACGGTGGAAAAGGTGCTCACGGTGGTGGTGCATTCTCAGGAAAAGATCCAAGTAAAGTAGACAGAAGTGCGGCTTATGCAACACGTCATATCGCTAAAAACTTAGTAGCAGCTGGTATTGCTGATGAGATTTTAGTACAGGTTTCTTACGCAATTGGAGTTGCTGAGCCAATGGGAATTTTCATTGAAACTTACGGAACTTCTAAAGTAAACTTAACAAACGGTGAAATCGCTAAGAAAGTAGAAGCTATCTTTGATATGCGTCCTTACTTTATCGAGCAGCGTTTGAAATTAAGAAACCCTATTTACAGTGAAACGGCTGCTTACGGACACATGGGACGTAAACCGGAAACTGTAACTAAAACTTTCTCTGCTCCTGGTGGAAACGAAAAAACAGTTACTGTTGAATTGTTTACCTGGGAAAAACTTGATTTCGTTGATAAAGTAAAAGCGGAATTTGGATTGTAGATCTCTTAAGATCATTAGACAAACTTAGATCGTTAGATTGTTAGATTTTTGACAACTAATTATTCTCTATAAAAAAGACCGATTTCTAAATAGAAGTCGGTCTTTTTATTTTATTCCATCTCTTTAATTGTACACCTGATAATGTTTTATAACGAGAGACTTCATTTGAAAAATCAACGTTTTACTCCAAAACGGATGATAACGGATTTTTTTCTTTTTTTATCTCCTAAAACTTTTGCTTTCCATAAATCGATAACAATCTAGTTAAATCCGTTTTTTTCAGCGTTTTCGCGATAGCGAATCCGTGTCATCTGCATCTGAATTGATTAAGAATAAACATCCTTATCGTTCTAATTGTACGTTTGGTAATGTCTTAGGACGACCCGCATCATTCGATAGTATCCAGCCTGTACGGTAGATCCATTCGGTCATTTTGTGCAATTTTACGAAATCAATGTTTTCAGACTCGTCCATTGGTGTATGATATTGACTGTGCAAAACACTGGTATAAAAAACAGATGGAATTCCTCTTCTTGCATAAGGCAAATGGTCGGAACGAAAATAAAAGTACTCCGGATGTTCCGGTCTGTCCCAAAGTTTGTCCAAATCAAATTTAGGACCCTCGTCGTTTGCTTTTTTCGCAATTGCAACTAAATCGGATGAATTTTCATGAGGAGAACTTGAGCCTAAAAGAGCTGCCTGATTGACATTATTTCTTCCAATCATATCTCCGTTTAACACGGCAACAATATCTTTTTCAGGAACTGTAGTGTGCGACGCATACCATCTGGAACCTAACAAACCTCGCTCTTCCGAACCGTGAAAAACAAATAAGGAAGTTCTTTTTCCTGGTTGCTTTTTATACGCTCTTGCAATTGCTAACATGGCCACACAAGTACTGGCATTGTCATCGGCTCCGTTATAAATAGAGTCCTGTCCGTATTTTTGTCTTACACCATCATGATCCTGATGTCCGCTAAAAAGGACATATTCGTTTTTCAGTTTAGGATCTGTTCCTTCAATTTTACCTACAACGTTTACCGAAGGATATTTATACGTTTCTGAAATCACTTCGGTTGATAACAGATCTTTGGTGTTTTTCAAATATTCCAGTTGATCATTATGAACCCAAAAAACTGGCATTGTAGCCCCAATTTTATCGCGGAAACCTTCAATTCCATAAATTCCTCTTGTCATTTGCGGTTCAACCTGAGACCAGCTTTGTTCTGCTAATTCATCGGCAACCATAATCAGAGCTGTTGCGCCTTTTTTTACCACAAGATCGTAATATTTGTTTCGAACCAAACCCGGATAACGTCTGTCGAAAAGCGAAATATCATCCGCTATTCCTTCTTTGGATGCCAGTAGTACAACTGCTTTTCCTTTAATATCCGCTTTTTCAATTGCTTCTTTTGTGGCTGCACCTAAATAAACCAATGGTGCGTCAACTTTAATATTGGTGGTTTCTGCTACCAGAACATCTTTCCACAGTTTATATTCTTTTTGTCCAATTTTAAACTTTGTATTAGGTGTCACCTGATGCCTGTACAAATCAAAAAACTGAAAATAAGTTCCATCATCACCTGCCGGAGCCATTCCGGCTTCTTTGGCTTTATTGGCGAGCCACATTGAGACTTTTAATTCGTCTAAAGTTCCTGCTTCACGACCGTTAAAATGATCACCGGCCATCTGATACATATCGGTTTTTAAATCTTTAGCCGCAATTGCCGAAACTAAAGGTTTCTTAACTGCCTGCGAAAAAACTACTCCTCCGCAAGCAATCAAAACGAGCATCATTTTATTTTTCATACGTTTAAATTTAGTATTCCAAACTTAGTGATTTATAGAGAATAAAAAGCGGCTCAGGCTCTTAAACATTACCGAAATGCAAAATCAGCAAAATGGCAGTATTCTTTTTTTAGCATTACTATTTTTATTTGTTTATCTCTCGCATTTTACCTTCCTTAGTACAAAATAATACCGATTATGTATTCAATATAGTCTAACTATTTTCATACTATATCGGTATTATACCAGAAAATAACAGTAGAAATAAAATTACAATTGGTATAACTGATAAAAAAAATGAGTAAACTTCCATCGTTACAGAACGTCCTGAACGCAACACTGAAGACCGTTCTTCGATTTCCATTAGAAATAGGAACCGCCATTTTAGGAACCGTTTTTGCCATCATACTTAGTGAGGCAAATTATAGCAGTCCCAACAAAGAAATCTATGAAAAAGCTTTAATGAGCTGCTCCCTGAGTCTGGTTTTATTCCTCTCTGTCAGTTTGTTTTTTTTAGCTTTCAAAAAAAGTAATCTCCTTCGTTTTTCCATTAGTCTTGGTCTGGGGGTACTTGTCTTTCTTTTCGTTAATACTTTCCACAAGTATACCACAGATGTCGAAATACAGCAGTTTTTTGTCCTTAATATTGTGTTTCATTTGTTGGTTTCGTTTGCAGGGTTCCTGCCCAGAGCTTACAATCAGGATGAGTTTTGGGAATTCAACAAACAGCTTTTCCTAAGAATTTTAACAGCAGGTTTATACAGTATTGTGCTTTTTTCTGGTTTGGCATTGGCTATTTTAGCAATTGACAAGCTTTTTAATATTGACTTTTACGATCGCATTTACATACACGTCTTTTTTGTGATTGCCGGGATTTTCAATACCACTTTCTTTTTAAGCGGTGTTCCGGATACTAACGATAGTCAGATTCCTTTGGTTCTGAATTACCCGAAAGGACTTAAAAACTTCACTCAATTTGTGTTGCTGCCTTTAATCAGTCTTTATTTGGTGATTTTAATCTGTTATGAAGCAAAAATTCTGCTGACGCTTTCACTACCTGTCGGCTGGGTTTCCTATCTTGTTTTAGTGTTTGCTGTTTTCGGAATTCTATCCTTTTTATTGGTTCACCCTATTGCTGCCGAAACGGGAAATCTTTGGATGCGAACTTTTAATCGATGGTTCTATTTTCTGCTAATTCCGTTATTAGGATTGCTTTTTTGGGCTATTTTGTACCGAATCGATCTATATGGTTTCACACATGAACGCTATTATGTACTGCTAATGTCTGTATGGTTATCTGTTGTTGTAGCCTATTTTCTAATTCAAAAACATCCCAAAATAAAATTCATCCCGATAAGTTTGTGTCTGGCAGGATTGTTTTCTATAGCAGGACCACAAAGCGCTAATTCGATTTCAAAACACAGTCAGTTAGCTCGTTTTGAAAGTTATATGCAAAAAACAACGGATAAGAAACTGAATTTTGACCAACAGCAAGACCTCAGCAGTATTGTTTCTTTTCTGGAAACTAATTATGGAGTTGAAATTATGATTCCGTATGCCAAAACCAAACTGGAAGCACTGCTTAAAAAAGATAAAAATCCAAGTGAATATAAAATCATGGAGGCTCTGGGGTACGAATATCTATCCCAATACGCCCGTGAAGAAGACGATGACAATAATGAATTTTCTTTTTATTACCAGCAAGACAAACTACTGAACATTCATGGATATGACATTTCTATTGATCTCTGGAGCGACAACCCTTATGAATGTCATGATTGTATCAAAATCGACAACAAAAGTTATTCGGTTTCCTCTACTGTAGAAGAGTATGGACTAAACTTACAAATCAATCAGGACATTATTCCATTAAAGATTATTGATTTTATTAATAGCAATGCGGATTTCAAGAAAAAGGATGTTTACGATAAGAAAATAACGCAGGAGGTCGAAACGCCAAAGTACAAAATACTGATTACTTATTTAAGCGCCAATGGCAAAATTAACGACCACAAAATAACGCTAAATCGTTATGCAATAAACGTACTGGTAAAAATTAAAAACTAAAAAAAAACAACCCCGACAGTTTTCTAAAATCTGTCGGGGTTGTTACTATTAAGAAGTATTTATTTTAATACGTTCCGTTTTGCATTTTAGTTAATGTCTCTCTGATTTCAGCTGCTGTCTGCTCTTCAACCTCACTGTTCAGATATTTAGCGGCCAAAATTTGCGTCTCAATTGCTTTGTTTTTCTGTCCGTCTTTATAGTACAACTGCGCCAGGGTATCCAAATAATAAGGATTGTTCTTTGTAACGGCAAGGCTGTACTCAGACCATCCAATTGCTGATTTTAAAAAATCGGTATTTCCGGGTTTTGATACTACTGTCCATGCTGCCGAATTACACAGGTTAGAGTGATATTCCTTAAACCAGTTCCACCCATTGAAACCATATTCAGATTCAGTCCCTAATGCTCCAAACATCTGATCCAGTCTTTCAATTACATTTCCTTTATCTCCCAGATTTGCATTAAAATAAGCATTGAATTCTTTCAAATAGGTTCCATTAGAGCCATCGCTTTCAGCTGTTTCGGCTAAATAAGCTAAATAGTTCTGATAGGTCTCAAAATTTCCTTTTCCGGCTGTAATTAGTTTTTTGTAAACCGAGATTGCTTTGTCCTGATTACCTGTAGCCGGGGTTTCATTTGTTGCAATATTTTTATTTTGCTGTAAAGCCCCTGAGATTTCCTGATTTAAACTTCCTATACTGTGTTTTTCTCCTTCTTTTTCATTGTACACCAAACGCTCTGCATCAATAGCATCATAATGTTTGATTAAATAATCAATCGAAAGAAAATCAGTATCGTTTAAAACTTTATCAACTTTTGAAACTTGTCTGGAGAATCCCTGATTTTTGATTTCTTTCAAAATTGTCTCTACAAGATACAGATTAGGTTTTGCATCTTTTTGATGCTGTTCAATTAATTTTTTCCACGCTTGTGTTGCTTCTTTTATATCCAGCTTGGTACTGGCATACTTAAAGTCTCCCTCGTTAGGTTCATTAGTTTGAGCATACGTTACATCATAAGTCCCAAAATCATAAGACACTACTGATTTTCGAAATGCAGAAATCAGCTCTCCGTCTGTTACCTTTTTATTTTTTAATGCTTTACCAAGTGAAGAGAAAGTATCAACGCTTTTTAATTCTCTCGCAAAATCCGAATAAACATCAAAAAGTGCTTCTTTCTCCGACAATGTAGATTTCGCACTTGCTAAAACATCTCCATTCTCATTTAAGACAATCAGACTTTTATCATCTGTAATTTTAACTGACTTCAGCCATTTTTTATCATTGGCATTGGCCAGATAAAAATTAAAAGAATCATTTTCTGCGTCATAAGCAGTAGCCATATGAACGCCCAAAAGGGACTCCTGTTTTTCAATAAAAGTATCAAAATCCTTTTTTGCAGAAGGGTTTTTAGTATCAACTGCCACAACCAAAAATTTAGTTTTATCGGCTGCAGTTGCCGCGAGAGCACTTTTAAGATTGTCTTGAATTTTGAATTTAAAATCATATTTTTCAACAACATAAGCAGAATCAGGAGCTGTAGCAACTGTATCAACGGCCATATTAAAATCTTCATCCACTACAGGATCTTTCCCCGGATAAGTCCAGTTAGGAATATTCAGACTTTCAAGAGGGGTAACTTTTACTTCTTTGTCTTCCGGCTTCTGTTCTTTTTCACTTACAAAAGTCAACGGATTCTTCCCTCCCTTATCTGAAATTCGGAGTTGATTGGTCTTCTTGTCCCAGAGACCGGAAATTTTTAAATCACCCTCAGTAAGCGAATTGTATTTAATAATTACTTCGGCAACATCCTTTGGCAAAGCATACTTATAAAGTTTAGTTTCGGTATCATAACCTTCTAAAGCCAAATACAAAAAATCACATTTATCAATATCAAATGCTGTATCTGCATCCTTCCATTCCGGATCTGTTTCAATCTTGATATCGGAAAGCTTTTTATATTGAATTGCTTCACTTCCTTTTTGTGTTCCTACATAAAAGGGATAAAAAGAAGGATCTACAAACTTTATTTTAATTTTTTTTGCCTTTTTATCGTTTTTAAAGGCAAGATCAAAACCTTCTTCTACACTTTTATTTTGAGAGAATACTAATGAATCTCCCTTTACATTGTAATCACCGTAATACAATATAAATTCATACTTACCATTTTCTAATAAATTTAATTTAACTTTTTGTCCTCGGTTCGTCGAAAAATAAGTCCCTTTTTCAATACTTTTTGTTTGAGAAAAAGAAGTAAAAACTAAACAAAAAAACATTAAAAAACTCCATGTAAAATTGCGCATGTTTAAAATTTTGGTTGTTAATATCGCGCGCAAAGATACCGTATTGTAATTGAAATCGAGTACTAAAAATATAACATTTGTACCTAAAATACTATAAATTATATTTCATTGAAAAGATGATATAACGGGGCTGTACAGTGTATTGTGAAACCCGGGTAGAGAACTGCGAGAAGCTGTCATCGTTAAGGTATTTTGTATTCAACAGGTTGGTAGCTGCGATTTTATACTCCCATTTGCTGTCTTTTTTTTGATAAATTAAGCTGGCACTCAAAAAATCATACTCGTTGTCCACCGTTTTGTCACCGTTGTAATAATGGTAAAATTCATATTCCGAAACAAATGAAAAGCTTTTAAGGAAGTAATAATCCAGTCTGGCAAAAGGCTTATCCGTATAAAATGTTGATCCGCTGTATTTATTAATTAGTGCATTATATCCAAATTCTATGTTCGGGAAGTTTTTATAATTTGTTGAAGCTTTTACGGTATAACTTTGACTAAAACTCTCTGTTGTTGCCAGAATATTGTTCTGAATGTTATTGAATTTTGACCAGTTGAAAGTTGCATTGGCAGAAGCTTTATAATTTTTAAGGAAAGAACGTCCGTAATTCCCCATTCCGGTAAAAGTTTCATCGGCCAGGTTCGAGTTATATGGTGATGAAGACTGGTTTATCCCTTCAAAATTTGCTTTTGTTTTGATGGCATCTACTTTTTTAGTGTAAGTCGCGTTGGCAAAAATATTCTCAAAATTGAACATATTGTATTTGAAATAACGCAAAGAGTGCACCTGCGATGTGGCATTCTCCAGATAGCGATTCCCTCTGAACAAACTGCTGTAATCGGACAAAACATAACCCGAAGCCAACTGATTGATGTCGGTAAAATCATTCGACAAAGAGAAATTATACGTTAATGATTCTGATTTTTTGATTTGGTACAAGGCAAAAAAATCGGGCAGTACTTTTATGAAATTTTGCGAATAGTCGGTTCCTGATTGAGTATTTTTCATATTGTAAGTATGCACACTGACTCCCGGTGTCAACGTAAATTTGCCCGCCAGTATTTTATAGTGAAACCCCAGAAATGCATCATTAAAATTGTACTGTACCTGATTGTTATTCGTCGGATCATTCAGATCGTTCTTGGTTCCATTGTCCAAAATCTGAAAAATATGGGAATTAAAATCCTGATACGAAAATGTATTTCCGAGCGTAATATTAATATTGCTTTTTGGCGTTACCATATAGTAGTAATCCAGTTTAGCATCGACTTTATTGGTTTTTACAAACCGTTCCTGATTGAGGTCATTTCTGTTTTGCCCGGAAGTATAACCGGCCAGATCAAAAGGCTGCGTACGTAAATTGGCATTGTAAAACGGATTTTCATCCTGATACAAGTGCTGCATTTCAAAAGCAAAGATATTTTTGTCGCTCTGGGTATAATACAAACTCAAATCCTGATTTACCGAAGTCGGATCCTGCTTTTTATTGGTTAAAATAGTTTCTAAAGCTGAAATATTACCCAGAACCGATTCACGCAGCAGATTGCTATCTTCATTTTGTCTGGATAATTTGGTTAAGATATCGTAATCAAACTGAAACTTTTCGCTGGGTTTATAGCTCGAACTGAGTTTAAAAAGTCCTAAATTATTCTTTTGATGCGTTAGTTCGTCCCTTTTTTGTTCATTTCCGGAATCTAAAATAGTCGTTTTCGATTTGGTTTCGAGATCTGTTTTTGAAGTAGATAATATTCCGAAACCGCTGATATTCCATTTTTTGGTAATGGTATAAGCAAAGTTTGTTGCCCCGAATTTTGTTTCAATTTCTTTAGCACGATTGTTTCTCAAAATCGAAATTCCCAAATCATTAGACGAAACATTAAAATTGCTTCCTCCTTTTTTCATCATGTTTTTAAACCCTCCTGTGAACTTAAAATAATCCTGTGCCGTGAGAGGTAATTCACCTATATTATTAAAATTGGTAATCAGATTGATGCTGTATTCCGGACTGTAGTAAAACAATTTCGGGTTGATGATATAACGGCTGTCAAGCTCTGCCACACCAACTCCGGCAGTCACATCGCCAAACCAAAAGTTCTTCTTACCTTCTTTTAGTTTAATATTCATCGCCACATTATCCTGATCGTTCTCCAGACCTTTTAATGCTTTAACTTCATTGTAATTTCTCAGAACCTGAACTTTATCAATAGCATCGGCCGGAATATTTTTAACCCCAAGTTTGGTATCTCCATCAAAAAAGTCTTTTCCTTCAACCATCAGCTTACTGACTTTCTTGCCTTCGACTTCAATTTCTCCATCGGCATTTACCTCAACTCCCGGCAGTTTTTTCAATACATCTTCCAGCTTTTTTTCGGTTCCGGATTTAAAAGAATCTGCATTATAAACGATGGTGTCGCCTTTAATCGACACCGGCATTTCACGAACAATCTCAACACCTTCCAATTCAATTTCGGCACCGTCCATAACAATGTTCTGAGCGATGTTAGCCGTTTGAGTTGAAATCGCAATTTCTTTTGATTTCATCCCAAGGTAACTTATCTTGATTGAATAAGAAGTGTTAGGCTTCAATGTCAATTGAAACTTCCCTTTGTCGTTGGTAATCCCGTACGAATCCATAGCTTTTGTAGCTGTGTTAACTGCCATCACATTGGCCATTTCCAATGGATTCTTTTTCTCGTCCTGAATAAAACCATCAAAACGTACGGTTTGGGCAACACAAAGAGACGTCATTAAAAAAATAACGAAGACAAGTATATTTTTCATTGGAAAAAACTAAAAATGATGTGCTCTAAATTAACGTCTTATCAGTATCGGACCTCCACCCGGACCACCTTCGCGACCGCGGTTCATTTCTCTCAATTCCTCCATCTTTTTAATGACCGTTTCGTCATAATCTTTCTGAGAAATTACTTTCCCCTTTTTTGAAGGTTTAATTTCTATTTTTTCTTTCGCATTCAATACTATTTTCGAACATAGAATAGTCGTTCTTCCATCATTTACTTCAAGTATTAAACCCGGTAGTCCCCAATAATTCTCAGGTCCCTGATTTACCGGAATCTCCGGCGAGTACCAGGCCGTGATAATAATCTCTTTAGGGATTTCGAAATTATCCGCAAAATTGGTCTTCGTTTCTCCTGAAGTTTTCCCGGTATCGTCTTTTTTCTCCTCTTTATTTTTAGGTCTGAAATTCCTAAAATCTGTTTTGCTGGCTTCTTTTACTGCTGTTGCTTTGTAGCAGGTGTACCCTCCAATTTGTTTTGTTTCAGATTCCATTTTCCAGTTTAGCTTCGGCAGAGAATCTATTACCAGAAACTCTTTCCCCATAAATTCCTTATCTACGGTGTATGTTTTGGCTTTAACATCTTTATAAAAAGTTCCGCCACCACCCATAAACGAATTCACCATAACGCGCATTCCTCCACCTTGTTGCCCCGGAGTTTCGAGCTTTTCTTCTTCCTTATAAATAGAAGCCGATTTGTCAAAATTCAGAATGAATGTCTTTTCGAGCATTTTCTTCATTCGCTCTTCCATGTTCTTTTGCATTTCGGGTGTAATTTCACGATTCGTACGTATTTCTCCCATTTTCGGAGCCTGTGTTTTCGATTCGTAAACCGCCATTCCCTGAAAATCTTTCTGAGCCTGCATCTGTGTGATTACAAGCATCAATGTCATATAATAGATTGCATTTTTCATTGTGGTATTTTTAAATAGTGAATTTGGTCTAATAAACTTATACTCAAATGTATTGTTTATTTTAAAATACAGAAAATTAAATAGATCAACTCCCTCAAGATATAGACAAAATCACTAATTAGTCATACCATTCCAATTTCTGAAAGGGCAATTCTAAATCTTATCATTTTGCGCCATTTCTACTGTAGTTTTTTGTAATTTGGCAGTTAGAAACGTAAACATCATGAACAGAACGACACATCCTTTTCTTTTATCCTTTCTTTTTGTGGTCTGTTCTTTCCCAATGTTGTTTTCGCAAAACCTAAAAATAAAGGTAACCCTAGTCTCTCATTTTACTAATAATGTCGATCAGTTTTTAGGTTATGATTCGTTTGGATACTACTACCAGATCAAAAATAATGTCTTCTCCAAAATCAAAGAAAAAGAGGTTTTCGAATATAAAAATGTTTCTCTCGGAACCATTACGAAAGTCGATTTGCAAAATCCGCTTAAAATAGTTCTGTTTTACGAAGACTTCAATACAGTGGTTTTACTCGACAATCAGCTGAATAAAATTACTGAGATTAATTTTTCATTCAACAACACCCCAATTATCGTTTCGGCAATTGGAATGTCAGCGCAAAATCAATTATGGATTTACAATTCTTTAAATCAGCAAATTGGTCTCTTTGATTATCTGAATAACGAATATAAAACGGTTTCTACACCATTAACAGAACCTATAAAATATTACCTGACCGATTTCAATACTTTTTATTGGATTGACAAAAAAAACAATTGGTTCTCCTGTACTATTTTTGGCAAAATAACGGCTTTAGGCAAAATACCCGATTTTGATGCTGTCGAAATCATGAATCCTCATCAATATCTTTTCAGCAAGGCTAATTTGTTGTATTTTAAAGATATTACAAGTCCGGATTCCAATGCATTTTCTGAAATTGAGATTTTAGAAAAATCCTTCGACAAATTCTATTACAAAGACCAAATTTTATCTATTTTTACAGCTAAAGAAATCACAAATTATAAAATCGTAACACCGTAATGCACATAGCAATAGCAGGAAATATAGGAGCCGGAAAAACTACTTTAACTAAATTGTTGGCGAAACATTTTAAATGGGAGCCTCATTACGAAGACGTAGTTGACAATCCGTATTTAGATGATTTTTACCATCAAATGGAGCGTTGGTCGTTCAATCTTCAGATTTATTTCCTAAACAGCCGTTTCCGTCAGGTATTACAAATTCGCGAAAGCGGAAAGAAAATTATTCAGGACAGAACCATTTACGAAGATGCTCATATTTTCGCTCCCAACCTGTATTCTATGGGATTGATGACAAGTCGTGACTTCGAAAATTACACTTCTCTTTTTGAATTAATGGAGTCATTAGTAAAAGCTCCAGATTTATTAATTTACCTGAGAAGCTCTATCCCCAATCTGGTAGGACAGATTCACAAACGCGGACGTGATTACGAAAATTCGATTTCAATCGACTATTTAAGCCGTCTGAACGAAAGATATGAAGCATGGATTCAGACGTATACCAAAGGGAAATTATTGATTATTGATGTTGACAATATTAACTTCGTAGATAATCCGGAAGACTTAGGAAACATCATTAACAGAATTGATGCTGAGCTAAACGGATTGTTTTAGAAACACGAATTTCACGAATTTACACTAATAAAAATGCCTCTGAGAATTTCAGAGGCATTTTACTTTTAAAAGTTTTGTCAACGTTTAAAACCTGACAATTTTATTTCTTTATTTCACAGCTTCAATTTTTGCTTTTACTTCGGCTTCTGTTCCTTCAAAAACTTCTGTAGTCGTTTTACCGTTTTCGGTTTTGGTTACGGTTCCCACTGTAACCCCATTAACCGTAGACAAATTAACTTCTACTCTTTTTTTACTGTATTGGGTAGTATCAAAACAATCTGTTTTTTGATGAACGTATTTTCCGTTAGCATCATAGTGTGCGAGACATTTTGCCGTTTCTTCTGCAGAACATCCTTTTTCTTTGCACATTTTGGCGCATTCTTCTTTAGTCATCTTTGAGAAATCTCCACATTTAGAATCTCCTCCAAGGTGTATTTCCATTTTTTTACAACAAGAACCTTTTTCTGTCATTCCTGAAGCTGAGTGACCTTCTCCTAAAATAGGTGCAATAACTAAACCAATCAAACATGTCAGTTTAATCAGGATATTCATAGAAGGCCCTGAAGTATCTTTAAACGGATCTCCAACAGTATCTCCTGTTACTGCTGCTTTGTGCGCATCCGATCCTTTGTACGTCATTTCTCCATTGATTAAAACTCCGGCTTCAAATGATTTTTTAGCATTATCCCAGGCACCACCGGCATTATTTTGAAAAACGGCCCAAAGTACTCCGGAAACCGTTACTCCGGCCATATAGCCTCCTAACATCTCCGCAATTAACTGATTGTTGCCTGCATAAACTAATTTACCAATTAACACAATTGCAATTGGAAAGCCAATCGTTAAAATCCCCGGCAGCATCATTTCGCGTAAAGCGGCTTTCGTTGAAATTTCAACACATTTACCATATTCAGGTTTTCCGGTTCCCTCCATAATTCCCGGAATCTCTTTAAACTGACGGCGTACTTCATATACCATATCCATAGCTGCTTTTCCAACGGAATTCATCGCTAAAGCTGAGAAAACAACCGGAATCATTCCTCCAACAAATAACATGGCTAAAACTGGTGCTTTAAAAATATTGATTCCGTCAATTCCGGTAAAAGTTACATAAGCTGCAAACAGTGCCAAAGATGTCAAAGCTGCTGAGGCAATTGCAAAACCTTTTCCGGTTGCAGCAGTAGTATTTCCTACTGAATCCAAAATATCGGTTCTGGTACGTACTTCTTTAGGTAATTCACTCATTTCAGCTATACCTCCGGCATTGTCAGAGATTGGACCAAAAGCATCGATCGCCAATTGCATGGCTGTTGTAGCCATCATTGCCGAAGCCGCCAAAGCTACCCCGTAAAATCCTGCCAAAGCATAAGAAATCCAAATGGCTACTGCAAATAATAAAACGGTTGGAAAAGTTGAGATCATTCCGGTCGCCAAACCGGCAATTACATTTGTTCCCGCTCCTGTTGATGATTTTTGCACAATGGCCAAAACCGGTTTTGTTCCTAATCCTGTATAATATTCCGTAACAGATGAAATGGCTCCACCAACTACTAAACCTACCAAAGTAGCGTAAAAAACTCGCATAGAAGATATCTGTTGCGATCCTTCTCCGAAGAATTCCATTGTCATCACTTCCGGTAACATGTGCTGAACTAAAAAGAAACAGGCAATTGCCGTAAGGACAATAGAAACCCAGTTTCCTATATTTAATGCTTTTTGTACCTGCGCTTCTTTCGCATTATCATCTGTTATTTTTACCAGTGTGGTTCCGATAATCGAGAATAAAATCCCGAAACCGGCAATTGCCATTGGAAGCAAAATTGGACCGATTCCTCCAAAAATATCCTGAATATTGCCTCCCATATCTTTAATCACGTAATTTCCTAAAACCATTGCGGCCAGAACAGTTGCTACATACGACCCAAACAAATCGGCTCCCATACCGGCAACGTCACCTACATTATCCCCAACGTTATCGGCAATTGTAGCCGGGTTACGTGGATCATCTTCCGGAATTCCGGCTTCTACTTTACCTACTAAATCAGCACCCACATCGGCAGCTTTGGTATAAATTCCTCCGCCTACTCTGGCAAATAAAGCAATAGATTCGGCACCAAGTGAAAACCCTGCCAGCGTTTCCAGAACAACCGTCATCGTTTCGGTATCTTTCCATACCCCTCCTGATAAAATATTAAAGAAGATAATAAAGAACCCCGTAAGTCCTAACACTGCTAAACCTGCAACCCCAAGTCCCATTACGGTTCCGCCGCCAAACGAAACTTTTAAAGCCTGCGGTAAACTCGTGCGGGCAGCCTGCGTCGTTCTAACATTCGTTTTTGTCGCTATTTTCATCCCGATATTACCGGCATAAGCTGAAAATAAGGCTCCAAATATAAAAGCAACTACTATTAATAAATGCGTTTTAACTCCCGGAATAAAAGTAATTCCGGCCAATGCAATACTGGCAATAATTACAAAAATGGTCAATAATTTATATTCGGCTTTTAAAAAGGCGAGGGCTCCCTCGTAAATGTGTTCTGAAATCTCTTTCATCTTTCCGTCGCCCGCATCTTGTTTTAAAACCCAAGCCCTTTTTATTCCCATGAAAAGTAATCCTAAAATTGCCATAACGATTGGCAAATAAATCATAAATGCATTCATAATCTAGTAATGGTTTTTTGGTTAATAGTTAAAAGTCAATAAACTAACTCAAACGAATTTAAACAAAAAAGCAATACTCCTGACGGTAGTATTGCTTTTTTTATAATTGGGCGGGTTATAAATTATTTAATGCTAAATAATCCTTCCGGTTTGTTTTCAATATCATCAAAACGTTTTGTACACTCTGCAATAATAGCATAAGCTTCGTTTACGTCTCCCCATCCTTCTACATCTACTTTTTTGTTTTCAAGGTCTTTGTATACCTGGAAGAAGTGCTCGATTTCTTTTACTAAGTGTCCGTTGATATCAGAAAGATCATTTAATGAATTCCAGATTGGGTCAGAAACTGGTACACAAATAATTTTTTCGTCCGGTCCTTTATCATCTGCCATGTGGAAAACACCAATTGGTTTTACTTCCATAACACATCCAGGGAAAGTTGGTTCGTTTACTAAAACCAATACATCAAGAGGGTCACCATCAAGAGCTAAAGTTTCAGGAATAAATCCGTAATCAGCCGGGTACATCATTGAAGAGAACAACATTCTGTCGAAACGCATTCTTTTAATTTCAAAATCATACTCGTATTTATTTCTGCTTCCTCTTGGTATTTCGATTAACACATCGAAAGTTGTTAGTTTGTCTGCGGTCATTTTTGTTTTTTATTGTTTCTATAATTTCGACTGCAAAAGTAACTAAAGAATCCCTTTTTACAATAAAAAACTGCATTTATCTCCGCACTTTTCTTTTAAAAAACAGGGAGTTAATACGTAATCTTTCGATTTCTTTTGTTTAGATAATAATGCCAAAGCAGATAGGTGGCATAAGACCGATACGGACTCCATTGTTCCGCATGAATTTCCATTTCCTTTTTGTCGTGAATATCCAATAATTCTTTAATAGTGTTAACTACTGCAATATCTCCCAACGGAATCAAATCGGGTTCCTGAAGACAGAACATCAGATAAATATCAATGGTCCAGTTTCCAATTCCTTTCAGTTTAATAAGCTCTTCACGAACTTCTTTTGCCGATTTTGTGGCCAGACTTTCAATGTCCAATTCTTTACTCAAAACGGCTTCTGCCAATATTTTAATGTATTTCGTCTTTTGACGGCTCACTCCTAAATTTCGAAACTCTTCCTCCGATAATTCTATCATATTTTCAGGACTACAGGTCGTATAAGCCTTTATCTTTAAAAACGTAGCTTTTGCCGAATCTATTGAAACTTGCTGCTCCAAAATAAGCAATACCAAAGTCTCAAAACCTTGCGGGCGTTTTGGAATGGGCGGCAATCCGTATTTGTCGATAATTTCCAGAAAAACAGGGTTCCTGGCGGATAGAAAATCGATAGCTTCCTGCATGACTTTGTTTTAAGATTACTCAAAATTAAACAAAATTACTGCAATAATTATCCTGAAATGTACTCACCATATGGAAGTTTATTCACTCCGTAAATTATGAAAGAAGATATAACCAAACACAATAAAGTAGTAATCGGAATAGCCAAAATCGGATTTATAAAATCATAATCAATTCCTGAAAAGACCAGAAAGCGAAGTACCAGAATATGGACCAGATAGATTCCGTAGCTGTATTTATTGATAAAATTAATAACCCGAATGAGGGTTGGATTTGAAATTTTTGAATTTTTGAAATAGATAAACAATCCAATAGAAACGATCATGACATTAAAAGTCAGGTAACCATAAAAATATTCATTAAAACGATCTTCCGATATCGACAGAAAATAAGTTCCGAAAATTGTAATAATAGCTCCAAAAGAAAGTAAGAGTACAGAAATCTGTTTCAATCTCCTGGCATCATATTGAAATGACTTGACTGACAAATAATAACCCAAAACCAGATATCCTAAAAAACCAGTAAAATAAGTCAGATCAACATTGATTCGAAACTTAGAAAAAATGGGCTGATTAATCATTAAAGCAAAAATCCAAATGGCCAGAAAATACAATATCTCCTTTTCATTGGCATTCTGAATCCACTTGCTGAGAATCGGGATAAAAAGATAAATCCCAATAACCATATAAATGTACCATAGATGAAAGGAGCTCCCTCCGATAATGAGTATAAAGGCACGCTTAAAAATATCGACAAATGCTTTTTCAGATTCTAACAAAAATTCGCTTCTGACTGTTAACAGAACATAAAAAAGACTCCAGAATAAGAAAGGTAAAATAATTCTCGAGAACTTTTTTTTCAAAAAATCATTCAGTTCGTATTTTTTGTTCAGCATTAATGCTCCGGTAAGCATCAAAAAAACCGGTACACAAAAACGAACAAGACCATCGTAAACATTACCTGTCCACCAGGTAAAATTGGATATATGACCGTACTGATACAGAATATCGCAGGCTACATGCACTACGATCACACTGATAGTGGCTAAAACTCTAAGATTATTTGTCCAATTTAGATTCTTACTTTCTATAGTTATACTCATAGAAACTAAATTAAGAAAAAATCTGACAATTTATCTAAAAATAAAAACCAAATGATCCTTTTATTGCAAATTTGCTTGCATCCGGCATATTGAGGTAATTTCCTCTCCAAGAGAAGTCAAGACGGAATACTTTGAATATATTTCCAATTCCGGCATTGTATTCCCAGTACACATTTTCGGGTGCATTATAAGGTAACCCCGAAGCATTAATGGCACGATTGGCATCCGAAATAGTTCCATGTACAGCTCTGATTCCTACAAATTCTCTCCAGTTTAATTTTCTCATGAAAGGAATTCTTGCAAACAGCCTTCCGCCAAAATCATGATTCCATTGTAAAGTAGTATACTGATCGGTTACAAACTCGTAGAAATTTAAGTTACTGAAGGTATTTTCAATCGTAAAATAAGTCTGGTTTCCGGGTATTACACTCATTAATCCCAGCGGAATTGTACCAAAGGTTTTTCCGGTTTCAATAATAATATTAGATCTTCCTAATGGCCCAATAATAATAGGCTGCTTGTAAAACAACTGCACTTTTTGATAAGCAAAATCACTATTCATGACCCCTTTTAAACCATAACTAAAGTTCACAAAGAAATGACTGAACGGACTGTCAACAATATTTCGCTCTACTCCAAAACCTATCGTTTTACGATTAGGCATAAACTCAAACTGAATGTTCGCCTCTGACTGCGTTACTTTATTAGCTATTACACCCGCCGGATTTGCCGCCGTTGGTAAAGTAGTATAATAATCTAAACTAAAAGTAGGAGAAGCCGATTGTAATGTTCTGTATGAAATTCCTGCCTGAACAACAAAATTCTTAAGAGGTTCCATTTCAAGGGAAACATTGCTCAGATTAATGTTTGTCAATTTTCCATTACTTCCAGTAGTAAATAAGGCGGAAGAAGCAAAACTTCGTCCTAAAATATCGTTTGTAGTTGTTAAGCTCGCACCTATTTGTTCGATATCGCGTCTGTTTCCTCCGGAGATAATGATACGGTTTTTCTTGTCCACCATCCATTTTCCGGAAACTCCGTATTTGAATTTATTATCATCAAAACCATAAGCAGTATAAGCTTGTATACGCCAAGGATCGTTCGGACCAAAATAAGTCCTTCCTCCTGCACGCAATCGCAACCCTTCAACTTCATTATAACCAAATGTTGAAAAGATAGGTCCAAAATCAAAATTCCTAAACTCGACATAACCACTGCCCAGAATAGAAACTAAGCTATAGAGTTGCTTGAATCTTTTGACAGTTTGCAGCGTGTCAAGCATTTTATAAATACCCGCTTCATCTTTGTTGAGTTTTTCAAAACGGTTTTCATTCCAAAACTCATCCGATTTGGTATAAACGGAATTATCGATAAAATTAACTTCCTGCTTGTAGAAACTTTCCGGTTTTTGAAGATTGAATTTATGATCTTTATATAATGTAGTACGTTTTCCGTAAACCCCTTTTGATTTTTCTTTTTTGTTTAAAGCAAAATCAGACATCATATAATCTCGGGTTAAGAGAAATACAGAATCATTCTCTACCTCAAACTCCTGTTCGATATAAATGTCCTTTACCCAGTTAATATTGGCACTTTTCGTAACGGCCATATTAATTTTTTTGATCGCAAAAGTGGTATCGTTTACCCAAAAATCCCCTTTAAAAGTCAGTTCGTTTTTACGTCTTGGATAAAAAACAATATTATAACACCATTTTTTATCGACATAAGCACTGTCTTTTAAAACATAATTATAAACATCAATTCCGGTTCTGGAAAGCGGACTTGTAAAGCTCTTATCGAAAAATTTAAGGTGATTGTCGTAAATATTATAATCGGAGTAAAGATCTTTTACAAAAGACAAAATCTGCTGATTACCATTAAACCCGGAAGTTTTATTTCCGGTCAGGTTCTCTTTAGTTTTCTTTAATTTATTATCTCCGTATACATCATAAAGTGATTCACTTATGAAAATGGGCAGATACGTTTTTCCGGTGACTTCAGATGTATCAACATGCTGGAACACAAATTCCATTCCTTTGAAGAGTTTATTCTTCATAAAAGCACTATCAATCGTGTTCATATCAAACTCGACTTTTTCATACTTCTGCATTTGATACTGACTAAACTGGTACAATCCGTTCTTCCGTTTACGTTCCCAGATTTTTCTCAGAATATCCAGTGCCGGATTATTTTTCTTAGATGTTTTTCCGGTAAAAATAACGACTTCGTTTAGCGCTTCAGCTTCACTTAAAACTATTTTAAAATCATAGTTTACCGCTTTTTCCAACGTAACTTCCCGGTCAGAGAATCCCGCTGAGCTCACAACTAAAGTGGTATAGGTATTAGGCGATTCGAGATAAAAACGTCCGTCTTCATTCGAAACGATTCCTGTATTCGACCCTTTAAAAACAACATTTGCAAACGGAATCGGCTGGTTCGATTTGTCCAAAACAATTCCACTCACTTTAGTTTGTGCAGCAACGCCACCCACTAGTGCGAGTACAAAAAATAAGCTGAGTAAAATTATTCTTTTCATAATCCTGCAAAAAAAAACTTCATCAATTAATATGACTGATGAAGTTTTATAAGTATCGTTTAATTTACTATTTGTACATTACTTTCTTTACTGCTTTTACTACATCACCAGCGTTTGGCAACCAATCTTTTAGTAAAACAGGAGAATATGGTGCAGGTGCATCGGCAGTCGTAATACGCTGAATTGGCGCATCTAGGAAATCGAATGCTTGTTCCTGAACGATATAAGTGATTTCAGATGAAATACTTGCAAATGGCCAAGCTTCTTCTAAAACTACTAAACGGTTTGTTTTTCTTACAGAAGCAAGAATAGTTTCTTTATCCATTGGACGAACTGTTCTTAAATCGATAATCTCACAAGAGATTCCTTCTTTAGCCAATTCATCAGCAGCAATAAAAGCTTCTTTGATAATTTTACCAAAAGAAACAATTGTAACATCTTTTCCTTCACGTTTAACATCGGCAACTCCTAATGGAATTGTGTATTCTCCGTCCGGCACCTCACCTTTGTCACCATACATTTGCTCAGATTCCATAAAAATTACCGGATCATTATCACGAATAGCAGATTTCAAAAGTCCTTTTGCATCGTAAGGAGTTGAAGGTACAACTACTTTAAGTCCCGGAGTATTAGCAAACCAGTTTTCTAAAGCTTGAGAGTGAGTTGCTCCTAATTGACCTGCAGAAGCAGTTGGTCCGCGAAAAACGATAGGCACGTTAAATTGTCCACCTGTCATTTGACGCATTTTAGCAGCATTATTTATAATTTGATCAATACCTACTAAACAGAAGTTGAAAGTCATATACTCAACAATAGGACGACAGCCATTCATTGCAGATCCTACTGCAATTCCTGTAAAACCAAGCTCAGCAATTGGAGTATCGATTACTCTTTTTTCACCAAACTCAGCAAGCATTCCTTTTGAAGCTTTATAAGCTCCGTTGTATTCTGCAACTTCTTCTCCCATTAAATATATGGATTCATCGTGACGCATTTCTTCGCTCATCGCTTCACAAATGGCCTCTCTAAATTGTATTGTTCTCATATTTATATTGTATGTTGAATTTTCTGAAGAGCAAAAATAAATATTTTAAATCACTTAAAAGCATAAATTGAATTTAAAATCACACGAACTTCCGTCTCTCCTGCGCTTTTAACTTTTTAAAATTAATTGTAATAATTACGAAATCGATGTAATTAACACTTTATCACTTAAAAACTTTTTTTCAGCTCGATTTCGCTCTTTAATCTTTAGGCTCTCCTTCGGTAAAATTCTTACTATCTAACGCAACAACCAAAATTATAGTATAAATCGACCCAAAATTTAACAGTTCAATCAACCCCTGTTTTGCAAAATCCCTAAGAATCAGGAAACATCAATGTATTATCAATATTCAATAACGATGAACGACTTTCCTTATTCCATAATCTGCGAAAACGTAATAGTTTTTAAAAAATATTATGCATGCATAGTATATTATTTCAATTTTAATTTCTAAATTTGTGGAAGCATATTATAAATATCAAAATATATACTTATGAAAATATTAGTTTGCATCAGCCACGTGCCTGATACTACTTCAAAAATTAACTTCTCCAATGGTGACTCAGAATTCGATACCAATGGTGTTCAATATGTAATTAATCCTAATGACGAGTTTGGTCTTACACGTGCAATCTGGTTTCAGGAGCAACAAGGTGCAACGGTAACCGTTGTAAATGTTGGAGGACCTGACACTGAGCCTACTTTACGTAAAGCTTTGGCAATTGGTGCAAACGAAGCAATTCGTGTAAATGCTAACCCAACTGATGGTTTTTTTGTTGCAAAACAATTGGCCGAAGTAATCAAAAATGGTGGTTATGATTTAGTAATTGCCGGAAAAGAATCTTTAGATTATAATGGCGGAATGGTTCCTGGAATGATTGCAGGAATTTTAGGTTCTAACTTTTTAAATTCTTGTACTGCTATCACTGTTGAAGGCAACAATGTAAAAGCTGTTCGTGAAATCGATGGTGGAAAAGAAACTGTAAGCACTACTTTACCTTTAATCATTGGTGGTCAAAAAGGTCTTGTTGAAGAAAAAGATCTACGTATTCCAAACATGAGAGGAATCATGACAGCAAGAACAAAAGCATTAACGATTCTTGAGCCGGTTGATGCTCCTGTAAATACAAAAGCAGTAAAATTTGAAAAACCAGCTCCTAAATCAGCAGTGAAATTAGTTTCTCCTGATAATTTAGATGAATTAATCAATTTATTACACAACGAGGCTAAAGTAATCTAGTAATCAGTATTCAGTTGCAGTTTTCATAAACTTGAAACCTGAAACTTTAAACTTCTAAACAAAAAATTATGTCAATATTAATATATGCAGAATCTGCAGAAGGAAAATTTAAAAAAGTTGCTTTCGAACTAGCTTCTTACGCTAAAAAAGTAGCCGAAACTTTAGGGACAACTGTTACCGCTTTAACCGTAAACATTAGTGATGTTAGCGAATTATCAAAATACGGAGTTGATAAAGTATTAAAAGTAAACAACGATAAATTAACTGGTTTTACTGCTAAGGCTTATGCTGATGTGATCAAGCAAGCTGCTGAAAAAGAAGCTACAAAAGTAGTTTTACTTTCTTCTACAACCGACAGTATTTACCTTTCTTCATTAGTAGCGGTAGCTTTAAACGCTGGTTTTGCTTCAAATGTAGTTGGATTACCGGTTAGCACTTCTCCTTTTCAGGTAAAAAGAAATGCTTTCTCTAACAAAGCTTTCAACATTACTGAAATCACTACAGATGTAAAAGTTCTTGGTCTTGCTAAAAACTCTTACGGAATTTTCGAAAGTGCAGGATCTGCAACTGAAGAAGATTTCAACCCAACTATTGGAGACAATGATTTTGGAGTAAAAGTAGAATCTGTAGAAAAAGTAACCGGAAAAGTTTCTATCGCCGATGCTGACATCGTAGTTTCTGGTGGACGTGGATTAAAAGGCCCTGAAAACTGGGGATTAGTTGAAGATCTTGCTGCTGTATTAGGTGCAGCGACAGCTTGTTCTAAACCGGTTTCAGACTTAGGATGGAGACCTCACAGCGAGCACGTTGGACAAACCGGAAAACCGGTTGCCACCAATTTATACATTGCAATAGGAATTTCAGGTGCTATTCAGCACATTGCAGGTATCAACTCATCAAAAGTAAAAGTTGTAATCAACAATGATCCTGAGGCTCCTTTCTTCAAAGTAGCTGATTACGGAGTAGTTGGAGATGCTTTCGAAATTGTACCACAATTAATTGAGAAATTAAAGGCTTTTAAAGCACAACATTCTTAATTTAAAAATTCTCTTTAAAAATATAGCTACCTAAAAACAAGATAATCGTATCTTTGTTTTAGGTAGCTTTTTTGTTCCATATTTTTTGATTAAAATTGCACCTTTATTTTTCAATCAAAAAAAGTATCAAAATGAGGCAATAATTGCCCTTTTTTATCCATATATATGAGTCTAGTAAAATTATCCATAAAAGGAATTTCATACAGTCAAACTCAAAATGGCGCTTATGCCTTAATTTTGAATGAGGTTGATGGCGAAAGAAAATTGCCTATCGTTATTGGTGCTTTTGAAGCACAATCGATTGCTATTGCTCTGGAAAAAGAAATTAAACCTCCGCGTCCGTTAACGCACGATTTGTTCAGAAACTTCGCTGAAAGGTTTGATATAGTCGTAAAACAGGTAATTATTCACAAGCTTGTGGATGGTGTTTTTTATTCCAGTTTAATCTGCGAAAGAGACAAAATTGAAGAAATTATCGACGCCAGAACTTCTGATGCTATTGCATTGGCTTTACGATTTAATGCTCCGATCTTTACTTACAAAAACATTCTGGACAAAGCGGGAATTTATTTAAAATCAAATACCGCAGAAACCGATCAGGGATCTCAGGAAATTGATGATGTACTTTCAAATCCCGAAACTTTTGGACGTGAAGAGGAAAGCAATCAATCCGGAGATATTTATTCAAAACACAGCTTACAGGAACTAAACGAACTTTTAGACCAGGCTGTTTCTCAGGAAGATTACGAAAAAGCAGCTAAAATTCGAGACGAAATTTCGAAAAGATAATTCTAAGACTGTAAGCCGTAAGCTTTAGGCTATAAGCTTAAAGCGCAAAACATAAAAAAACTTTAAGCATTAGGAAAAAGCCTAAAGCTTAGAGCCTAAAGCTTAAAGCAATTATGAAACAATACTTAGATTTGGTACGACACGTTTTAGACAACGGCTGCCAAAAAGGAGACAGAACAGGAACGGGAACCAAAAGTGTTTTTGGCTACCAAATGCGATTTGATTTAAGTGAAGGTTTCCCAATGGTTACTACCAAAAAACTACACCTAAAATCAATCATATATGAATTGCTTTGGTTCTTAAAAGGAGACACTAATATTAAATACCTTCAGGAAAACGGTGTAAAAATCTGGGATGCCTGGGCAGACGCTAATGGCGATTTAGGCCCCGTATACGGACATCAATGGCGCAACTGGAATAGCGAAGAAATTGATCAGATCTCTGAATTGATTACTGAGCTAAAAACAAATCCAAACAGCCGAAGAATGCTGGTCTCAGCATGGAATCCTTCAGTCTTGCCGGACACTTCGAAATCATTTGAAGAGAATGTAGCCAACAACAAAGCGGCTTTACCTCCTTGTCATGCTTTCTTTCAATTTTATGTCACAAGCCCTGATACTGAAAAAGGAGAAACAAAAGGAAAACTTTCCTGTCAACTGTACCAGCGAAGTGCCGATATATTTTTGGGAGTTCCTTTTAATATCGCATCCTACGCTTTATTAACCTTGATGATTGCACAAGTTTGCGACTTGGAACCGGGGGAATTCATTCATACTTTTGGAGACGCACACATTTACAACAATCATTTTGAGCAATTAGAACTGCAACTTACACGTGAGCCAAAACCATTACCTAAAATGGTTTTAAATCCGGAGATTAAAAACATTTTTGACTTTGATTACAACGACTTCACACTTTTAGATTACGAACCGCATGCCGGTATAAAAGGAAGTGTTGCTGTATAAAACATAAAAAATCCGCTTAAAGTTTAAGCGGATTTTTTTATACTACCAGTACGCTATTTTCGCTTCCGGCATAATCATTCCACTTATACGAATCTGCCTCAGGATCGTTTTCATACACTCCGTCGACTACGTATTTAAATTCGTAAATCGCGTCTTTCACTAAATCGTAAGTAGCTTTAAAAGTTCCATTTTTCAATTTACTTAAAGTTCCTTCTTCGGGATTCCAATTGTTAAAATCCCCAACAACTGCAGCCGAATTTGCATCTTTTGCATCTATTGTAAAGGTAACTTTACACACTGGCCTTGTTTTTACAAACTGTTTCTTCAAAGACATAACTATTTAATTTTTAGATTCATAGACTAAATTACACAAAATCATCTGAACTCCCCGCACCTCTCCAATCGTTTTGTGATTATATCAAAAACACTTTGCATTTTTTTTACTTTCCACAAATTAAACCGTGTAAAATTTTGGATTTCAAATCATTAAATCACTTTAAGAGAAATATTCTTCGATCTAAATGGGTCATTTCAAAATAAATTTTAACTTTATGACCTCATTTATATCTTATGGAAAAAGAAGTACACGAACAATACGAGTATGCCAGAAGAAGAATCAGACAAAAGAAGGTGCTTTATTTTCATTTTGTGCTTTTTATTCTAGGAAGTTTATTTTTATTTATCGCCAATAAATTCTTTGGTCTGGGAGCTACCAGTGGGCAAGATTGGTGTATTTGGGTTATAACCATCTGGCTTTTTGTCTTTATTCTGCATTTTATAAAAGTATATATCACAGACCGATTTATGAACAAAAAATGGGAAAGAGAACAAATCGATCGACTTGTTGCTTTGCAACAAAAGAGAATTAGTCAGTTAGAATCAAAAGTAAATGAAGATTCTGAAAATAAAATTTAGTTTAGAATACCATGATTATAATGATAGCGGCTGTTGCCGAAAATAACGCACTGGGAAAAAACAATGATTTAGTTTGGCATTTACCAAATGATTTTAAAAGATTTAAATCGCTCACTACCAACCATCATATTATTATGGGAAGAAAAACCTTTGAGAGCTTCCCTAAACCTTTACCAAACAGAGTACACGTTGTAATAACACGTCAGAATGATTATCAACCGGAAGGTTGTATTGTTGTTGATTCTATCGAAAAAGCAATAGCCATATGCCCTGAAAATGAAGATTCTTATATTATTGGAGGCGGTGAAATCTACAATCTTGGTTTGCCATATACCGATATTATTGAAGTGACCAAAGTACATCATACTTTTGAAGCTGACACTTTCTTTCCTAAAATCAATGAAACAGAATGGCAGCTTGTAGAGTCAGAAGAAAACTTTAAAGACGAAAAACATCTTTACGATTATACCTATGAAACTTATATTAGAAAATAAAAAACATCCTCTTTTGGAGGATGTCTTTCAAAAATAATTGGCCTTCTAAATGGACTCACTCAGGAAATAGTTCTGATAAAATAACAAATATTAAGAATAACATTTGAAATAATTAAATAACACTGTTTGTTGAGATATAATCTCAAGGGACGCCTTTAACAACAAATACCACTAAGATATTAAAGGCAAATTTCCAAAAACAAATTTAATCCTAAGAACGTATTTCACACTTTTAAAAATATAGAGTATTGACCCCAAAACAATACTTCTTTAACTTCTTTCCTGACAAACTTAAGTACAAGTGCAAAAAAAATACTCAGCTACTTTGAGCCATTTATAACGATCAATATTTTAAACTTCATCATTATTACTATGACAAAAGTGCACATAAATCCATCACTCCACAATACCCACTTTTAGTGATTTTTTTAAAGTAACCATTTTTGGTGATGCTCAAAATTTTGACATTCAACATCAATTAAACCCTTACTTTTAAAACATTTAAAGCACAAAATAAAAAACCCAATACAGTTAAGACAGATTGTACTATATTTGCGTAAATTAAAATAATGTCTGAAAAAATAACTCCATATAAAGACTCTTCTTTAGGTAAAAAAGAGCAAGTTGCCCAAATGTTTGACAACATCTCCGGTAACTATGATAATTTAAATCGTGTGATCTCATTTGGAATTGACACCAAGTGGCGAAAAAAAGTACTCAAAATTGTTTCGGATACAAAACCAAAAATCATTCTTGATATTGCAACCGGAACCGGTGACCTTGCTATATTAATGTCTCAGACCAATGCTGAAAAAATTATTGGCTTAGATATTTCAGCTGGTATGCTTGAAGTAGGAAAGAAAAAAGTTCAGGCAAAAGGATTATCCAATACTATAGATTTAGTTTTGGGGGATTCTGAAAAAATTCCTTTTGAAGACAATTATTTCGATGCCATAACGGTTGGATTTGGAGTTCGAAATTTTGAAAATCTGGAAAAAGGATTTGCAGAAATTCTAAGAGTTTTAAAACCAAATGGTGTTTTTGTTATTTTAGAAACCTCAGTTCCGGATAAAACACCATACAAACAAGGTTATAAATTTTACAGCAAAAATATCCTTCCCATTATAGGAAAACTCTTTTCTAAAGACAATTCAGCCTATGGTTATTTATCTGAATCTGCTGCAGTTTTTCCTTATGGAGAAGCTCTGAACAATATTTTAAGAAAAATTGGGTTTATAGATGTTGTAGCAATGCCTCAAACTTTTGGTGTTGCAACCATTTATTCTGCATCTAAAAAATAGTATGAAAAAAACTGTAGTCTTACTTCTATTAGTCTTATCGACGCAAGGATATTCGCAATTTGCTAAAAGCATGTTCAGCAAAGATCCTATCATTAATCTTGAAAACTGGCAAAAGCAACGCCTATATTTCGGTTATTACCTTGGATTTAACAGTTTTGACTTTAAGTTTGACTACAAATCACCAGGTCCTGATGTTCAGACCAAAAAGACTACCGGATTCAATGTTGGTGTTGTAGCTGATTTAAGATTACAGGAATACATCAATCTCCGTTTTGAACCGGGATTGTACTATACCAAACGTGACTTATATTTCCCAAATTTGCCTTTGCAAAAAGACTACCTTAGGGAAGTAAACAGTACGTATATCCACTTCCCTTTACTCTTAAAATTCTCCGCATTGCGTACCGGAAACATTCGACCTTATTTAGTTGGCGGAATGTCTTCGACACTTAACCTATCCAGCAATGCTAAATCAAAAGACGATAACTTTGAAGGGAAATTTAGAGTAAAGCAATGGACTGCCGCTTATGAGCTAGGTTTTGGAATAGACATTTTCTCTGAGTATTTTATCTTCTCTCCTTCTATTCGAGGAATGTTTGGAATTTCAGATGAGTTAATTCGTGATAATCCGGCAAAAGGACCTAGCCCCTGGACTGACAATATCGACTCTATGAAATCAAGAGCTATTTTAATAAATTTTACTTTTCATTAAAACAAATACTTAACTATTTCGTTTAAATTCACTAAGAATAATTGCTGTTGCGGTAGCTACATTTAAACTTTCTGTTTTTTGCAGCTCTCCAAATCTTGGAATGGTAAGTCGGCTTGTAACCATTTTTTCAATTTCTGATGAAATCCCATTGGCTTCATTACCCATGATAATGATTCCATCCTGAGGAAGATCGGTTTTATAGATGTTTTCGCCATCCATAAAAGTTCCAAATACAGCTAATTTTGTTTGAGCTATAAACGTTTCGAGGTCAACGTAATTAACGTTTACTCTGGTAATAGAACCCATGGTTGCCTGCACCACTTTTGGATTATAAATATCAACGGTTTCTTTTGAGCAAACAATTTGTTTGATCCCGAACCAGTCACAAAGGCGTAAAATGGTTCCTAAATTTCCGGGATCACGAATATCGTCTAAGGCCAAAATCAAACCCGAGTCGATTATTTTATTTTCGACTGGAATCTTAAAAACAGCCAAACAGGAATTAGGAGTAGACAAAGCACTTATTTTTTTAAGTTCCTGCTCATAAATTAAAGTTCGCTTTGAAGAATGAACCTCTTCAAAATCATTTAGAGTCGTGTATAAATGCTCTAGTTCAAAATTGGATTGCAACAATTCTTGAATTACTTTTACTCCCTCGGCGAAAAACAATTGATTTGCAAAACGTTGCTTTTTTTGATGTAACCCTGAGATAAGTTTTATTTGGTTTTTACTAACCATAAAATAATGTACTTTTGAATTAAATATTTAAGAACACTTGAAAAAGAATTCCACAAAAATAATAGCATTTATCCTAATAGCAATATTTATTTGCGCTTGTAATGCTGTAAAAAGAGTTCCTGATGGAAAAAACCTTCTTGTTAAAAATACCATTCTTGTAAATGGCAAGTCAACTAATGATGAAACTGCCTTCAATCAAATGTACCAAAAACCGAATGGTACCCTATTGGGATATCGTCTTCGTTTGAATTTATATAATCTTGCCAATTTAAATCCGGATTCAACCTATAAAGCTAAATTCAAAAACAATCCGGGTTTGTACGAACGCCAGTCAAAACTTTTATCTGCAAAACAAGTGGATCGCCTGGGACAATCCTTTATGTACAAAGGTATTCATGAATTTCTGAAAAGCACCGGTGAAGCTCCGGTAATTATTGATACTGCGAAAACAAAGAAAACACTCCTTCGTCTGAAATATTATTATTTCAACAGTGGTTATTTTAAAGTTGCAACAGATTATAGTATTGACAGTGTTGGAAGAAAAAAAGCCAAGATAAACTACAATATTACAACCGGACCTGCTTATACTTTAGACACTATCAAAACGAAAATAATGACTCCTGCATTAGACTCGTTATACAAAGTTAATCCTGACCCTTCGGTTTTAAAATCAGGAAAACAATACAAAACCGTAGATTTTGAAGAAGAAAAAAATCGCCTTACGACCTATTTCAGAAACCACGGAGCCTATTATTTTCAGCCTACTTACGTGACTTTTGACATTGATACTATTGGTAAAAAGGACAAAGCCAATGTAACTTTGATTGTAAATAACAATAACATTCAGGGAAGAGATTCAAGCAGAACAGAGCCCTTTAAACTGTACAAAATTAGTGATGTAAATATCTACACTGATTATTCTGCAACAAATGCAAAAAATAAAATCACAGACAGTACCACCTACAACAACTTTAATCTATACAGTTATAAAAAACTAAAATACAAACCACGGGCCATTACCGATGCGGTTTTTATCACTAAAGGAAGTACTTTTTCAGACACCAGAACTACTCTTTCTTCAAGATATCTGAACAATCTGAAGATTTTCAATTATCCGTCTATTCAGTATACCGTTGACAAACGCGACTCAACTGCTCAGTCTTTAATTGCTAATATTTACCTCACCCCAAGAAAGAAATACAGCTTTGGAGCTAGTTTTGACGTTACACATTCTAATATTCAGGATTTTGGTATTGGAGCAAGTATTTCCGAAACTATTCGTAACGTTTTTAACAGAGCCGAAACTTTAGAAATTTCTACGCGATTAAACTTAGGGTCATCCAGAGATATGGCGAACCCTAACAACAATTTCTTCAATGTTTCGGAATATGGTGTCGATTTAAAGCTGAATTTCCCAAGGATTTTACTTCCTTTTGGAACTGAAAAAATTATTCCAAAAAGAATGATTCCTTCCACCAGCGTTGCTGCAGGTTTCTCTAAACAAAGAAATATTGGACTGGACAAAGAAAATTTCACAGGAGGAATCGCTTACAACTGGTCTCCTAAACGAGGGAATACGGCAAAATTTGAGCTGCTTAATGCACAATTCGTACGAAATTTAAATCCGGACAACTATTTTAACGTTTATACATCATCTTATAGAGAATTAAACAATATTGGTAATAAATACAATAAAAATGAGAGTTATTATAACAGCCCAGAGGACACAAGACTATCCATTCCCAAAGGGACTACAGGGTTTACCAATGACGTATTATCCGGCAACACCACTCTAACTCCTTCAGATCCTGAATATAGAAATGTTGAAAGCATTGAAGAAAGAAGAGTTCGTCTAACTGAGAATGACTTTATTCTGGCCACAAGCTATACTTTTACCAAAACCACAAAAAAGGATCTTGCCGATAATACGTTCTACCAATTTAAAACCAAAATAGAATCAGCCGGTACTTTGTTGTCAGCTATTTCAAACATTGGTAGATTTCAAAAAAATGACAAAGGCAATTACGAAATTTTTAATCTGGAATATTCAGAATATATCAAAACTGAATTTGATTATATCAAACACTGGGATTTTGGAAAAGAAAAAGTACTGGCCGTAAGAACCTTTTTCGGAATTGCGGTTCCATTTGGAAATTCAAACTACATCCCGTTTTCACGAAGTTATTATGCAGGAGGTTCAAACGACAACCGCGCCTGGCAGCCCTATGCTTTGGGTCCCGGAAGCACAAATGCCGCAAATGATTTCAACGAGGCCAATATGAAAATTGCAATGAGTGCCGAGCTTCGTTTTAAAATTTTTGGCGCTGTTAAAGGAGCCATCTTTGCAGATGCCGGAAATATCTGGAATGTGCTCGATAATGTGATTGATGAGAAAGCAAAATTCTCTGGCGTAAACGATTTAGCTGAAATTGCATTGGGTACAGGATTTGGTTTACGTTACGATTTAAGCTTTTTTGTTATCCGTTTAGATATGGGCTTTAAGACCTATAACCCAGCGCATGAGAAGGGAGATCGCTGGTTTAAAGAATACAATTTTGGGCACTCGGTTTTAAATTTTGGAATAAATTATCCATTCTAATGCTAATTAATTCTTATTTTTGCAACCTAAAAACTAAAAACAACTAAAAAAAATTACAATGGCACACAATATTAAACCGGGAGTAGCTACGGGAGATCAGGTTCAGGAGATCTTTAATTATGCGAAAGAAAAAGGATTTGCATTACCTGCAGTAAATGTTACTGGTTCAAGCACAATCAATGGAGTTCTTGAAACTGCAGCAAAATTAAACGCACCGGTTATCATTCAATTTTCAAACGGAGGAGCACAGTTTAACGCTGGAAAAGGATTATCTAATGCAGGTGAAAAAGCAGCAATCGCTGGTGGAATCGCCGGAGCAAAACACATTCATACTTTGGCAGAAGCTTACGGAGCAACTGTAATTCTTCATACTGACCACTGTGCAAAAAAATTATTACCTTGGATTGATGGTTTATTAGATGCTTCTGAAAAACATTTTGCAGAAACAGGAAAACCATTATACAGTTCTCACATGATTGACTTATCTGAGGAGCCAATCGAAGAAAACATCGAAATCTGCAAAGAATATTTGGCAAGAATGAGCAAAATGGGAATGACATTAGAGATCGAGCTTGGTATTACAGGTGGTGAAGAAGATGGTGTTGACAACTCTGATGTAGACAGTTCAAAATTATATACTCAACCGGAAGAAGTTGCTTATGCTTATGAAGAATTATCTAAAATAAGCCCAAAATTTACAATTGCAGCTGCTTTTGGAAACGTTCACGGTGTTTACAAACCAGGAAACGTAAAATTAACTCCGAAAATCTTAAAAAACTCTCAGGATTTCGTTCAAAACAAATTCAACACTGGTCATAATCCGGTAGATTTTGTTTTCCACGGAGGTTCAGGTTCTACACTTGAAGAAATCAGAGAAGCAATTGGATACGGAGTAATCAAAATGAATATCGATACCGATTTACAATTTGCATACACAGAAGGAATTCGTGATTATATGATCAAAAACATCGATTATTTAAAAACACAAATTGGTAACCCTGAAGGTGCTGATGTTCCGAACAAAAAATATTATGACCCAAGAAAATGGGTACGTGAAAGCGAAGTAACGTTCAATACAAGACTTGAACAAGCTTTTGCAGACTTAAATAACGTAAATACATTATAATAAAAAGTTGAAAGTTTCAGGTTTCAGGTTTCAGGTTTCGCAACTTAAAACTTGAAACCTGAAACAAAAAAAATACTCAATATGGCTTGGTTTAAAAGACAGGAAAAAGGGATTACGACCGCTACAGAAGACAAGATGGACGTTCCGAAAGGATTGTGGTACAAATCTCCAACAGGAAAAATTATTGATGCTGACGAATTAGCCCGAAACTTATTTGTAAGCCCTGAAGATGATTTTCATGTTCGAATTGGAAGCGCAACCTATTTTGAAATTTTATTTGACAATAATGAGTTTGTTGAATTAGATAAAAACATGACTTCTAAAGATCCTCTGCATTTTGTGGATACAAAAAAATATGCAGAACGACTGAAAGACGTTATGGAAAAAACTCACCTAAAAGACGCTGTGCGTACCGGAGTGGGAAAATCTAAAGGAAAAGAACTTGTAATTTGCTGTATGGATTTCGCCTTTATTGGAGGATCTATGGGAGCTGTTGTAGGTGAAAAAATTGCCAGAGGTATTGATCACGCTATCAAAAACAAACTGCCTTTTGTAATGATTTCTAAATCTGGAGGAGCACGTATGATGGAAGCAGCTTATTCGTTAATGCAGTTGGCTAAAACATCTGTAAAATTAGCGCAATTAGCAGAAGCCAAATTACCTTACATCTCTCTTTGTACAGATCCAACAACCGGAGGAACAACTGCATCATATGCCATGCTTGGAGACATCAACATTTCTGAGCCGGGTGCATTGATTGGTTTCGCTGGTCCGCGTGTAGTTCGTGACACAACTGGTAAAGATTTACCGGAAGGTTTCCAAACTGCCGAGTTCTTATTAGAGCACGGTTTCCTTGACTTTATCACGCCAAGAAAAGAATTGAAAGACAAAATCAACTTGTATATCGATTTGATTCAAAATAACGAAATTAGATAGTTTTTAACTTCTATAAAATATTAAATCCCAAGAAAAATTATTTCTTGGGATTTTTTTATTGTGACTGACAAGATATGTCGTTCCTCCGGAACTCATAAATGCTTAATTCATCATGATCAACGGAATAAATTCCGTTGCTATAAATATTTCATTCCTACGGAATTCTTATAACTGTTCGAACTTAATCTTAACTTCAACGGAATAAATTCCGTTGCTACAAAATAGGTCATTCCTTCGGAATTTTTATTGGTGTTTGATTTTTATCTGAACTCGTTCGTACTTGTCTGAAAAATTGTATTTTTGCTCTACATACATCAATCTATTATAATAGCTTTAACCCAAACGAACTATTAAAAATGTATCTCACAATAATTGATGTGTTTTTTACCAAATGCCATTTTTATTAAAGCTTTATAAATATCTTTGAACCATGAGCACAGCAACAAAATCTAACCATATAGGACGAAAAATTAGTCGTATTCGCGAACTAAGAGACATGAAGCAGGAAGCCTTGGCTCAGGCTTTAGGAACCTCCCAGCAAACTGTATCCACAATAGAGAATAGCGAAACCATAGACGATGCAAAACTCGCAGAAGTAGCAAAAGCACTTGGCGTAAGTGTTGAGGCTATAAAAAACTTTAACGAAGAAAACATGATCAGTTATTTTAATAATTTTTATGATAATAGCACTAGCAATGGCGTAAATGGAATATTCAGCCCAAGCCATTGTTCCTTTAATCCAATAGACAAAGTAGTGGAGCTTTTTGAGCGTTTAGTTCAAGCCGAAAAAGAAAAAGTTGAATATCTGGAAAAATTATTAAAAGAAAAATAATACCCCTCTTAAAACCATTTTAATTCTAGCAGAAAATTAATCTATAAAATTAACCTACATGAAAAAAATTGTTTTTTTAGCGCTAATTGCATTAGCTTCGTTTACAATCCAGGCACAAACTTCAAAAGAACTTATTGGAAAATGGCAACTGGTAAAACTTACCAAAAATGGAAAAGAGAAGGATATAAAAGAAAAATTCAAAACCGATCAGGTTTTTCAGGTCTTTAACGAAGATGGAAAATTTACCGGAATTAATGGAGACAAAAGCACCAACGGTAAATGGAAACTTTCAAAAAACAATGATGTCTTAACTGTTACAGTTGATTTAATACCTGTGAAATTTCAAATTGAATACTTCGACAGCCAAAAACGTGTTATTACACAAGAGCAGCTTGGAACACTGGAATACAAAAAGGTAGACAACTAACAAAGTAAAATCCTTACCTAAACCATACACGATATTAACAAAGACAAAAGTCTGTAAAGCTCTAAAACAAGCTTTACAGACTTTTCTTTTATACGATTAAACTCCAAAGGAGCATTATATCTATAGCCAAGAACATTCAATCCAGGCAAAAGCTCCAACGGAGCGACATGTATAAACAATCGGATAGCGCAATTTAAAAATCAGACCAAAAAACCTTTGAATCTTTGCCTCTCTGAACCTTAAAGAAGCTACTTCAAAGAAGCCATATCAATCACAAAACGATATTTCACATCGCTTTTATTCATTCGGTCGTAAGCTTCATTAATGTACCCCATATCGATGATCTCAACATCAGAAGTAATATTATGCTCGGCGCAGTAATCCAGCATTTCCTGAGTTTCTCTGATTCCTCCAATTAAACTTCCTATGATACTTCTTCTTTTCATGATTAAAGTAAAAACAGGAATCTCAGCAGGTGCTGGCGGAGCACCTACTACAATCATGGTTCCGTTTGTGGTTAACAAATTCAGATATGCATTATGATCGTGTTTGGCAGAAACTGTATTCAGAATAAAATCGAAACTATTAGCAAGCGACTCCATTGTTTCCGGATTTGAGGTTAAAGCAAAATGATGCGCACCTAACTTTTTAGCATCGGCTTCTTTTGAAGGAGAGTGACTCAACATCGTAACTTCGGCACCAAAAGCAACTGCAAATTTTACAGCCATATGACCTAATCCGCCAAGTCCTAGAACTCCAACTTTATGCCCTTTGCCCACTTTTAAATAACGCAAAGGCGAATAAGTGGTAATTCCGGCGCACAATAACGGAGCAACTCCTTTAATATCGAGTTTCTCAGAAACGTGAAGTGTATAACTTTCATCTACAATAATACTGGTTGAATATCCTCCTTTAGTCGGAATATCCGTTCCTCTTTCAACACCATTATAAGTTCCGGTCATTCCTTCATCACAAAATTGCTCTTCACCGGACAGACAGCTTGGACACACTCTGCATGAATCTACAAAGCATCCCACTCCTGCCAACTCTCCAATTTTAAACTTAGAAACTTCGCTTCCAACAGCTACGATTCGGCCTACAATTTCGTGCCCGGGAACTAAAGGGTAATTTACAGGCCCCCAATCCCCTTTTGCGGTATGAATATCAGAATGGCATACACCACTGTACAAAATTTCTATCTGAACCTGATGGGCACCCACCTCTTTTCTTTCAAACGTGTAGGGTTTTAACGGATTAACAGCATCATAGGCTGCATAAGCTTTAACTGGTATCATATAGTATCGCTTTTTAAGTTAGGGTATTAAAATTACGATAAAATTCAACAGCAAAGCCAAAATAATAAGGGTTAAAAATTGATTTTTTTTTAGCAGAATGCCTACATCCCAGTTCGAATGGCTTCAACCGGATCCAAATTTGCCGCAGAGATTGCCGGCAATATTCCTGAAATCAGACCGATAAGCGCAGCAAGTCCGGTTCCTAAAATTATATTCCCGAAACTAAGAACAAATTCAAAATCAAGCACTTTTGTTAAGACCAGTGCAATTCCCCATACCATCACCAAACCTATTATTCCACCAATAACAGAAAGAATTACTGCTTCGAACAAAAACTGAAACAAAATAAATCGGTTTTTAGCCCCCAATGATTTCTGAATTCCGATCAGGTTAGTTCTTTCTTTTACGGATACAAACATAATATTGGCAATTCCAAAACCACCCACCAAAAGAGAAAATCCACTGATGATCCATCCAACAACATTCATCTGTCCTAAAATTCCATCTATAAAATCGGTAAATCCGGAAAGTACATTAATAAAAAAATTATCTATTTCCCCAGCTTTCATCCCACGAATAGCTCTTAATTTTTGTGCCACCTGTGCCTTATAAGCATCCATATCTATCCCTTTTACAGGTTTCACCACAATTACAGGTGTCATGGCATCACTATCACCATACATTCGGCGTAAAAAATTAGCCGGCAAATAAACTGATGTATCATTACTGTCTCCAAAAAAACCGGCTCCCTGTTTTGCAATTACACCAATTACATTAAAACGCTGTCCGTACAAACGAATGCTTTTCCCAATAGGATCACTTGTACCGAAAAGCCCTTCAGCAATTTCATAACCCAAAACAATAACGGCCGAACCGGAATTCGACTCAGATTCGGTATAGAACCTCCCTTTATCAAAACTTATTCCTTCAATATCAACAATTTCATTCGACGAAGGAACAATATTTACATCACTTACTGTTTTTGAATCGTATTTTAAACTTTCGTGTTTTACAAAAAGCTGATACGCCACCTGATCTGTATTGGTCAGTGCATTCTTCAGCCCTACATATTCATCGTATTTTACGTTTGGAAACTGATCTCTTTTCCATTGTGGAATTTCTGATGGTCCAAAACTAAACTTCATTAAATAAATCGTATTTTTATCTAAGCTGCTCAAATCTTTAGAAATTTTACGATCTAAAGAATCGACTGCCGCCAAAACAGCAATAATCGAAAAAATCCCGATTGTAACACCTAATAACGACAACAACGTTCGCAGTTTATTATTTCGCAGCGCATTTACAGCAAAACCCAAACTTTCTTTTAATAATCTTAGATAAACAAGCATATAGTCGTATTTTTCAATAAAGTAAAATTCAATAATTTAAAATCAAAAACCTAATAAAAGTTAACTTACTCATCAGTAGATTTTTTTAGCATAATGTTACATTAATTTTCTTTAAAATAATATATAAAAAAACTACTTTTGCAGTCTCAAAAATCATAACTACACGATGAGCACAACTAAAACAATACAATCGGCATTAATATCTGTTTTTTCAAAAGACGGTTTAGAGCCAATCGTTAGAAAATTACACGAACAAAACGTTACACTTTACTCGACCGGAGGAACCGAAGATTTTATAAAAAACCTTGGTATTCCTGTAGTTCCTGTTGAAGACATTACTTCTTTCCCTGAAATTCTTGGAGGAAGAGTAAAAACACTTCACCCGAAAATCTTTGGTGGAATTTTGAACCGTCAGGATAACGAAAGTGACGTTCAGCAAATGAAAGAATTTGATATCCCTCAGATTGATTTAGTAATTGTTGATTTGTATCCGTTTGAAAAAACAGTTGCCTCAGGTGCAGGTGAACAAGATATTATTGAAAAAATTGACATTGGCGGAATTTCATTGATCCGTGCCGGTGCAAAAAACTTCAAAGACACTGTAATTGTTGCTTCGGTAAATGAATACAGCTTGCTTTTAGATTTGATTACAGAACAAAATGGAGCCACTACTCTTGAAAACAGAAGATTGTTTGCTACTAAAGCATTCCACGTTTCATCTCACTACGACGGAGCTATTTTTAACTATTTCAACACTGACGAAACCATTTACAAAGAAAGTATTGCAGATGGTCAGGTTTTAAGATATGGTGAAAATCCTCATCAAAAAGGATTCTTCTTTGGTGATTTTGACGCTATGTTCAAAAAAGTTCACGGAAAAGAATTATCATACAACAACTTACTGGATGTTGATGCTGCAGTAAACCTAATTAATGAGTTTAAAACTAACGGTCCAACATTTGCCATTTTAAAACACAATAATGCATGTGGTTTAGCTTCAAGAAAAACAATTAGCGAAGCGTATTTAGCAGCGCTTGCTTGTGATCCAACATCTGCTTTTGGTGGAGTTTTGATTGCAAACACTAAAATTGATGTAGCAACAGCAGAAGAAATCAACAAACTATTCTGCGAAGTGGTAATCGCTCCAAGTTATGACGAAGAGGCAATTACAATACTACAAGAAAAGAAAAACAGAATCATTTTAATTCAAAATGAAGTTGAATTACCGGCAAGACAAGTAAGAACATGTCTTAACGGATTGTTAATTCAGGACAGAAATAATATTACAGATACTAAAGAGCATTTAAAAACCGTTACTATTACTGAGCCTACAGCTGAAGAAATAGAAGATTTGATATTTGCTTCAAAAATTTGTAAAAACACCAAATCAAATACAATCGTATTTGCTAAAAACGGAACTTTAATTTCGTCAGGAACAGGTCAGACTTCAAGAGTTGACGCTTTAGTTCAGGCAGTTGACAAAGCAAAAGCTTTTGGATTTGATTTAACCGGTGCTTCGATGGCAAGTGATGCATTTTTCCCATTTCCGGATTGTGTAGAATTAGCCAAAAAAGCAGGAATAACTGCTGTTATTCAGCCAGGAGGCTCAATAAAAGACGAATTAAGCATAAATTATTGCAATGAAAACAATCTTGCAATGGTATTTACGGGAACACGTCATTTTAAACATTAATTTGTTTAACTTTGTTCAAAATAATTTATAACATTTTAAACCCCTAAAAAACTTATGGGATTTTTTGATTTCATGACCGAGGATATTGCGATAGACCTTGGTACCGCAAACACTTTAATCATTCATAATGATAAAGTTGTTATTGATAGTCCGTCGATCGTTGCACGTGATAGAATATCAGGCAAAATCATTGCTGTTGGTAAGGAAGCCAATATGATGCAAGGTAAAACACATGAAAACATAAAGACCATAAGGCCTTTGAAAGACGGTGTAATTGCTGATTTTGATGCTTCGGAAAAGATGATCAACATGTTCATCAAAAGCATTCCTGCATTAAAAAAACGCATGTTTACTCCGGCTTTAAGAATGGTGGTTTGTATTCCTTCAGGTATTACCGAAGTGGAGATGAGAGCGGTAAAAGAATCTTGTGAAAGAGTAAACGGAAAAGAAGTTTACTTAATTCACGAGCCAATGGCAGCAGCGATTGGTATCGGTATCGATATCATGCAGCCAAAAGGAAACATGATTGTTGATATTGGAGGTGGTACGACAGAAATTGCCGTTATTGCATTAGGTGGAATTGTATGTGACAAATCTGTAAAAATTGCAGGTGACGTTTTCACAAACGATATTGTTTATTACATGCGTACACAACACAACCTTTTTGTTGGAGAAAGTACTGCAGAGAAAATAAAAATTCAAATTGGTGCCGCAATCGAAGATTTAGACGGACCACCGGAAGACATGTCAGTTCAGGGTAGAGACTTACTTACGGGGAAACCAAAACAAGTAGATGTTTCTTACCGTGAAATTGCAAAAGCATTAGACAAATCGATTCAGCGTATTGAAGATGCGGTAATGGAGACATTATCTCAGACTCCGCCGGAATTAGCAGCTGATATTTACAACACAGGTATTTATTTAGCTGGTGGTGGATCGATGTTAAGAGGTCTTGACAAACGTATTTCGCAAAAAACAGATTTACCTGTTTACATTGCTGAAGATCCGTTAAGAGCTGTTGTTCGTGGAACCGGAATGGCACTTAAAAACATTACAAAGTTCAAAAGTATCTTAATCAAATAAGATTCGTAATAACAATCCATATATTTTATCAGAGCCAAATTGAAACGTTTGGCTCTGATTAAATTTGAAACCAAAAGCATATCCTGAAACAAAATAACCACACAAGAAATGCAGCAAATTTTTAATTTCATTATAAGAAACAGTAATCGATTGCTGTTTTTGCTGCTTTTAGGTATTTCGTTGGCACTCACAGTTCAGTCTCATTCTTACCACAGAAGCAAAATAATCAGTTCAGCTAATTTTCTAAGCGGAGGTGTTTATGAAAGAATCAATCGCGTAAATGAATATTTGAATTTAAGAACTGAAAATGACGAACTTGTACTTGAAAACGCAAGATTAAAAAGTCTATTATTCAACAAACAAGACACCACAAAACTACCTTTGGCAGACAGCGTAAAAGGAGTTAAACCTGCGGATATCATTGTTTCAAAAGTAATTCACAACTCTTATAACACACACGAAAATTTCATCACGCTTAACTCAGGGGCAAACGATGGCGTTAAACCGGATATGGGAGTAATCAATAGTTTAGGAATTATTGGTATTATTGATGATACTTCACCAAGATATGCGACTGTAGTAAGTATTTTGAATACAAAATCTCAAATCAATGCCAAGATTAAAAAATCCAATCATTTCGGATCATTGACCTGGGATGGTAAAAGCACCGGATTTGCACAGTTAAGAGATGTTCCAAGATTAGCCTCTATCAGAAAAGGAGATACCATCGTAACTGGAGGGCAATCTGTGATCTTCCCTGAAGGAATCAACATTGGAACTGTTGACAAGATTTATATTGAGAAAAACACAAGTTACTACGTTATAAATGTTAAGCTGTTTAACGATATGACCAACTTGGGACACGTATACATCATCAAGAGCAAGGACAGAGAAGAACTTATTAATTTAGAAAACAAGGAGAAAAATGAATAGCGCTTTGTTACTCAATATTTTTCGATTTATTATGTTACTAGCAATTCAGGTTGTTATTTTCAATAATATGAATTTTTTAGGGTACATAAGTCCCTTCCCATATATCTTGTACATTATTTTGTATCCGGTAAACAGCAACCGAACAGGCTTGATTGTATCCAGCTTCCTACTTGGAATTATCATGGACATGTTTTGCAATTCGGGCGGAATTCATGCAGCAGCGTGCCTGGTACTTGCTTATTACAGGCCTTATATTTTTAAATTCTCTTTTGGACTTAGCTACGAATATCAGACTATTAAACTAAATGATTCCTTAACTCCCGAACGATTTTCGTTTATTTTAGTTTCTGTTGTACTACACCACATCGTGTTGTTTATTCTTGAAGCTTTTCAGTTTAAATTTATTCTGGACGTTTTGCTTCGAACTTTATTTAGTTCGATTTTTACCATAATCACCTCAATTATCATAATTTACCTTATTAAGCCTAATAAACGATGAGAAAAGTTTTGCTGCCCTCTTTAATTATTATTGCAGCATCCTTGCTAGTGATCAGGATCTTTTATTTGCAAATTATCGATGATTCGTTTAAGTTAAAATCCGAAAATAATGCCATAAAGAAAAAGTATGACTATCCGGAAAGAGGTTATATTTATGATCGACATGGAAAATTATTAGTTGCCAATCAGGCTTCTTACGATATCATGGTAATTCCGAGAGAAATCAAAGAAGACCTTAACGTTGGTGAATTTTGCACCTTATTAAACATTACCAGAGAAGAATACGACAAAAGAATTGCTAAGGCCAAGGTATACAGCCCAAGACTGCCTTCGGTATTTTTAGCACAGCTGAACAAAAACGAGTTTGCTGCTTTTCAGGAAAAGATTAGAAAATATGAAGGCTTTTATTTCCAAAAGCGTTCTCTTCGTGACTACGAAGTAGATTACGGTGCCAACATCTTCGGTTTTATCACACAGGTAAACGAACGATTGATTGCTAAAAACCCATATTACAATAGTGGAGATTTAATTGGAATGCAAGGTGTTGAACAAAGTTACGAGGAAATTCTACGCGGTATAAAAGGTGTAAAATACATCCAAAAAGACAAATACAACAGAGAAATCGGCTCTTACAAAGAAGGTAAATACGACACCATTGCTGTAGCAGGAGAAGATATCAACTTAACAATTGATGCTGAACTTCAAAAATACGGAGAAGAGTTAATGATCAATAAAAGAGGAGGAATTGTCGCTATCGAGCCTAAAAGTGGTGAGATTTTGGCATTGGTAACTGCTCCTTCTTATGATCCCGGAATTTTAGTTGGAAGACAACGCTCTAAAAACTATACGCTTTTATATCACGATTCAATCGCAAAACCGCTGTACGACAGAGGGCTTCTCGCTGAGTACCCACCTGGTTCTCCGTTTAAAATCCTAACGGGTCTGGTTGCTTTACAGGAAGGTGTTATCAACGAGCAGACTACTTTTATGTGCCACCATGGATTTAGCTATGGTAGAGGACGTTTTATGAAATGTCACGGATTTGGCCCACATCAATTGCACAATGGGATTTACAACTCCTGCAATACCTATTTTGCACAATCTTACATGTTAACCATTAACAAATATAACAATCCTGCAAAGGCAGTAGATGTGTGGAGCGATCACATTAAAAGTTTCGGTTTGGGACAATTTATGGGCTATGACTTGCCAACAGGTAAGAGAGGAAATATCCCAACATCAAAAACATATAAAAGAATTTACCCGAACGGAGGCTGGAGAAGCACAACCATCGTATCGAATGCTATCGGTCAGGGAGAAGTCCTAATGACCCCTATTCAATTAGCCAATATGATGGCAACTGTAGCCAATCAGGGATACTATTATACTCCTCACATCATTAAAAAGATCGAAGGAAAGAAAATTGATGCTAAGTTCACCACCAAACACGTCACCACAATTGACCAAAAATATTTCCCACCGGTCATAAGCGGTTTATTTGATGTTTACAACAAAGGAACAGCTTACGCACTTAGAGTTGAAGGTATTGATATTTGTGGAAAAACGGGTACTGCAGAAAATTTTGCAAAAATTAACGGTAAAAGAACACAGCTGAAAGATCACTCCATATTTGTGGCTTTTGCACCAAAGGATAATCCAAAAATTGCAATTGCAGTAATGATTGAAAATGGAGGATTTGGAGCAACAGTTGCCGGTCCGATTGCCAGTTTAATGATCGAAAAATATCTGAGACATAAAATTACAAGAACCGATTTAGAAACACGGGTTTTAAACAGAAGCTTAGCCAGTGAATATGCGAAACTGGGCGGTATGAACGAAGCCAGCGCCATTGAATCGACGCCAAAAGATTCTACTTTAAAAGCTAAAATTGTTCCCGTTAAACCGGTGACACCTAAAGCAGAAGTTAAGAAAACAGTATCAGACACCACTAAAAAGAACTAACAAAGATTATTTCAAATGAAAAATCAAAGTGTAAAAAATAACATTGACTGGATAAGCGTTTTTATCTACATTTCGTTGGTGATATTAGGGTGGCTCAATATCTATTCTTCCTCTTTATTATCAACCGAAGGAACTTACCAAAAGCAATTGATCTTTATTGGATGTACCATTCCTTTGATTTTTGTGGTGCTTTTTGTAGATGGAAAGTTTTACGAGAAATATGCGACTATTATTTTTGGAGTTTCGCTATTGTCATTGGCCGGTTTGTTCTTATTCGGAAAAACTATCGCAGGACAAAGATGCTGGTACGCCATTGGAAGTTTTACTTTGCAGCCGTCTGAGTTTGCCAAAGCAGCTACTTCATTGGCATTGGCCAAATATTTAAGTGATACTCAGATCAATCTGAAAGACACTAACAGGCAGCTTCAGGCTTTGGCTATTGTATTTTCACCTGTATTATTAATTTTACCTCAACCCGACCCGGGAAGTGCCTTAATTTATAGCATTTTTATCATAGTTCTGTATAGAGAAGGACTACCATCCTGGTACGTATGGACCGGATTCATTACAATTCTATTATTTGTATTGACACTCGTTCTGGAACCTTATGTTGTTATTTTATTGGCCTTGGGAGTACTAACAATCATACATTTCAAAGGAAGAGTAGTTGACCGAAATATTATTTTAAGCGGTATTCTTTTAGCCGTCATTTCAGCTTTTGTTTTCTCTGTCGATTATGTTTTCGACCACGTTTTCAAACAGCACCACCGTGACCGTTTTAATATCTTATTAGGAAAAACTGTAGACATGAAAGGTATTGGATACAACACCAATCAGTCTGAAATTGCTATTGGATCCGGAGGGTGGATTGGAAAAGGTTTCCTTGAAGGAACTCAAACCAAAGGAGGATTCGTTCCTGAACAGCATACCGATTATATCTTCACAACGGTTGGCGAAGAATGGGGGTTTGCAGGATCTTTAGCCGTAATTTTACTTTTTGCCGGTTTACTTCTAAGAATTATTTACTTAGCCGAAAGACAGAAAACAAAATTCAGCAGAGTATACGGGTATTGTGTTGCCGGAATTTTGTTTATACACTTCTTTGTTAACATTGCCATGGTTATTGGAATTTTCCCAACAATTGGGGTTCCTCTGCCTTTCTTTTCTTATGGAGGTTCCGGACTCTGGGGATTCACAATTTTGCTGTTTATCTTCTTAAAAATGGATGCCAATAAGGTGAATGAATGGTAGTTTTTTTAAAGTGGCTAAGACTCTGAGACGCTAAGGGGCTAAGTTTTTTTTTGGGGTCAAGGTAGACAATCTCACTTACCACCTCTTACAACTCACCTTTTACATCTTACAGCTCACATTTCACGAGAAACATTTCACGAGAAAAACATAACATATAAAAAAAGTCCGAAACTTAACTGTTTCGGACTTTTTTATAGATTTATATTTGAATTATACTTTTTCGCTTGGTCTCTTTTTAAAGAGTTTGATCAATACCGGAAATGTAGATATGATTACAATTATGATAATAATGTATTCGATGTGATGTTTTAAATCTATTCCTTCTTTCAAAAACACTCCATATAAGTAATGTCCTGCAAAGATTAATATAAACGACCATAAGAAAGAACTTAGCACGTTAAAGAACATAAATTTCTTTTTATCCATTGAAACTATTCCTGCAACAATTGGCGCGAAAGTTCTGAAAATTGGAAGAAAACGTGCGTAGATAATTGCTTTTCCGCCGTATTTCTCAAAGAAGTCTTTTGATTGTAATAAATATTTCTTCTTAAACCAGAAAGAGTCTTCTTTTTTAAACAAATAATAACCGCTTTTGGCTCCAAACCAATATCCGGTCATATTTCCTAAAACTCCCATTATAGCAACCAGAGTTGAAAGTATAAATACGTTAAGGAAATCCGTCGGAATATCAACAACATTCTGCATTAAGTCACGACTGTAAATACCTGCTAAGAAAAGTAAACTGTCTCCCGGAAGAAAAAAACCTGCAAAAAGTCCGGTTTCAGCAAAAACTATAAAGAGAACAATAAATAAACCAATTTGAACCCCTCCAATGCTTAATGTTATATAAAATTCAGGGTTGATTAATTGAGTCCAATCAAAATTATTCATAAATGCGTTTGGTTATATTTATAAGGTGGTGAAATTAACAATAATTTGCTTCAACCACAATTAAAAGCCATATTTTAAAGATAAATTAACTATTAAAAGCCCGGATATAAACCCGGGCTCTTCTGTTTTTTATTCTCTTACATACTTGCAGCAGGAATGTAAGTTATCATAATCTGCATCCGTAGCTTTAACATCTTTAGTATCATGTCCCACCTTAGCGATAGCGGCATTTAAATCTGCCGGAGATGATTTTTCTTCGTTCAAAATCACCGCAAGCTGATGCGTGTCAATATCCCAGATCGCCGATTTTACACCCGGAACACTAAAAGCGGCTTTTTCAATACGTTTTTTGCATTGCTCACAAGTACCATTGACTTCCGTTGTATACTTTAAATTTTTATTCTTTTTAGTTTGAGCCTGAGCCGAGAATCCTAAAAAAGTTATTAGTGCAATTAAAATTATTCTATTCATCTTATTTATTGTTTAGTGTTATTTTTTTCTTGTGAAATGTTATCTGTAAAATGTGAAAAGTGAAAAGTGAGAAACCTACAATCAATAACATGAGCAAGATAATTTAATAAAACTTCCCATCCCCACATCTTACATCTCACTAATCACATCTCACATTTTTACAATTATTTTATTCTAAATCGCAATCCCGCGTAATACATTTGTCCAAAAATAGGAGCATACGCAACAGAAGCATCAAAATTAGGACCAAATGGATCTGATGCTCCCAAAATAGCTTTTTCCTGCTTATAATTCCCAATATTTTCTCCTCCTACATATACTTCAAAAACAGGAGAAAAAATTCGTGTTACCTGAACATTCATCACCGCATACGAAGGTGAGAAATCAGGGAATTGATCTGTAGCAGGATTTGATGCCGTATAAGGCAATTGTTGTTTTCCTGACCAGTTAAATGTGTAATCAAACTTCCATTGTTTATCATCATTTACTTTGGTTTCGTATTCAAGATTCCCCAAAAAGCGATGCTTCGCCTGTAAAGGTCGCTGAAAAGTCCCTCGCAGATAATCCGTTTGTATATCGTAATACTTATAAGCTGTTCTTAAATTCAGATTATGAATCAATTCGAAATTAAACTCTGCCTGAAAGCTATTGGCAAACGAACTTCCTTTTAAATTATAAAACAAAACATCCTGCGGACTCTGCATCAAATCTACAACTGCCTGATTTTGAAAATCGGTACGATAAAAATCAAATCCAATTTCAGCATTTTTATTGAAAACACGGAACTTCTGAGAAAAACTTACCCCATAATTCCATGCAATCTCAGGATTCAATCCGTAAATTTTTCCACCTTGATCTAAAATTGAAAAAGTTCTCGAGCTTGCAAAAAGCTGCTGATTTTCGGCAAAAATATTAGCCGAACGTTTCCCTCTTCCAGCCGAAACACGAAGCACTCCATATTTCCAGGGATTGTATCGCAGGTGTAAACGCGGCGTAACAAAAACTCCCAATCGATTGTGATTGTCTACTCTTCCACCTAAAATCAAACTAAAATTATCGGTATTATCATAAGTGTACTCAAAAAAAGCTCCGTATTAATTTGTCCGGAAATACTCTCATAACCATTAATAACACTCCCCGCTCCTTTTGTAATCTGAACACTTTCGATCCATGTTCCCGGAGTAAACGATAATCCGTAAGCTTGTGAAGCTCCGCGTACAGAAGGCAGATTCTCTTCGGTGATTAGTAAATAAGGGCTTGTTAAGCCAAGCATTTTAATTTGTTTCGTTCCGGTTAAAGCATCCGAAAAATTCACATCAATGGAGGGATTTGTTTCGAAACTTTCCGCCAGGTTACAGCAGGCTGCTTTTAGTAACTCCTTGCTGGTGATAACAGTAGTATTGGATGTAAGCGTATAGGATTTTTTTATTCCTTTTTGCTTTTTTGTGATTTTTACTTCCTGCAGATCTTCTTGTGAAAACACAGATACAGACAGCAAAAATGCAACAAAAAGCAGTATACTTTTTTGCATAAAAATTGATTTAATGTTAAATAGAAAGCTGTTTCTATGGAATTTCTTCAGAAGGAGAAATAAACCAACAGCATAGCGCAAGCCAAACTGGCCTGGATCTAAACATTAAAATCAGGAATAAAAGATATACTGGTGGTATAATTTAAATAAGGGAGGTGCATTCGCATCAGAATAATACGAGATAACCTGATTGCTTTTGAAATTTGCAATTCCAAGGAAAACAATTGGTTGATATTCCTGAATTGCCATAGGAAAAGCAAACTGGAAGAAAAAAAACTTTAAGGTAGCATCATCCGATTTCTTTTCAAAATGAACTACTTTGTCTTTACAGCAAGATGATTTTTTTTCAGAGGTTCCGCAACAACTCTTTGCCGGAGCTGCCTCAGCAGTCGTATTTAATGAAACCGAAGCAATCTCTCCACCACAATAGTGCACATCAAAAGCAAACCCAATATTGGAAACCAATAATAGGAAAGCTAAAAATAATCCCGTGCACTTCTTTAATTTCATACTGCAAAATTATTTAAAAGACTCCAGAAAAGACTGAATAAACTGTTATTTTTTTAAATTTTGCTGCTGATAATAAAATGCCGGAATAAATAACAACACAAATATGGGCTGAATAATGAACCTTCGCACATAAAAAAGAAGCCAGTTTCCTTCTGCAAAGCACTCGAGAATCACAAAAAACATCCCCAAAAGTATCACAGCAAAAAACACATACAAAAACAAACTAAATTGAAGCATATCCCGATCCTGAAACAAAACATAGATCAATGTCAAAGACAAAATGGTATTCAGGACATAACGGAGTAACAAATTCAGAAAAAGAGTAAAAGTTTTTACCTCGGGAAAAGGGAGATTCTTAAAATCACCGTCAAAATAATCCAAAAAGGGATCATAGAACAGCTGATTTTCAAAAGCTCTGATAACTGCAAAACACAATACAATCGCAATTGCAATTATTAATTTGGACTTATGTTCGAGGATTCTATTTAGCATACTTCGAAAATTTGTTTACCCAAATAATCCACAAAAGAAAAACGAAACCATAAATAATCAAAGGAAACAAAGTTCCGTGCAGGAAATGATCCTGTTCCGGAAAACGAAACAATAAAACCACCAATATTGCAATTCTCGCTACATTTAAAACATAGATAGAGAAAATCCCAAATATTATAAATAACAAAGTGACTTTGAAATTTCCGGAAAAAGCAAGCACAAAAGCGACAAATAAAATCATAACGCTTACCGCATTACAGCCTTCAACAATCCGAACAGAATAGTGCTTATTGTACCAAACCTCCATCCAGGAGTCGGTGAGGCTCTTATGAATCTTAATATCACAACTAAAAGTCTGCATCAATTGTTCGACATTTCGCCCTGCAGTATTGGTTATTTCATCGACTTCATTAGGTCCAAAACCGTTCAAATAAAACTTATATAGCAAAGTGAGTACAATATAGACTGCAAAAAAAGTGCCTATAAAAATGAGGAAGGGTTTAAACTGTACGAGATATTTTTTCAACGAAATTTTTTTTCAAATTTATGTATTTTTTGAGTTTAGCTTTAAATACTTTTGTATAAAATCTTAACATCATGACATTTCAAGAATTACAACCAAAAATAAGCACTATAGTTTCTGACACCGTATTAGTTAGAGACGAAAAATTATTAGCAATTTGCCAGTTATTAAATGAGAATATCGAATACTATAATTGGGTTGGTTTTTATTTTGCTAATCACGAAAACAAAACCTTGCACTTAGGCCCGTATGTGGGAGCAGAAACCGATCATACTGTTATTCCTTTTGGAAAAGGAATCTGCGGTCAGGTAGCCGAAAGTAATGCCAATTTTGTAGTGCCGGATGTTGCGGCTCAGGACAATTATATTGCGTGCAGCTTTACTGTTAAATCTGAAATTGTAGTTCCATTGTTTGTTGACGGAGTAAACATTGGCCAAATTGATATCGACAGTCATGTTATAGATCCGTTTACAGAAGCTGACGAACGATTTTTAGAATTTGTAAATCAGGAAGTAGCTAGATTATTTTAATCAAAATCTTATTCCAAAGAGTTAAATATTACTCTTATATACCAAATGTTTAATTTTTTCAGTATTAAAATTTATTTTTTCGGAAAAAAGTTCTAATTTTGCACCCGTCTTACAAAAGTTGTATGACATACATAAAAATCATTAAATAATATTGGAATGTATTTAACTAAAGAAAAGAAAGAAGAGATTTTCGCACAACACGGTGGTGCAACAAACACTGGAAGCGCAGAAGGTCAGATTGCATTGTTCACTTACAGAATTTCACACTTAACTGAACACTTGAAAAAAAATCGTCACGATTACAACACTGAGCGTTCACTTGTACTATTAGTAGGTAAGAGAAGAGCTTTGTTGGACTACTTGAAAAAGAAAGAGATCAACAGATATCGTGAGATTATCAAAGTATTGAATATCAGAAAATAATCAATATAGAAAAGAGGTGCGAGAGTGCCTCTTTTTGTTTTTACATTACACGCATTTTATAAGAGAAAAAGTTTGGTTTTTCATTGGGTTTTAGAACAATAACTACACACAACAACAACTACAACACAACTAAAACCCATTGTATAATCAAAAAGGAAAAATTATGATTCCACAATTATTTGTAGAAAAAATCGATTTAGGTGATGGCAGAAGCATCACAATCGAGACGGGACGTTTGGCCAAACAAGCAGACGGTTCTGTAGTAGTAAGAATGGGCGACACTATGATTCTTGCAACAGCAGTTTCAGCTCGCACTTCAAACCCGGGCGTTGATTTTTTACCCTTAACGGTAGATTATCGCGAAAAATTTGCAGCAGCAGGTCGTTTTCCAGGTGGTTTCTTTAAAAGAGAAGCCCGTCCAAGTGATAGCGAAGTATTGACAATGAGATTAGTTGACCGTGTTTTACGTCCGCTTTTCCCAGACGATTACCATGCTGAAACTCAGGTTATGATTCAATTAATGTCTCATGACGAAGAGGTTATGCCGGACGCTTTAGCTGGTTTAGCGGCATCTGCAGCGTTAGCAGTTTCAGATATCCCTTTTTATAACTTAATTTCTGAAGTACGTGTTGCACGTATCGACGGGAAATTAGTAATCAACCCAAGCAGAGAAGAATTAGAAAAATCTGATATCGACATGATGATTGGAGCTTCTATGGATTCTGTAGCAATGGTTGAAGGTGAGATGAAAGAAATTTCAGAAGCCGAAATGATCGAAGCTATTAAATTTGCTCACGAAGCTATCAAAGTTCAAATTCAGGCACAATACCGTTTACAGGAAGCTTTTGGTAAAAAAGAAATTCGTACTTACGAAGGTGAGAAAGAAAACGAAGAAATTTACAAAAAAGTAAAAGAAGCGGCTTACGATAAAATTTATGCTATTGCAAAAGTTGGTTCTGCTAAACATGAAAGAGGTGCTGCATTTGCTGAAGTAAAAGAAGAAGTAAAAGCTTTATTTACAGAAGAAGAATTAGCTGAAGACGGAGATTTAGTTTCTAAATATTTCTACAAAACAAACAAAGAAGCCGTTCGTAATGTAGTTCTAGAATTAGGTGTTCGTTTAGACGGAAGAAAAACAACAGATATCAGACCAATCTGGTGTGAGACTGACTACTTACCAAGAGTTCACGGATCTTCATTGTTTACACGTGGAGAAACTCAGGCATTAGCAACTGTAACTTTAGGAACTTCAAGAGAAGCAAACCAAATTGATTCTCCATCTGAACAAGGTGAAGAGAAATTCTATTTACACTATAACTTCCCTCCTTTCTCTACTGGTGAAGCAAAACCTCTAAGAGGAACTTCAAGAAGAGAAGTAGGTCACGGTAACTTAGCTCAGAGAGCTTTGAAAAACATGATTCCGGCAGATTGTCCTTACACGATTCGTATTGTTTCTGAAGTATTAGAATCTAACGGTTCTTCTTCTATGGCAACCGTTTGTGCCGGAACAATGGCTTTGATGGATGCAGGAGTTCAAATGGTAAAACCGGTTTCCGGAATTGCTATGGGATTAATTACTGACGGTGAGAAATTTGCTGTATTGTCAGATATTTTAGGAGATGAAGATCACTTAGGAGATATGGACTTTAAAGTAACCGGAACTGCTGATGGTATTACTGCTTGCCAAATGGACATCAAAATTGACGGTTTACGTTACGACATTATGGAGCAGGCTTTAAGTCAGGCTCGTGATGGACGTTTACATATCCTTGGCAAATTAACTGAAACTATTGCTGCACCAAGAGCTGACGTAAAAGCACATGCACCAAAAATCATTACCAAAACTATTCCTGGAAACTTTATTGGAGCATTGATCGGACCTGGTGGAAAAGTAATTCAGGAATTACAAAAAGCTACCGGAACTACTATTGTAATCAACGAAGTTGACGAACAAGGTGTAATCGAGATCTTAGGTACAGATCCTGCCGGAATTGAAACGGTATTGGCAAAAATTGCTTCTATTACTTTCAAACCACAAATGGGAGAAGCTTACGAAGTAAAAGTAATTAAGATGTTAGATTTTGGAGCTGTTGTAGAATATACAGCTGCACCAGGAAACGAAGTTTTATTACACGTATCTGAACTAGCTTGGGAACGTACTGAAAATGTTGCAGACGTAGTTAAAATGGGAGACGTATTCCAAGTGAAATACTTAGGAGTTGATCCTAAAACTAAAAAAGAAAAAGTGTCTAAAAAAGCACTTGTTCCAAGACCTCCACGCGAGGAGAAAAAAGAGTAATCAGATCTTAGTTTACTAAAGGTTTATTCATAGAAAACCCCAATTCATGTATTTGAATTGGGGTTTTTCGTTTCTATGGCATTTTCTAACTAAAATTTAGCCTGGTTACTAGAAAAATCACAAAAAAACACGACAAACCTTACATTTATATGTGAAAATAAAATATCTTTAACACACCAAAAAAACAAATTAATAATCCTTAAAACACCACTATGAACTTCAACGTTACCCAAATCACAAGAATTAATCAGCAAGATTTTGTATTTACAGACAAAAGCAATCTTACTTTCCCAATCCCTCCTTTAGCCTCGGCACAATTTTACAGAAATCAGGGAGTCCTTACCTTAAAAATTTGTGCTACCGTTTACATCAACTCTAAAGATTCAGCTGCCCCATCAGTTGGCACACTAATAGAAAACGACACTAATATCGAAATCTATTTTGATTACAATTGGGACGAAAGCACACCAGACACCTATGATGTTTGGTATATTGAAGTTGATTATATCTCTGATACAGTTAACAATATCAAAACTGTTACATCGTATTTAAGAAATCTCGATCCTGAAACTTCTAGAGGAACTACAACAGGTGTTAACGGATAGTTAGTAAGTACACTTAGTAAATAACATATGGTTTAATTAATTGCATGTCTTTAAATTAAACCATATACCCTGTTTAATGGAAAAGAAAACTAATAAAAATGCAAACAATTAAATCATTTGTTTTCTTGCTAATTTTTCATAGTTCTTTATTTCTTTTTTCTCAAGTAAAACAGACTAATGATATAGGTGAGATATTTTATAAAAAAAGCATAGAATTTAAATCTGAAATAAATTTCAGTAAAGCACAATATTTTTTCAGTAAAAAAAACTGGGATTCTACACTAGTGTATTCTATGAAACAATTAAGTCTTGGCAATAAGCCGGAACTAAATGATTATTGTCATTATTTTAGAGGATATAGCTTAAGAGAATTAAAACTTTTACAAGAAGCAAGAACTGAACTAAATTTAATTTCAAAAAAATTTGTACTATATCAATTAGTCAACTATAAACTAGGAGCGATTTCTTTAGAATTAAAAGAATTTGAAAAAGCGATAAAATTTTTCCAACAAGCCGAGTCTTCATACATAGACAAACAAAAAGATTACAAAATAAGTTCAATTTATGCCAATTTAGGCACTTGTTATTTACATCTAAACAAATTCAAACAAGCAGAATTGTATCTTTTTAAAAGTATTGATCTACAAGAAAAAGAAAAAGATTCACTTACAATCATAAACTCCTATTTAAACATTGCCAATCTTTATTACCTGCAATATAAAGACCAGCAAGCCATTCCATATTTTGAAAAAGCTTATTTTTTATCCAAAAAAGTAAACGATTTTAATAAAAAAAGAGACGCGGCCTTAAATATGGCTGTAGTGGAAGAAAACAGAGGCGATTTTAAAAAAGCTCTGATCTACAGAAAAGAGTTAGGACAATGGAAAGACTCCCTCAACAATCAAAACAAAATCTGGGCTGTTGCTGATTTTGAGAAGAAATTTGCTGTAGCACAGAAACAAAAACAAATAAAAGTACTCGAAGTCGAAAACAAACTTAAAAATGCACAGCGTAACGGTTTATTTTTTGCTGCTGTTGGTCTATTATTAATCTTAACTGCCGGAGTTTATCTCTACGCTCAAAAAGTAAAAAATGGTAAGACCATTTTACGCCAAAAAAATAAACTTGACGAATTAAACGCTACCAAAGATCAATTATTTTCAATTGTAAGTCATGATTTACGTTCGTCTGTAAATGCTTTGAAGACCAGTAACACTAAATTATCTTCCACACTGGAAACCAAAAACTACGATGAATTAAATCACCTCATCATTCAAAACAGTACTATTGCCAATGGCGCTTACACTTTACTGGACAATTTACTGCATTGGGCGATGTTACAAACCAAGCAATTGTACTTTCAAAAAGAATCGATTCACTTGTATTCTATCGTTCAACAAATTGAACACAACTACAAACCATTGCTTCTTGACAAAGCCATTACTTTTGAAAATTCAGTCTCAAAAAATAGTTTTATCTTTGCAGACCTCGATTCGTTAAAAATTGTACTTCGAAATTTATTAGACAATGCTATTAAATTCTCGAATGAAAACAGCAAAATTAGCTTTTACACTCAGGAAACTAGTGCTGATTTTTGTGAACTCGTTATTCAGGACAATGGTATAGGAATGAGCGAAAGCACCATTCAGGAATTACTCGCTGACAATGCTTTACTTGCCAAAAAGAACAACTCAGAAATTATAGGTACTGGTTTAGGTTTGCAGCTATGCAAACAAATGATCAAAAAAAATGGCGGAACACTAGCCATAGAAAGCGAACTCCATACAGGAACTAAAATGATTTTGACTTTCCCAAAAACAAAAAACAATGGATAATATTCATGTATTAATTATAGAAGACACTCCTGAACAAAGCGATGCTCTGTGTAAAGTACTGCTTCAAAACAATTATAAAGTTGTAGGCGTAGCAACTAATTTTGCTGATGCGTTAAAACTCTTTTACGAAAATACCATCGACATTATTATTATTGATATTTTCTTAGACGGAAAACCGGAAGGAATCACATTTGCCGAATCGATCAACATTATTCCAAATGCAGCAAAACCGTTTGTGTTTTTAACCAGCTCGCAAGACCGTCAGATTTTTGAAAAAGCAAAGCTCACAAAACCTTTCAGCTTTTTACTAAAACCTTTCAATGAATTGGAAATTCTTTACGCCATAGAAATGGCTGTAGAAAAGTTTTATGCTCAAACCGAAGTTTTTCAGACGGAAGAACAAGATACTGTGATTAGCAACGACTACTTATTTATAAAAAAGAAGAATTCCTTAAAAAAAGTAGCACTAAATGATATTCTTTACATTGACGTCGAAGAACGCTATTGCAACATCATAACTGAGAAAGAAAAATTTGTAATTCTGATCTCTTTGACAAAAATCAGCAATCTGTTGGATAAAAACAGATTTATAAAAACGCATCGAAACACCATTGTAAACACGAATAAAATTGAAGAAATTATTCTGGCCGATAATCTCATTATTTTAAAAGGGGATCACAAAATAAATCTAAGCGATACCTACAAAGATTTTATAAAAAAGATGAATATTTTGTCATAACAACAGTAAGATTAAGAAATAAAAACGCAGCAAATCCTCTCTATCCGGGAGGATTTTTTTTGTTTTAAAACAAGAATACCCTCCCACAGGGTTAGTGAAAAATTTCATGACAAAGAATTCTGCTTTCATGACATTTTTAATTTCCCTCCCGCAAATCGAAATTACTTTTACACCAAGAAATCCAAATTATAAAATCTAAATGAGAATTGAATTAAACAGACCATCGGACATGAAGCTTTTATCTATATTAAAAAAAATAAAAAACAACCCCTGGGTTGGCGTAACTGTCTCTCTTCTCTTTATCATTCCTTGTTTATATAAAATTCTGGACGATATTACGGTTTTCAGAATTGAATATCTTTTGTTAGCCATCGCATTTCCCGTCTACATCAAATCGCTTAAAAAAATATTTGATGACATTTTAGATACTTCAGACGATTTTTCAGATTAAAAAATAAATTTTGCCCCAATTTTATCGAGACACTTTGGCTTAATTCTTTTAAGCCTGAGTGTTTTTTTTATTTTAAAACCGAATAAATTTCCAAACTCAATAATACCACATAAATCATTCGTTTTTTAAGTCAAAAAATAACAACATGACTGAAATTTAACAAAAACACCATTGTTGTTAATATTTTTTTGATATTTTTGAAGAGCTATAAACCAAAAACTCAAAACCACCAATCCTTTGAAGAAAAACCAAATAAAAGGTCAATATGTAATTTTATTGGTCTTATTCTTAAATGCATACCTAACTTGCGGGCAAACCAACAACGAAATCTTAGTATACAACTGGTTTGACAAAAATCTGGGTGTGGAATCATTAGAATTTGAAAATGGCCCTGCCCATTTGAACTTCGACAAAACAATCAACAACGAAAATCGGTATTACATTTCCGAAGACTTCAGAAAAGGAAGTATGCAGTATCACGATCAAAATTATTCTGATCTGTTACTCAACTACGATACTTATACCGACGAACTGGTTATAAAACCGTACGGTGAGCTTAACACCACTAAAATTAACCTCTTTACCGAAAACATCAGTTCCTTTAAAATAGGCAATGATCAATTTGTTCATTTAAAATTCCCAAATTTAACCACTTTCAGTAAAGGATACTATGAAGAAGTCCCGGTCGGAAACAATATTATTCTTTACATAAAACACTCTAAAGAGAAGAAAAAAATTAATAAAGCCGAAGTTGATTTAATAGGATATACAGACCGAAAAGAGTTCATCCTTTTAAAGCAGAACAATTTTTATCCCGTAAACGATAAAAAAGAGATCATATCCCTATTTCAGGAGAATAAAAGAAAAATAAATGATTTTTATCTACTGTATAGAAATCTAAGAAAAGAAGATGCTGTATTATTTATGAAAAACCTCCTCAAGTACATAAATAACTAAAATCTGTAGCCATTATCCCAATGAGAATATTTACCCTTCTTTTATTATTTTTCGGTTTTAATCAATGTATTTATTCACAAGATCAAAAGATTAGCATCAATTACAACAACATCAATCGGGTTGAAGTTTTAAAAAAAATAGAAGCTTCAACAAATTATAAATTCTACTTTCAAAATGAATGGATAGACAATAACGTATTAATATCCGGAGATTACTCTAATAAAACCATACAGGATATACTGAACAAAGTCTTTCAAGACACCGATCTGAATTTCTTTATCACCAAAAACAAAGTCATTCTGACCAAGAACAGTATCATCTATGACAAATTTCAAAATGATAAAGTTAAGGCTGGCAATATTCCCGTCTTTTTTCAACAGTACGATTCTGTAAAGAAGAACAAAGCAGATCAGGCTGCTCCTATTGCATTAATTGGAAAGGAAACTATCGATTCTGAAATTGACTTTTACACCATTTCCGGCCACATAACGAATTTAAAAGACGGTAAACCTCTTGCTGACATAACGGTAAAAGCAAAAAATACCACCGTTACAACCGTTACAAATGCTCAGGGATTTTACAGTTTAAAACTGCCTGTTGGATTGGCAACAATCGAAATCGAATCGCTATTGTACAACAACACTGCCCGTAAAATAATGATTTACAGTGATGGTACTTTGGATTTTCCGATAATTGAGAAAATAAATCAATTGAAAGAGGTTTTGGTAAAAGGAAAAAACAGTCAAAACATCAGAACTGCAATAACGGGAGTTACGACAATTGAAGCCGAAGGTGTAAAGACTGTTCCTCTGGTTCTTGGAGAAAGAGACGTCTTAAAAATTGCGCTAACCATTCCCGGAATAAAAACTGCCGGAGAAGGCTCTTCAGGATTTAATGTCAGAGGTGGAAAAGAAGATCAAAACCTAATGCTACTGGACAACGGAACAATATATAATCCTGCTCATCTTTTTGGCTTTTTCTCTTCCTTAAACCCCTACACCATCAATAAAGTTGATATTTACAAAGGAGGTATTCCTTCAGAATTTGGCGGCAGATTGTCATCGGTTTTTGACATTACTTCTAAGAACGGAAACACGGAGAAATTTTCAGGAGAGGGAGGTATTGGCCCGGTTACGAGTAACCTTACTGCTTCGATTCCTGTTGTAAAAGGAAAAGCAAGTTTATTACTGGGAGGAAGAGCGACTTACTCAGATTGGATTCTAAAAACCTTAGATGATGAAAATCTAAAAAACAGTCAGGCATCTTTTTATGATTTGTTTGCAAAATACAGTCATAAAATAAATAAAAACAATACTGTTGAAGGTACCGCCTATTACAGCAAAGACAAATACACTATTACTCCTGACTCGTTGTATCATTACAGCAATCGTTTGATTTCTTTGAAATGGAAACATGCATTTAATGAAAAAAACAACAGCGAATTTAATGTCTCTAATAGCGAGTACAAATTCAGTATCGATTATGAATCTGTTAATCCTGAATCATTTATTTTTAAATACAGAATAAATGAAACTCAGGCGAGTCTTAAATTCAATAGCGAATTGAGCAGCAAACATAAATTTACTTACGGAATATCGAGTAAATTATACAATGTTAACCCTGGCGAACTTAATCCAAATGGAGAAACTTCGATAGTGACTCCTATAAAAGTTGATGACGAAAAAGGACTGGAATCGGCATTGTTTTTCTCTGATAAGTTTAAAATTACCGAGAAACTATTGTTAGATGTTGGAGCACGATATTCCTATTACGCAGCTTTAGGAGCCTCTACACAGAAAATTTACAAAGAAGACGTACCTAAGACTCCTTCAACAGTTGTAGAAGAAAAAACGTATGGTAATAATAAAGTAATCACAACTTATGGAGGTTTTGAACCAAGACTTGCTTTACGCTATATATTCGATGAGAGTCTATTTGTAAAAGCCGGTTTCGATAAAAACTACCAATACATCCATTTACTAACCAATAACACAACCCAGTCGCCTACTGACACCTGGAAGTTATCTGATTTGAATGTAAAACCTCAAAGCGGGCTACAGTATTCTCTTGGAATTTTCAAGAAACTGGATTATAAAGATATCGAGTTAAGCCTGGAAGGCTATTACAAAACCTCTAAAAACATACTCGATTACAAAGTTGGAGCCAACTTACTTTTAAACAAGGATCTTGAAACGGAATTACTTCAAGGTAATGGAAAAGCTTACGGTGTAGAGTTTTTACTAAAAAAATCAACCGGAAGACTTAATGGCTGGCTTGGTTACACTTATTCCAGAACCTTTATAAAATTAGACAGCAAGTTTAACGATGAAAAAGTAAACAATGGTGCCTACTTTCCAACTAATTTTGACAAACCGCATGATGTAAGCATCGTAATGAACTACAAGTTTACACACCGCTACAGTTTTTCTTCCAATTTCGTATATCAAACTGGTAGACCTATAACCTATCCTATCGGAAAGTACAATTACAATGGTGCAGAATACACGTTATATAGCGATCGTAACAAATACAGAATACCGGATTATTACAGACTAGACATAGGATTGAATATTGAAGGTAATCATAAGATAAAAAAATTAGCACACAGTTTCTGGAACATCTCCATTTACAATGTACTAGGGCGTAATAACCCTTATTCTATCTTTTTCGTAACAAAAGAAGGCCAGGTAAAAGCCTATCAAACCTCTATTTTCTCTGTTCCGATACCAACAATTACCTATAATTTTAAATTTTAAAAGTTATGAAAAAGATCTTACGCTACGGATTTCTTATAACGATACTTCTTTCAATTGTATTGGGATGTACGACACCCTATTCGTACCAAACCAATGGTTTCGAAGATGCTCTGGTAATAGAAGCGACCATGACTGACCAATATAAAAACCATCAAATTAAATTGTCCAGAACGTATAAACTTGACGGAAAAAAACCAACCTTTGAAAGTAAAGCAGTGGTATATGTTACCGATGATCTGGGCAATAAATACGATTTTCAGGAAAAAAATGAAGCCTATATTTCCGTAAACCAATTTCAGGCCAGTCCTGGCAGAGCCTATCAATTGCACATCCTTACAAAAAATGGAAGAACATATGTCTCTAACGAAGAAAAATTACCACAGCAAACTCAAATCGAAAAAGTAGAAGCAAAAGCCGTAACAAAAAAAGGGGAACTGGGAGTTGAGATTACTGTAAATAGCAATGATCCAACAAATAAATCCCGATACTACCGATACGAATACGACGAAACCTATCGAATTATTGCCCCTAAAGTCTATAATAAAAAAGCCGTTGCCGTTTTTTTTGCTCCGGGCTCCTACCCAAAAGGGAAAGTGGTATTTGAAGACAGAACAACAGAAGTCAGAGTTTGTTATTCGGATAAAAAATCAAATGAATTAATCCTAACCAATACGAACCAGCTAAGCGAAGACAGAGTTACTGATTTTCCAATTAAATTCATCAGCAGTAAAGACCCCATCATAAGAAGCAGATACAGTATTTTAGTCAAACAATATGTCCAGAATCTTGCTGCCCATACTTTCTATGAAACACTAAAAGAAATTTCTGACATAGGAAGCATATTGTCACAAACCCAACCTGGTTTTTTTTACGGGAACATAAATCCTGTTGACAATCCAGGCGAAAAAGTGATCGGTTTTTTTAATGTATCTTCTTATTCTGAAAAAAGGATCTTTTTTAATTTTACAGATCTTTTTCCTAAAGAACCAATTCCTCCATATCAATATTACTGTCCCTCTCCCGTTCCTGAAAATGAAATAAATGATTTTTATTTCGAATACTGCTTCAATCCTGACATTGAAATGTGCCGAGGGGATGACATTTTAGATTTACTTCAAAACGGAACAAGAACATATTTTCCTAATGAGTTACCTACTACTTACTTACTGTATCCCGTTGAATGCGGAGACTGCACTTCTTTCTCATCAAACATAAAACCATCATTTTGGATAGACTAAAACAGATAATAATCATCACTTTAGCAATGTGTTTTCAGCAAATATTGTTTGCTCAGAAAAACAATGCCATAACTGAACTGAATGCAATAGACCAAACCCTTAATGAATCCATTTACATCAGTACAAATGCTAATTCCTATATAACCGGGGAATCTTTATTTTACAAAATTTTCTGTGTCAATAAATCAACAAACGAAACAGCAAAATACAGCAAAATAGCTTACTTGCAACTCATCGACAGAAGCAAAACAACAGTCCTTACCCATAAATTGTTTCTGGAAAACGGAACCGCCAACAGCGACTTTTTCATTCCCACAACTCTGGAAACCGGAAACTATAAAATAATTGGATACACCAACTGGATGCTAAATAAAGAGGCCTCAGAATACTGTACTCTTGACATTTACATCTTAAACCCTTACAAAGACAAACCTGTAAATACCGTTTCTCAAAAAGAAGTAACTTCAACAGAAACGATAACGAACAAAGACATCTTTTTTAATTTAAAAAGTAAAATCTACAAGAACAGAGATCTGGCAGAATTGCAAATCAATACTAATTCTGATGAGTTTAGAAAAGGGAATTATGTGCTTTCGGTGAGAAAAGCTGATGGTTTTATAACTCAAAAGAAAATCAATTTCGAAGAACTCATTGCAGGCAATACTTATAAAAATACTCAAACAGAAATAAAAAACTCTAATTTCCTATTGCCTGAATTACGTGGTGAACTCATTTCCGGAAAGATACGATCAACACATGCTGATATAAAAAATAAAAAAGTAGCTCTTTCTATCGTTGGTAAAAACTATACTTTGAAACTTGCCAAAACAGATAATGAAGGAAATTTTGTTTTTAATCTGGAAAAGCCTAATTCAAACTCCAATGTAATTGTTCAGATTCTCGAAGACAACAAACAAGATTACACGATTGAAATGGACAAACCAAAAAACATCGATTTTTCAAATTTAAGCTTTCCGGAATTCCAATTCAATTCAGACTTTAAGCAGAATATTTCAGAAAGATTAATTTCCACTCAAATAGAAAACGCTTATTACAATCTTAAAAAAGACAGCATATTAGCCTCAAATGATACCATTCCTTTTTACAACAATTTATCAAAAGAGTTTAAACTGGATGCTTTTACACGATTTCCTACTATGGAAGAAACGATAACCGAAGTGGTGAAAGGTGTCTATTTTTCAAAAGACAAAAACAACTATGCTATTCATGTTTACGACTACGATCCTAATTACGAATCTGCCTTACCCACTTTAATAATTGTAGACGGATTGATTATAGAAGACTTAAACGAACTATTCCATTATAACCCAAAAAACATTCATAAAATCAATGTTGTAAAAGGAATTTACAACTATGGCGCAAAATCTTTTAATGGTGTAGTCTTCTTTACAACTAAAAATGGTGATTACGAAACCAAACTAAAGGGCAGTTTTATTGTCAGACCCGAACTTCTAAGACCACAGTCTAAAAAAGAATATTTCAAACCTGATTATAACGGCACTAAAAACGAGAGAATTCCTGATTACAGACATCAGCTACTTTGGGTTCCTAAAGTAGATTTAAGTGATGCAAATTCGAAAATACAATTCTACACCTCAGATGTTTCCGGGAAGTTTGAAATCACACTGGAAGGATTTTCTGCTTCGGGAAAACCCGTTTTTATAAAAGAAACAATAGAAGTTAAAGACACACTTTCTAATTAGAGGAATGGATAAAAAACAGCCAAACCATTAATTTGTAAAAATAATTTAAATTAATTGTAACTTTTTTTGAACTCATTACGTATAACCATTTGTACACTTAAAAATTGAGGAGACAAAAAACATGAGACAACTTAAAATCACCAAGCAGGTAACCAATCGTGAAACTGCATCATTAGACAAATACCTACAAGAAATTGGAAAAGTTGACCTAATTACCGCCGATGAAGAGGTAGAATTAGCACAAAGAATAAAAGCCGGTGATCAAAGAGCATTAGAAAAACTAACAAAAGCTAACCTACGTTTCGTTGTATCGGTTGCTAAACAATATCAAAATCAAGGATTAACTCTTCCTGACTTAATTAATGAAGGAAACTTAGGTTTAATTAAAGCCGCTCAACGTTTTGATGAAACTCGTGGTTTCAAATTCATCTCTTATGCTGTATGGTGGATTCGTCAATCGATCCTGCAGGCCTTGGCAGAACAATCTCGTATTGTTCGTTTACCATTAAACAAAATCGGTTCTATCAATAAAATCAACAAAATGTATGCTTTATTAGAGCAATCTAACGAGCGTCCGCCTTCTGCTGAAGAAATTGCAAAAGAACTTGACATGACTGTAAATGACGTAAAAGAGTCTATGAAAAACTCCGGACGTCACCTATCAATGGATGCACCTCTTGTTGAAGGTGAAGATTCTAACCTTTATGACGTTTTACGTTCAGGAGAATCTCCAAACCCGGACAGAGAATTAATTCACGAATCATTACGTACTGAGATCGAGCGTTCATTAGAAACATTAACTCCAAGAGAAGCTGATGTTGTTCGTTTGTATTTTGGTCTTGGCGATCAGCACCCAATGACTTTAGAAGAAATTGGAGAAACTTTCGACCTGACTCGTGAGCGTGTTCGTCAGATTAAAGAAAAAGCAATCCGTAGATTAAAACATACTTCAAGAAGTAAAATTCTTAAAACTTATCTTGGATAAATTCCAAAGTTCCAAATATGGTAATTCCAAATTCCGATTATTTTACCGGAATTTGGAATTTATTTCAAAACTGCCTATATTGGACGACAAAGCAAACAACAGTTTGATTGACTGTTCGTTTTTTGATTGATGATTGAAACTCCGGCTGATTACCGGAGTTTTTTATTTTATTTTTTTTACCGCAACGTTTTTAAAAGATCAGACTTTTTAAAAACACAAAGCTCTCTGAATTTATTACTCCGCTCAAAACATAAAACTTTGCATAAATCTTTGCGAGCTTTGCGATTAAAAAAATTAACTTTGCAAAAAAAAACAACACAACACACAACTACACAATGAAGAATACACTTATTGCTCCTTCTGTTCTGGCAGCTGATTTTGCAAATTTGCAACACGATATCGAAATGATCAACAACAGTCAGGCCGACTGGTTTCATATTGATATTATGGACGGAGTTTTTGTTCCGAATATTTCTTTCGGAATGCCGGTTTTAGAAGCTATTTCAAGACATGCTAAAAAAACGATAGACGTACACCTGATGATTGTTGATCCGGACCGTTACATTAAAACTTTTGCCGATTTAGGTGCCAATATCTTAAGCGTACATTACGAAGCCTGTACACACTTACACAGAACGCTGCAAGCCATCAAAGCTGAAGGAATGAAAGCAGGAGTTGCAATTAATCCGCATACTAATATTGATTTATTAGAGGATGTAATCAACGATATTGATTTAGTATGTATTATGAGCGTAAATCCTGGCTTTGGAGGTCAGTCGTTCATCGAAAACACTTATGCTAAAGTAGAAAAACTAAAAGCCTTAATTACCCGTAAAAATGCTTCGACAATTATTGAAATTGACGGTGGTGTGACCAGCAAAAATGCCAAACAATTAGTAGAAGCCGGTGCTGATGTTCTGGTTGCCGGAAGCTTTGTATTTAAAGCTGAAAACCCAACTCAGACTATTGCTGAATTAAAAGCTTTGACTACTTTTTAAATTTTTCAAATTTGGAAAGAAATCAATTCCGGTCATTTTTTCCAAAGTTTCAATGGGAACTACAAAATCATAAAGCGACTTATCGCTATCCTTATTCGGAACTAAAAAAGCAATGGCTTTATGTTCTTTTCCGGTTTTGACTAAAATAATTTTATAAAAATATTTAGGAACAGCAACTTTTTCTGTTCCTATTTTTTTATCCGAATCTTTTAGAATTCCTCCTGTCACTACATAAATGTCATGATACTTTTCGGCCCAATAACGTGTTTTCTGTTCCAATCTGTTCCAAATTCCGCTGTTGAAATCATGATCCTGTGGTGAAATATTGGAAGTGTAAAAAGTATCGTTGTACGCGCTCTCGTTAAACTCCATATCTCCTGCAGGGCAAAGATGCCCCTTATCATAACCCGACTTTTTATAATTCCTCCAGTCCGCAGAACCTGTCGTTACTTTTGGATCTTCAATAAAATAAGGGCGTTTATAATCGGCATTTTTCAAATATTCTTTCTTTAGTTCATAAGCAACCCATTCTGCCTGTTCGAATTTTTCATTGTAAGACAATGTGTAATAGTTATGCTTTACAATTTGTCTGGTCGTAGAAGTCGGCAAATATGCTGCTGTAAATACTGAATCGGAACTGCTTTGATTCGAAACAAACGGAGTCTGTTTTTCCTGTTCTGGCAATTCTACACTTTTGTCATTTTCTTTTTTACAAGACAATAACACAAATCCCAGTAAACTCAAAAGGATATATTTTTTCATTTTTTCAGTTATTTTTTTTCTGGTTTCCAACATCTGTAGAGAGTACCGTTAAATCTACAAAAAAACGCTCCAAAAAATACATTTTGGAGCGTTTTCCTAACAAATTAATCCTTTTACAGCATTAAGACTTTACTAATTTATCTCTTTTAATTTTAGTGGTAGCACTGCTTCTTACCACACCTTTTACTTGTAAATCATCCAAAACATTTAATGCTTCTTCTACATAAACATCTTTAGATAATGCCTGATGCCAAGCCTCTCTTTTTTCTTTTAACGTAGCATCACTCTTCATTTCAAGCTCTTCATAAGGCAATGATTTGAAAACCAAATTATTTTTGTAATCTGAAATTGGTTTGTATTTTTTACCTTCGGTTTCTACTTGTTCCTGAGTTGCTTTGAAATTTTTGATGTTTAAACTATAAGTATTCTCCTTGTTCTTAACATCGATCCATTTAGCATTGTCTTCGATCAATTTAAACTGTGCATTTTGAGCAATTCTGTTTTTACTGCTTTCAATTGCTTTGGTAAAATTTGTATTCGAATGCCATGTGCTATAATCAGCCGGATCTATTTTGTCCCAAGGCATAGCATTGTCGATATCGCGTTCTCCCATCTTTAAGTAAGCATAACGATCCGGCATTACCACATCACTATGAACTCCTTCTAACTGAGTAGAACCTCCGTTAATTCTGTAGAACTTTTGTCCTGTAATCTTCAAGGCACCTAAATCTCCATAATTTGCATTACGAACAAATTGATTCAGATCCAGAACATTCTGAACTGTTCCTTTTCCGTAGGTTTGTTTACTGCCAATGATAACACCACGTTTGTAATCCTGAATGGCTGCTGCCAAAATCTCTGAAGCCGAAGCAGAAAAACTGTTTACCATAATTACTAATGGTCCGTCCCACTCTACTTTTTTATCTTTATCGTACAGTACTTCTTTCTTTTTTCCTGCAGATTTCACCTGAACAATTGGTCCTTCTTCGATAAATAAACCGGCAATATCAACAACAGTCGATAAAGATCCTCCTCCATCGTCACGCACATCAAGTACGATACCGTTTATATCTTCTTTTTTAAGTCTTTCTACTTCAAGAGCAATATCTTTTCCGGCATCACGACCGTCTTTGTTCTCAAAATCGATATAAAATTTAGGCAGGTAAATTACTCCGTATTTCAATCCGTTTCTTTCTACGATACTGGATTTTGCATAGGTTTCTTCAATTTCAACTACATCTCTGATGATTGAAATGATTTTGATGGTACCGTCTACTTTTTTAACGGTAAGTTTAACTTCTGTTCCTTTGTGCCCTTTGATTTTTTTCACAACATCGTCCAAACGCATGCCTACAACATCTACTGGCTCTTCATTTCCTTGTGCCACTTTCAGAATTAAATCTCCTGCTTCAAGTTGTTTTCCTTTCCATGCAGGACCTCCTGAAATTAACTCATCAATTTGAGTGAAATCATTTTTCTTGGTCAATCTCGCACCAATACCTTCTAATTTCCCACTAATATTAACATCAAAACGATCTTTATCTTCAGGCGCAAAATAGCTGGTATGAGGATCAAAACGAGTCATGATTGAGTTTACATATACTGAAAACCAATCTTCTTTATTCAAATCTTTAATCAAACTAAAATTGTCGTCTAAAGATTTTAATGAACTTTCACGCGTTTCTTTTTCCAGAGTTTCAAAAGTTTTTTCCTTGTAGTTAGGATCTGTTTTCTTTTTATCCTCTTCTAATTTTTGTTTGGTAACAAGCGAAGAAAGTGTAGATAACTTAATTTGTTTTCTCCATCTTTCATTGATCTCTGCTGTATTTTTGGCATACGGCAATTTGTCGTAATCCGCATTGAAAGTCTCATCAATATCGTAATTGAAAGGCTGTGCTAAAATTGTCTTATAACGTTTTTTGCTTTCTTCCATTCGTTTCATCAATCTGGTATAGGTAAGATTGAAGAACGTTAAGTCCTTATTCAAAAACTGATCGTCCAATTGCAATTCATATTGTTTGAATTCGTCAATATCCGATTGCAGGAAGAATCTCTTGGAAGGATCTAATGCTTCGATATAATCTTTAAAAATTCCCTTAGAGAATTCATCATTTATTTCTGCGGGACTGTAATGTCCTTTTTCAATGACAAATGCTAATAATTCTAAAAGTGTTTTATCTCTATTCGGGTCCGGATCCGCTGATTTGTCTGCATTTATCTTAAAAGCAAACAACGTCAATGACAAGCATAATACGGCTATAAGTATTTTATAATTTCTTTTCATAAACTTAATAATAGCATTCATCAAATTTTTTAATCTAAGTTACGGTAAAAACTGTGCCAACAAAGCCAAGCCCGCTATAATTTTTTGTTAAAGGTATAAAAATGTTTGACGCGCAAAAATCTTCTTGAAATTAGTTGACAAATTTTGCTCTTTTTGTTCGTTTTCTACCGAAATCTGTCACTACATTTGCTTAATACCCTTAGAGCCTGTTTAAAATTTATTTACTGGCTTTCTTATGATGATTTTCGGCTGCAACTTCGTTAAATTTTTATACAGTAGCACTGCTATTCTATAAAAATTTGCCTTGTTTCGCTCGAAAATCCTTTGATAATAAATCTCAAAAAATAAATTTTAAACAGGCTCTTACATAAAACTACAATTTTAGTATGAAAAATGAGAAACCTTTAATATTAGTTACGAATGATGATGGCATTTTAGCTCCCGGAATCAGAGCTTTAATCAGTGTAATGGAAACTATTGGCGAAGTCGTAGTGGTAGCACCGGACAAACCTCAGAGTGCCATGGGTCATGCTATTACCATAAATAATACTTTGTTTCTTGACAAAATCTCTAAGGAAGAAGACATTGTAACCGAATACAGCTGCTCAGGAACTCCTGTAGATTGTGTCAAACTGGCTGTTAATGAGATTTTAAAAAGAAAACCGGACTTGTGCGTTTCAGGGATTAATCACGGGTCAAATTCTTCTATAAATGTAATTTATTCCGGTACGATGAGTGCTGCTGTAGAAGCCGGTATAGAAGGAATTCAGGCCATTGGATTTTCTTTACTGGATTTTGACTGGAATGCCGATTTTGAACAAATTAAATCATTCGTTAAAAAAATTACCCTGGAAACTCTGGAAAACAAACTTCCTCCTGGTGTGGTTTTAAATGTAAATTTCCCAAAGCTAAAAGAAGAAGAAATCAAAGGAATAAAAATCTGCCGTCAGGCGAAGGCTTACTACTCTCAAAAGTTTGACAAAAGACAGACTCCTTTTGGCAAGGATTATTACTGGCTTACGGGAAAATTCACAAACGAAGATCAAGGTGAAGACACTGATGAATGGGCTTTAGAAAACGGATACATTTCAATTGTTCCGGTACAGTTTGATCTGACCGCACATCACACCATGCAGCAGCTTAACACCTGGAAATTAAATGAATAAAAAAGAGATTATTACAGGCTTTTTTATTGGAATTTTCACGGCTTTGCTCGGAAGTTTTTTGTTTGTTTCGTTTTTTACCAAATTTGATTTCTTTACCGGAATTCAAATCCTCAAACAGCAAGGATATCTTGGAAAAGTAATTACAATCGGTACCGTTTTAAATCTGGCCGTTTTCGGTATTTTTCTAAAAACGAACCGGGAATTGATGGCCAGAGGTGTTGTTTTAGCAGTCATTGTTCTGGCGATTTCAACTTTGTTTATTTAAATCTTATCTTTGTGCTGCAAAAATTATTTTGCGTTTAAAGTTGGAAACACACTTTCAAAAAAATCAATATGAAGTATTACATAATAGCTGGTGAAGCGTCAGGAGATTTACATGGTTCTAATTTAATGAAAGCCTTGTATGAGGAAGATCCTCAGGCGGAAATTAGATTTTGGGGCGGTGATTTAATGCAAAAAGTCGGCGGAACTCTGGTAAAACATTACCGCGAACTGGCTTTCATGGGTTTTGTTGAAGTTCTTTTCAATTTGAAAACTATATTGAACAATATTAAAATTTGTAAAAAGGATATCACAGCATTCCAACCTGATGTTTTGATTTTCATAGATTATCCAGGATTTAATATGCGTATTGCAAAATGGGCTAAAGCGCTACATTATAAAACGCATTATTATATTTCGCCACAAATCTGGGCCTGGAAGGAGAATCGTATCAAAGCAATCAAACATGATATCGATAAGATGTTTGTGATTTTACCTTTTGAAAAAGGTTTTTACGAAGACAAACATCATTTTCCTGTAGATTTTGTGGGGCATCCTTTAATTGATGCTATTCAGAATCAGCCTTCTTTTGATGAAACAACCTTCAGAAAAGAAAACCAACTGGGAGAGAAACCTATTATTGCGGTTCTACCTGGAAGCCGTCAGCAGGAAATCACAAAAATGCTGAGTGTGATGCTGAGTGTGGTGGATGATTTTCAGGATTATGAATTTGTAATTGCCGGTGCTCCGAGTCAGGATTTTGAGTTTTATCAGCAATTCATCAGTAATAAAAATATCAAATTTGTATCGAACAAAACGTATGATTTGTTGCGTTCTTCAACCGCAGCTTTGGTAACATCCGGAACCGCTACATTAGAAACGGCTCTTTTTAAAGTTCCTGAAGTAGTGTGCTACAAAGGAAGTGCTATTTCCTATCAAATCGCCAAGCGTATTATCACGCTAAAATACATTTCACTTGTCAATTTAATCATGGATGAAGAAGTGGTTACTGAATTAATTCAGAATGAATGTAATACGAAACGAATTAAAGAAGAATTACAAAAATTACTAACATCTGATTATCGTGAAAAATTACTGAAGAATTATAACATCTTAGAGCAAAAATTGGGAGGTGTCGGAGCCAGTAAAAAAACAGCAAAGCTTATTGTAGCTGATTTAAAACACGTTTAAAACTTTCTTGCTTTGAAAAGAATATATTATTTAATACTCATCACTGTCCTTTTTGCTTCCTGTAAATCGGCTTCAACAGCAGTGGGTAACAAAGAATCAAAGCGGGAAAACAGATATATTGTAACCCATTTAATCGAACACGCAACAGACAATATTGGGGCGCGGTACAAAGCCGGAGGTACCACAAAAAGCGGCTATGACTGCTCCGGACTAGTGTTTACCACTTTTGAGTCGGAAAATATAAAACTACCCCGAAACTCTTTTGAGCAGGCTAAGGTGGGAAGAATCATTAAATTTAATGATGCACAAAAAGGGGATTTGATTTTCTTTAAAACAAACAGAAGCAAACAGATCAATCATGTTGGACTTATTGTAGAAGTAAAACCAGATGAGATCAAATTTGTGCATTCTTCTACCTCAAAAGGAGTTATCATTTCATCCACCAAAGAAGCTTACTATCAAAATTCATTTGCTCAAATCAACAGAATACTTGAATAAACTGTTGGGCGTAATTATTTTAAACACATAGAAGCATAGATTTAATACTCTCAAAAAAGACGTTTCACTTCTTTAAAATACACAGAGGTTACTACACATAAGACCCTTAGCTGCATTTATATTCTTTTTCTTACAAATAATTTAATACTTTTGGTTCATGAAAGTATTAGATTTCCCTTTAACTAAAATTACCATTTGGTTTAGCTGCGGTATTTTGACTGCTTATTATTACCCGTCAAAATTTTCAGTCGTAACTTCCGTTTTTATTCTTGGTTTTATTGCTTTTTTACTTGTTTACTCTTCTCTTCAAAAGAAAAACAAGCGAAATATCTTTTTCGGAACAGGTATCTCTTTCATTTCTTTCCTTATTGGCATTGCGACGCTTTTACTTCATACGGAATCGCTCCAGGAATCCAACTATAGCCATTGCAAAGAAGTTTTTAGCTCTCCACAAACGATAACTTTTGTAGTACGCGAAAAACTAAAAAGCAACGCATACAGCGACCGCTATTATGCGCAGGTAAAGAAAATCAACAACAGAAATTACTCCGGAAAAATTCTTGTAAATATAGAAAAGGACAGCGCCAAAAATCCAATTATTATTGGAAGCATAATAAAAGTCAAAACCATTTTACAACACACTAGTTCAAATAGAAACCCAAATCAGTTTGACTACCAAAAATACCTTTCAGACAAGCAGATTTACGGACAGCTATATCTCAATAAAACAGAAATCAAGGTTAATAAAAAACTTCAAAAAGACATCTGGTATTACTCCGGACGTTTGCATTCACGAATTTACAACAATCTGAAGAAGGCAGGTTTTCGTCAAACGGAAATGAATGTTGCACTTGCTCTGATATTGGGACAGCGACAAGAAATTTCAAACGATCTGATTCAGGATTACCAGTTCTCCGGTGCCACACATATTCTGTCTGTTTCCGGCCTTCATGTTGGTTTTATCATGCTGTTCATTAGTTTTATTTTAAAACCTGTTCCCAATACGCGAAAGGGCTCTTTACTAAAACTGATTTCAATACTGTTGTCTCTTGCACTTTTTGCTGTAATCTCAGGATTATCTCCGTCAGTACTGCGTTCTGTTGTCATGTTTTCTTTTCTTGCTGTTGGCAGCCATCTTAGAAGAACAGGAAGTACGTATCATACTTTACTCGTCTCTTTGTTTTTAATTCTACTCTTCGAGCCTTACTTTTTGTTTGATGTTGGTTTTCAGTTAAGTTATCTTGCTTTGTTTTTCATTCTTTGGCTACAGCCTCTCCTGAACAGTTTCTGGCTTCCGAAGCTTAAAATTTCAAAACTCCTCTGGAACGCTCTAACCGTTTCTTTCGCTGCGCAAATAGGCACATTGCCTTTATGCTTGTACTACTTTCATCAGTTTCCGGGATTGTTTTTTGTGACCAATATCGTTGTGATTCCTATATTATCTTTCATCATGATTGCCGGAATTATAGTGCTGCTTATTGCCATTTTTTGTCCTCCACCCATTATTCTGACTGAAATATTTGAAAAAAGTATTTTCCTCTTAAACTATACCATCCATTACATTGCATCACTCGAGTGGTTTGTTATCCGTAACATTAGTTTCAACTTCTGTCTTTTGATCTCCTCTTACTTTCTAATTGTTTCTGCCATAATCTGGGGTAAGAAAAAGAATTATCAAACAACGTTAGCTGTATTGATTTCAGTTATAACATTTCAGATTTCTATGATCTATACCAAAAAAGAAACGGAGGTCAAACGTGAAATGATTGTTTTCCATACGAAAAGCAACACCATAATTTCTCAGAAAAGTGGAAGTCATATCAAAGTGTTTTCAAATGACACTCTTTTACTTCAATCCCCGAAAGCGACTCTTCTAAGTTCTTATTTGTCGAATGATTTTAGCGAATTAAGTACTACTGTCAGCATCAAAAACCTGTTGTATTTTAATGGCCAAAAGATCTTAGTGATTGACAGTTCCGGAGTTTATACAATCAGCTCCCAACCTGACATATTGTTATTGATTCAATCTCCGAAGATCAATTTAGACCGTGTTTTGCAAGAACTGCATCCTAAAATTATAATTGCAGATGCATCGAATTCCTACTCTATTCAAAAAATATGGAAAAGCAGTTGTCATAAAAAAAACATCCCTTTTCATGCCACAGCCGAAAAGGGATTCTATTCTTTAAATTAATCAGCATTTATCCTTAAGAAGACAAAATAACTGATCTTATTTTACAAGGCTTACGGATTCAAAATTAAATTTGCATCTGCAATCCAGGCTTTCGCACCTCCTTGCTTGTAAGGAACCAATCCTAAATTATTAAAAGTGGTTTTACCTTTTCGAACGGAAGCCATTAAAAGACACACTTGTGGAAGTTCCTGAATCCCTAAGGCATTTTTTAACTTGACATTTTGCTCTTTTACCATGTCAGAAGCTTCCGGGTCTGACATATCCAGTTTTACCAAAATGACATTATCACGTGACCATACTGCAAAATCAGGTGTAACAAAAATTTCACTCTGGATTCTCTGCGAAACTCCGGCAGCAGTGAAAAAAATTAATAAGGGCCGTTTTTGTGAATCACTCGCCATTATGGCATCATTCATATCTGTCTTCCAAATCAAATTTTGCGAATGCAGGCCAAACGAACCTAAAAAAAGTAATAAAATAAGTAGTTTTCGGTTCATACTAAATTGTTTTTTTAAGTAGGTTAATGCGACTAAATTAACATAATATCTTCACCAAACAAGTGAAAATCAAATAAAATGAGTTAAAAAACCAACAAAAACCCAAATTCACTAATAAAGTCTTGAATTTTTAAGAAAATAAAAAAATATATCCTTTTAAATGACAAAACCACTGATTATCCGGGTAAACCGTTCAAAAGAAAAAATCCCTTCTCACCCGAGGGCAAAAAGGGAATCTACAAATTAAACTAAGTAACTTAATTTAAATCTTACTACTCACCTGAATGCAAAATTGCATTTGACTCCGCAATCCAGGCTTTGGCACCACCCGGTTTATACGCAATTTTTCCCAAGGCGCTAAATGTGGTTTTATTTTTTCTAATTGAAGCGCTTGCAAAACAAACTTCAGGCAAGTCCTCAACTCCAAAAGCACTTTTCAATCTCAGTTTTTGTTCTTTATCACTCTCGTCAGCTGTGCTGTCAGACAAATCAAGTTTTACAAGAATAACGTTGTCACGGGACCAAACGGCAAAATCAGGGGTTTTAAAAATTTCATTCTGAAGATTTTCCGGTACACCTGAGGCAGTGAATAAAATTAGCATTGGTTTTTTCTGTTCATTACTAAGCGCAATAGCATCGGTCATGTTTGTTTTCCAAACTAAATTCTGCGCCTGCATAAAAATTGAACCTAAAAAAAACAGCAGGATAAGTATTTTTTTGGTCATATTAAATTGGTTTTTGGTTAGAATATTAAGACGAAATTAACATAATATTTTAATTTTCCAATTTTTATTAATACAAAAAATGTATTATGTATTTTTTTAACCAAATTAAATTACAAAATAAACAATAAGTGTAAAATTTAGCTATTGCTTTTTCTTACGAAACAAAAAAAACTCCTTACCAGAAGGCAAGGAGTTTTTTAAACTATAATTGTAATTTAATGTTTGTTCTATGATTTTTTAGGATGCACAATTCCTTCAGCAACTGTTAGCCAAGCCGTTGGACCACCAGCAACATATCCTGTCTGACCCAATCCTTTAAAATTCACTTTTCCGTCTTTTGCCTCAGCATTTGTGAAATAAATAGTCGGGAATCCCTGAATTCCAAATGCTTGCTGCAATTCATTATTTTGGTTTTTAAGCTCCGGTGTCTGAGGTGTTCTTCTTGGATAATCAAGTTCTACTAACACTACATTGTCGGTCGCCCATTTTTTGAATTCAGCCGTTTTTAAAACTTCATTCTGCAAACGAATACACCAACCACACCAGTCACTTCCGGTAAAAAACATTAATAAAGGTTTTTTCTCTTTATTACTAACCGTGATCGCTTCTTTAACATCCGTATACCATTTTAACTCTTGTGCCTGCGTTACAAATGCTCCCGCTAAAAAAAGCGTTATTAAAAATATTTTTTTCATATCCTTCTATTTTACACACAAATTTAAACAAAAAAAGAATCGCAAAATGTCGTCTATTTTACTTCTTGCATTAATTTTTTTATAATTGGTGAAATTGCGATTAATATAACTCCTGCAACAACAGAGTAAATGGCCAACTGATAATATCCTTCGGTATAAGACTGCAGTTTAGAGAGCAAAGTATCACCTGTATTTGATCTTGAAATTTCAGCACCTAACTTTCCTGCAAATAACTGCCCGAATGCACTGGCCAGGAACCACAATCCCATCATCATTCCGAATAATCTTTTTGGAGATAATTTGGTAATGATTGACATTCCGATTGGCCCTAAACAAAGCTCTCCGATAGTGGTTATCAGGTAAGCGAGAGTAAAGACATTCAGAGACGCTATACCTTCTACGGTTGCAAAAAACTTGGTCAAATAAAAGATATAAAAGGAAGCTCCCAGAAATAAAAATCCAATTCCAAATTTAATCAGGGTGTTAGGCTCTATTTTACGTTTTCCAAGCCAAATCCACAACAAACCAATTAGCGGACTTAAAACTACCACAAAAAAGGTATTGGAACTATTGTTTACTACGTTTGGATCTATAGTAAAGAATAACAGCTGATTACTCAGATTGTCTTTTGCAAAAAGAGACAATGAGCCTCCACTTTGCTCATAAATGGAATTAAACAACAAATAGAAAAATACAAACAAAAAGGCTGCAAATAGCTTTTTCTGCATTTTTACATCTCCCAGCTTTATCAGCTCATAAACAAAATACAGTACTGCAGCTATACCAATTGTATACATGAAGTAATCGGTATAATCTGTATTTTTTACCATTACAAAAATGAATGGCAAACTTAATATGGACACTACGTATACCATTATTTCACGGATTTTTCTTTTACCTGCATCCAGGTGTAAAAGAGGAGAATCGCCAATTGGTCCTAAATATTTTTTTGTAAATAAGAATGTTAGCAACCCTAAAAACATTACAACGGCAGCCGACAAAAAGCACAATTGCCATGAATAATATTTCCCAAGGTAAACACATAAGGCTCCGCCAAAAAGTCCGCCAACATTTATACCGGCATAAAACATCCCGTAACCCGCATCTCTTCGGCCATCATCTTCATGATACAATTCTCCGACCATCGAAGAAACATTGGGCTTAAAAAAACCTGTCCCGATAATAGAAAAAGCAATCCCGTAATAAAAGAAATCATGAGGAGAAACTGCAATTAAAAGATTCCCAAGAATCATAACGATTCCTCCAAAAAACAAGGATTTCTTAAACCCTAATACTTTATCGGCAAAAATACCTCCAATAAAAGTAAAGGCATATACAAAAGCCTGAATAGCACCATATTGCTCGCTGGCATGATCTTCTTTCAAGAAAAGCTGATCTACCATAAAAATAACCAAAACCCCACGCATTCCGTAAAAGCAAAAGCGCTCCCACATTTCGACAAAAAACAAATACCATAATTGTTTCGGATAATTGCCCTTAAAATTTTGAATTTCTTCTAAAGTGACTTTTTGCTCCATTTATTTATAAATAATTAATTAATTCCTCTTTCTTTCATCACTTTATTAAGCTGCTTTAATAAAACAAACATCAACACTGTTGCAAACATCAGCAGTGCAAAATTTACCCAAAAAAAGTTGACTTTATTGTCGTAGCTATCCCACATACTGGCTAAAACTCCACTTAATTTATTTCCTATAAAAGTAGACAGGAACCAGCCTCCCATCATTAAGGAAGTGATATTAACGGGGCTTAACTTAGAAACTACCGATAAGCCCATAGGACTCAAAAACAATTCTCCAATGGTTATGATACCATAATTTGCCACTAACCACCACGCACTGACTTTCTCTGTTCCGTTATCTCCCATTTTTACAGCGGCTATCATGACCAAAACAGACAGAGCCGAAATCAGTAAACCGAAAGCAATTTTTGTAGGTGTTGAAGGTTCTTTTTTACGCATTCGTAAAAAAGAGAAAAAGGCAACAACCAAAGGGGTTAATATAACAACCCAGGCCGGGTTAATAGACTGACTTAAATTTGTAGCCCAAAGATGAACCTTAGCACCTTCTTCCGGCAATTTATCCGAAGCAACATTTCTAAAATATAGAGGATAATTTACTTCTTTTTTAACCACTCCATTTACCTTTTGTAAACGAAACTGATCGTCGTACAGTTCAGTAGTGTCCTTTTTATACTCTACTTCTTTTGCCAGTTTTAGTTTAGCAATCACCTTACCGGTAGTTCCGGTTACTTCTCTGTCAGTATATCGGTCTGCCCAGGTAGTAAGTGCCGAGCCATTAAGCTTAAAAACTGCCCAAAATAAAATCACTACTCCAAAAATAGCCAGCAAAGCCCCTATTGATCGCTTGTCTTCTGTTTTTGCTTTAAAATAAAGCGAACCATAAAAGATAACTATTGGAATACACGCAAAAATAAAAGCGTCTGTACTGTCGGAACCAAATATAGAACTGTTTGCATTAGCATCTGAAGCGACTCCTTTTATCAACCAGCCAATTGCTCCAAAAACAAAGGAAGGCAATAAAATAAACAGTATAATTTTATAAAAAGGCATATCTCCTTCCTGTACTCCTTTTTTCTGGTCGTATCCCACATAATGTTTCGTACCTAACAAAAATACAATAACACCTATAAACATTCCGACACCCGCTGCCATAAAAGCCCAATGCCATCCTAAAAGGATTTGCAAAGCAGCTCCAAAGAAATTACAGATAAAGCCTCCAACATTAATTCCCATATAGAAAATATTATAGCCTTCATCTTTTTTATCTCTATACTCTTCTTTAGAGTAAAAACTCCCGAGTAACGTAGAAATATTGGGTTTAAAGAACCCATTCCCAACAATGATCAAAGTCATGGCGATATAAAGCATGGTCAGATCGTGTACTCCAATTAAGAAGTAACCGACTCCCATTAAAATTCCGCCAAGAACGATCGATTTTCTATATCCCAAATATCGATCGGCAATCAGTCCGCCAATAAACGGAGTCAGAAAGACTAATGCTATAAAAGTTCCGTATAAATCAGATGCCTCTTTCTCGGTCATAGCAAAACCGGTCTTTACATCTTTCAGATATAAAGTAAAAATTCCGATCATTAAATAATAACCAAAACGTTCCCACATTTCAGACAGAAACAAGAATGACAATGCTTTTGGGTGTTTTTTCCACATAACTATAAAGTCTTTAAAATTAAAATTACCTACAAGCCTAAACCTGTAGGTAATTTTTTATATATGATTACGATTTATGTTATCTAACACCATGCATCATTCTTTTCAGAAATGGAGTCAAAGCAAATAAGATAATTGCAGCAATACCGGTCAAAACAACAAATACCATGAAGAATTCGTATAAGTTATGAATTTCAAATCCGGCAAAGAAGTGATTGTGCGCGCTAATCTGATGTTTTTCCAACAAAGCCAATTGTTCAGCTGTTGGTGTAATTTTGTTATCTAAAACTGCCTGAAGGTCAATTCCTAATTCTTTTGCTTTTGCAAATTTATCTCCGGTTGCCGGCAAGATTGAACCTAAAGTTCCTCCTAAAGCATAACCTGAAGCATTTGACAAGAAGAATACCCCGTACAATAACGAAGCAAAACGTTTTGGAGAAAGTTTACCTACCAATGACAAACCAATTGGAGACAAACATAATTCGGCACATGTATTTAAGAAATATAATAAAATAAGCCATTTTACCAATAACAACCCTGATGTTCCGATATAAGAAACCTGAGTAGCGATCATGAAGAAACTAACTGAAATTACCACTAACCCAACGGCTAATTTTACCGGTGAGATTGGCTCTTTACCTTTAGCTCTCAAAGTATCCCATAAAATACTAAACGGCACTGCTAATAATACTACAAATAATCCGTTAAAAATCTGAACCATTGACGGAGGCATTTGCCATCCGAAGAAGTTTCTATCGGTTTGATTGTCTGCAATAAAAGTTAATGACGAACCTGCCTGCTCGAAAGCTGCCCAGAAGAAAATAATAAAGAAAGAAACGATGTAAATTACAATAATTCTATCTCTCTCTACTTTTGTCAAAGAAGTATCCGAAATAATTAATCCGGCCAATGACAGACCACTAGAATAAATCAAAGTATAAATTAAGTTCTGACCTACCACATAATGGAAAAAGAATCCTAAAGCCACAAAAGCGATTCCGGCTACAGTTAACGCTTTAGCAGAGAAATTAGCTTTTTGTGCTTCTCCTTCTTCGAAATCAGAAGCATCATTTTTAGAAGGCAAACCTCCTAATGGTTTTCCTTCAGGAGAAACCACATATTTATTTTTAAGAAAGTAAAAAAGAATTGTTCCAATAAACATTGCGGCAGAGGCAGCAAGGAATCCCCATCTAAACGCGTGAATATCTCTAATTCCGCCGGCATCTTTAACATCTCCTAATAACGGGCAAATAGACTGACCTAAAAAAGCTCCGATATTGATTCCCATATAGAAAATAGTAAAAGCACTATCTAATTTTGTTTTTTCCTGTTTCGGATATAAACTTCCTACCATACTTGAAATGTTAGGTTTGAAGAATCCGTTACCGAATACAATAACTCCTAATGCAGTGTACATAATGATCGTAGCAAATGCTCTGTTACCCTCAAAAATACTACCACTGGTAAACAACAGAAGCTGTCCGATTGCCATTAATAATCCGCCTAATAAAATACAGTTTCTGTTTCCTAAAAAACGATCGGCAACAAAACCGCCTAACATTGGTGTTAAATAACAAAGTCCAAGAAAACCTCCATAAATCAAAGAAGCTTCTTCTTCTTTCATTAATAATGAGTTTACAAGAAATAAAGTTAATAAAGCTCGCATTCCATAAAAGTTGAACCGCTCCCACATCTCCGTTCCAAATAATACCCAAAGTCCTTTTGGATGCGCTGATTTTACCTGAGTTTCTCCCATATTCTTTATTATTTATTTATGTTTAAGGTTTTAGTTTTGTTTTATAATTATAAATTTTCTTTGATGAAGTTAGTCATTTTGTTGTATAGCTGAATTCTGGTCTTTCCTCCATAAATACCGTGATTTTTATCCGGATAGATCTGAGAATCAAATTGTTTGTTCGCCTGAATGAGTGCTTCCATCATTTGCATGGAGTTTTGCACGTGTACGTTATCATCTGCTGATCCGTGAATCAATAAAAACTTCCCTTTTAGTTTGTCAACGTGGTTAATTGGAGAGTTCTGGTCGTATCCGCTCGCATTTTCCTGAGGAGTCTGCATGTATCTTTCGGTATAAACGCTATCATAAAAACGCCAGTTGGTTACCGGAGCAACAGCAATCGCCATTTTGAAAACATCATTCCCCTGGAAAATACAATTTGAAGCCATAAATCCTCCAAAACTCCAGCCGAAGATTCCAATTCTTGAAGCATCCACATAAGGATATGCTCCGATTACTTTTGCAGCATCAATCTGATCTTCTACTTCGTATTTTCCTAATTCTTTTTGAGTTACTTTTTTGAAATCAGCACCTTTAAAACCAGTTCCTCTTCCATCCACACAAGCTACAATATACCCTTGCTGTGTTAAGGATGCAAACCAATAATCGTCTGAATTGTTCCAATCGTTATTTACCTGCTGAGAGCCCGGACCAGAATACTGGTACATGAAAACAGGATATTTTTTTGAAGGATCAAAGTCTTTTGGTTTCAAAATCCATGCATTAAGCTCATTGCCTTTAGCTGTTTTTAAAACAAAAAATTCTTTTGTCGGTAAATTGTAAGCTTTTAATTTAGCAGAAAGTGCCTGATTGTTTTCGATAACCTGAATTTCTTTTCCTGTTTTCGCCTCATTTAAAGTATAAGTAGTCGGCTGTGTACTGTTTGAGAAAGTATTAATGAAGAACTGAAAGTTTGGACTAAAAGTTGCCGCACTTGTCCCTGTATTTTTAGACAGACGAATTTTATTCTTTCCATCTAAAGCAATACGATAAATATCTCTGTTGATTGAACCATTTTCTGTAGACTGATAGAAAATTGTTTTATTCTTTTCGTCGAAACCGTAGTAAGAAACTACTTCCCAGTTTCCTTTTGTAACCTGATTTTTAAGTTTTCCGTTTTTATCATATAAGTAAATATGATTAAATCCGTCTTTTTCACTTGTCCAGATAAAGCTATTATCTTTTAAGAAGGTCAAATTGTCGGTAACATCCACATAAGCTTTGTCTTTTTCATTCAAAACCACTTTTGCTGCAGCAGTAGTTCCATCTACAAACAATAAATCCAAATTATCCTGATGACGGTTTAAAACCTGAGCTGATAATACATTGCTATCATTTGTCCACTGTAATCTTGCAATATAGAAGTCATTGTAGTTTCCTAAATCCACTTTTTTACCTGTATTACTTACTGCGTCATAAATGTGTAAAGACACTACAGAGTTCTTTTCTCCTGCCTTAGGATATTTAAACGTTTCAATGGTTGGATACAAATCTTTTTGAAAGATTGACATCGAGAATTCCGGAACGGCACTTTCATCAAAACGGATGTAAGCTAATTTTTTACTGTCTTTACTCCAGTCAAATGCTCTAACAAAGGAGAATTCTTCTTCATAAACCCAATCCGTAATACCATTGATCACTGCATTTTTCTTTCCATCGGTAGTAACAGCTGTTGATTTTTTAGAAGTCAGATCATACACATATAAGTTATTCTCTTTTGCATAGGCGATTTTAGTTCCGTCCGGAGAAAAAGTTGGCTCCTGAATCTGAAAATCAAATAATTTAGTAAGCGTTTTTGTAGTGATATCGTATAAGAAATAATCTGCGGTAAACGAGTGACGGAAAATCTGTTTGGTATTACAGGCAATTAAAATCTTTTTTTCTGAAGCATCAAAAGTATAACTGTCAATTCCTTCAGCAAGAGCCGCATGATTCTTTGTGTCGATTAAATTGGCTACTTTTTTTAGTGTTGCAAAATCGTATAAATCTATCTGCATGCTGCGGCTGGCCTGATCTACATTTAGTACCGTATATTGGTCTGTTTTTTTTAACGATTGCAGTTCATCCATTCCTTTTGCCCGAAATGCTCCGCTATAAATATTCTCGACAGTAATTTTTTGCTGACCGAAAACAGTGGCCACTAAAAATAAAAGTATTACAGTAATTTTCCCCGTATTCATTAGATTTATTTTAAATATAAAAAAAGAGCCCAATTTTAATAAAAAAAATGAACATAATACCCATTTTAATTGTTAAATGTTAAAAAAAATAACGATTGCGTAGTTTTCAATTTTCAAATACATTGCAAACAAAAGTCTTAAAATAGTATCTTTGCCGCAACTTTATTATTTAAAACACTGAGAATGAACAACGCCGTTGCCGGATTTTCGAAATTATCCAAAAAAGAAAAAATAAACTGGATTGCCAATACCTATTTTTCAAGCCCTGAAGAAGCCCTTTCTATTATAAGAAATTACTGGAATACAGACGAAAAGCTGCAGCAATTGCACGATGAATTCATCGAAAACACCATCACAAACCTCTATATCCCGCTTGGAGTAGCGCCAAATTTCCTGATCAACGGAAAATATACCACAATTCCGATGGCAATTGAGGAAAGTTCGGTGGTAGCCGCAGCATCAAAAGCAGCAAAATACTGGTCGACCAGAGGCGGTTTTAAAGCAACGGTTATGGCTACCGAAAAAATAGGACAGGTACATTTTACTTTCAGTGGAGATGCTGAAAAACTGCAGTCCTTTTTCAATCAGATTAAACCTAAATTCTTCTCCGATACGCAAAGCATTACTAAAAACATGCAGCAACGCGGCGGCGGAATTTTAGACATAAAACTAAAAGACAAAAGAAGTCTTTTGGAAAATTATTTTCAGCTTCATGTTACTTTTGAAACCAAAGACAGTATGGGAGCGAATTTTATCAATTCGTGTCTGGAGCAATTTGCGACAACCTTAAAAGATGAATTCCACAATTCTGATTTGTTTTCGGAAGATGAAACGCTTAAAGTAATTATGAGCATTTTGTCTAATTATGTACCAAATTGTATTGTTAGAGCCGAAGTTTCCTGCCCTATCGAAGATTTAACAGAAAAACACATTCCGAATCCACAGGAGTTTGCCGAGCGTTTTGTACAGGCAGTTCAGATTGCCGAAGTTGAACCTTTCAGAGCTGTTACTCACAACAAAGGAATCATGAACGGTATTGACGCTGTAATTCTGGCCACCGGAAATGATTTCAGAGCAGTAGAAGCCGGAGTTCACGCTTATGCTTCTAAAAACGGTCAATATTCAAGTTTATCTCATGCTAAAATAGAAGACGGCATTTTTACGTTCTGGCTTGAAATTCCTTTAGCGCTGGGAACGGTAGGCGGATTGACTTCTTTACATCCACTGGTAAAACTATGTTTTGATATTCTTGAAAAACCTTCTGCAAAAGAATTAATGGAAATCGTTGCAGTTGCCGGTCTCGCACAAAACTTTGCTGCCTTACGTTCCTTAACTACTACCGGAATCCAGGAGGGACACATGAAGATGCACCTGAACAATATTATCAATCAATTTGAAGCAACTGAAGAAGAACGTCATTTAATTAAAACTCATTTTAAGAAAAATGCTGTATCGCATAGTGCTGTGGTTGAATTTATTGAGAGTTTAAGGAAATAGTCTTTTTTTTGCGAAATGTCAGATGTAAAATGTCAAATGTGAAATGCGAGGGGTCCCTTTTTATATTTTGAACCTTGAGCATTTTTCATTAAAGATCGCTGATTTTTGAATCATTAAGGGGGCCTTTTCAAAACCCGAAACAATAAACAACAAGCAACAAGCAACAAACAATATACAACAAAGCATGAAAACAACTTTTTACAGTAACGGGAAATTGCTTATTTCCGGAGAATACCTTGTTTTAGACGGAGCTGACGCTTTTGCCTTACCTACCAAATTCGGTCAGAATCTGGTGGTTGAAAATGGCTCAAACCAGGAAATCAACTGGAAGAGTTATGATTTTGATGGACAGTTATGGTTTGAAGATTCGATTCCTTTTTCAGAGATCATCAACAATCCAAAGTCAGAAATCGAGACTGTAAAAACGACTTTGATTCAAATTCTTCATGAAGCTTACCTTCTGAACCCGGATTTTCTAAAAGATACTGACGGCTACAAGATCAGCACACATCTTACATTTCCTAAAAACTGGGGATTAGGTACTTCTTCAACTTTATTGAACAATGTTGCACAATGGACAAAAGTCAATGCTTTTACTTTACTAAAAAACAGTTTTGGAGGCAGCGGTTATGACATAGCCTGTGCCCAAAATGACACACCAATTGTTTATCAAATTGAAAATAATACGGTAAAATCAGTCTCTTTTAACCCTGATTTTACAGATAAAATTCATTTTGTGTATCTCAATAAAAAACAGAATAGTAAAGCAGCTATAAAAGCCTATTACAACAATAAAAATCAGAATTTAGCGCAAAACATAGCCGAAAACAACAAAATTACTTCTAGCCTTATCAATGCTAAAACAGCAAAGGAATTTGCTCTTGCTCTTGAAAAACACGAGGTTCATTTGAGCGATATCCTGGAAATGGAAACCATCAAAGAGATTGCTTTTCCAGATTTCAATGGAGTCGTAAAAAGTCTTGGCGCCTGGGGTGGAGATTTTGTGATGGTGATCTCTAAAGAAAATCCCAAATCTTATTTTACTTCAAAAGGATACGGAACCATCCTGAGTTACGAAGAAATGATTCTACAAAAATAAAGTCATCAGATTTTAACCGACCTAAAACCAAAAGAAAGGAGATTTTAATTTACTTTTTTACTTTCGCGATCTTTGGTTTCCAGTTTTCTGACTTTTTGATTTTCCAGTTCATTAGATTCTCTAAGCGTGTTGTGTAGCCGCTCGGCCATTTTTTCTATATTATTGGTTATAGAATCATAAACCTCTTCCATTCTGCGGTGCTTTTCTTCTTTTATTGCTTTTAAAACATCTTCCACAAAAGCTTTATCGTACTTCTCAGCAACAGAATCTCGAGTATTGGTTAACCTGATTACATAATCGTTACCCAATACCGTCACTTTAAAATGCTGTTCTTCATTACTTAAATAATACTTCCCACCCAATTCATCCCCGTTGATTTCGGTACTACTCAATTTTAAAAGCTCTGTTATTATTCCGAAAATATGATTTTCAATCTTAGAATAAGCTCTGGGCTTTCTTTTCAACAGCTTAAACATAAAGATGGAATGCTGGATTACTACAATATTTATTCATCAGTCTTAAGTCGATTTTGTTTAAATTTTTAAATATAATTTCAACAAATTAACTGTAATATTCTTAATACCACAAACTTTTAACCAAAATTCCTCACAAAAAATCTAAAAACCACACAACAAAACTCCTTTAATCGCACTTAATACATAACAATAAAAAAAACCGAAACATTCTGTAAGAACGTTTCGGTTTTTATATTTAAACCTTAACTAACTAAAAACTAGTAGTTAAATTGCAATCTGTTATCTTCAATTTTAGCGTTAGCTTTCAATGCCGGTAAAATTCTGCTTGCATCAGATGCGCTTTGTGCTTTTACTTTAGCCACATATTCTGCATGATTAGCAGCTGCAGGAGCTTTTACTGTACTGATGTTTTTCACTACATATACACCTGTATTACCTTCAATTGGAGCAGAGATTTTGTTTGCAGCCAATGCAAATGCATTACCTACTACTTTTGGCTCTTGTCCTACACCTCCTGGCAATACCGGGCTGTCCATAGTTACGTTAGTTGCTTGCTGAACGGCAACACCTGCACTTTTAGCAATAGCTTCAAGTGACGAACCTTTCATTTTTGCTTTTAAGATCTCAGCTTTTTTCTTGTTTTTCAAAATTGACTCTACATAAGGTCTTGCCAAAGTTACAGATACTAAACCTGATTTGTTTTCGCTTTTGTATTGTGCAATTACGTGACCGATATTAGCCAATTCGAAACGTTTTACATCTCCGGTGTTCGTTTCTTTATCAAATGCCCATCTGATGATGTTACGTTGGTTTCCTAATGGACCAAATGCTTCGTCCATAGCTTTTGCAGTTATCGGAGCAGCTACTTTTAAACCTAATTCTTTTGCTGTAGCAGCGAAATCTTTATCAGCAGCATCCATTTCAAATTTAGTTGCTAATGTAAATACTTTATCAGAAGTAGCTTCAGAAGGCTCGATTTTTTGAGCAATAGTAGCTAAACGAATTCCGTCTTGTTTGTCGGTAATTTTGATCACGTGAAATCCAAAAGGAGTTTCAACTAAACCAACTTTTCCAATTCCGTTGCTGAATACAAAATCATTGAATGGTTTCACCATTTGGTTTGGACCAAAATATCCTAAATCTCCTCCTTGTTGTGCAGAAGAATCATCTGAACTTGTGAAAGCCAACATCATGAAACTATCAGGGTTTGCCTGAACCTGAGCCAAAATTTCTTCTGCTTTAGCTTTAGCTTCTTCTTTAGTTCTTTTCTCTTTTGTATTTGGAGTCTGAGAACCTTCGTATCCAATTAAAATATGACTTGCTTTTGCGTTAACTCCTGCTTTAAATCCTAAAGATTTAGAAATCGCATAGTATCTTCCGTAAACGTATGGTCCGTAAATTGCTCCTGCAGGTAAGCTGAATAATTTATCAGCATCAACAGCCGGTAAAGCATTTTTAGGTACGTAAGTTGAATCGTAAGGAACATCAGAATTTGAGTTTACAAATTCAGCAATGTTAGTAGCATTTTTAAATCCTGGCAAAGTATCGTTCTTACCCGTTTTAGCATTGTACTCTACTCTTCCGTTTAATAATGCAGTAATTTTAGCTTTAATTTCAGCTTCGTCTTGTTTTGAAGCTTTGTCTTCTACTAAAACATATTGAATCTCACGAGTTGCATCCGCTTTGAATTTCTTCTCGTTTTTCTTCATATATTCTACAATCTCTGAATCAGAAATCTTTACTTCACTATCTTTAATTGAAGAATACAAAGCAGCAGCGTAAGCAAAGTTTACTTTGTTAGCTTCCATTTCATATTTTAGTTTTCCTTCGCTTACAGTAGTGTAAAGTCCAGACTTTACTAATGTATTGTAGATTTGAAATTTAGCGTTTAGCTCAGCATCTTTCTCTTTTTGAGAGATAAATTGTGCTGCTTCCGGATTCGTTTTAAAGTATTCTTTAAATTTAGCTACATCAAAAATACCAGCAGCATTTAAGAACATTGGGTTTTTACCAATATTCGGATCTGCCTTTAAAACTTCAAGTAAGTGTTTTTCACCCACTCTCAATCCTAATTTATCAAACTGTGTTGATAATAATGCGATTGAAACCTCTTGGTCCCAAACTCTGTTTGCAGCTTCAGTGGAAGTAATTCCTTGACCACTTTTTTCAACATTACTAACTTTAACTCTAAAGTCTTCAAATGAAATATCTTTTCCATCGATGCTTCCCACATCTTTTGAACTTTGACCAAATGTTCCTCTAGTGAATAGATCTTGTATTATAAATGCAAATAATGCAAGTGCAATAACTCCTATCAATAAAGCGGAACGCTGTCTAATTTTTGCTAAAACTGCCATTTTTATTATCGTTAATTTTATATTCAGTTTGCGAAAATACAATTATCTAGTTAATAACAATACAACTAGCGTTTTATTTTACACAATTTTTTTTATTAATTTCAAAAATCACTCTTTTATTGTCAATTTAACCAATTCGATTTTCTTATTTGTGGCTTCTTCAATCACAAAATGATAGCTTCCAATTCGTATTTCTTCTCCTTTTTGAGGAATTTCCTTGGTAGAATTGACAATAAACCCGCCTAAAGTCCCGTAAGAATCCTCCTCCGGAATAGCTAATTTATAGGTTTCATTGAGATATTCTACATCTAATCGTGTCGAAAACAAATACCTGCCTTCTCCCAATTCCTGTTCAATCAATTCCTCATCTAAATCATGCTCGTCTTCAATCTCACCAAAAAGCTCCTCCACAATGTCTTCTATTGTAATAATTCCGGAAGTCCCTCCGTATTCATCCAAAACTACGGCCACATTTTTTCGCTTTTTGATCAGCAGATTTAGTACATCTTTTATCAAAATGGTTTCAGGAACAAATTCAACTGTCATCAAAACCGATTTTATTGTTTTTGGCTTTTTAAACAAATCAAACGAATGCACATAACCCACAATATCATCGAGTGAGTTTTGACTCACTATGATTTTTGAATATCCGGTTTCTACAAATAATTCTTTAAGATCTGCAACACTGTCAAACAAATCAATATCGACAATTTCGGTACGCGGGGTCATAATATCACGGGCTTTTACACCTGAAAACTCCAGTGCATTCTGAAAAATCTGAATTTCAGAATCTACTTCTTCATCATCTTCAACAGCATTCATTTGTTCTGCAATATAATTCCCCAGTTCAACTTTACTAAAATACAACTGTATCTGATCTCCTTCTGTTTTAAAAAATTTACGCAGAATAAAATCTGAAATCCAAATGAAAAAAGTGGAGAAATAATAGAACAAACGATAAAACAGATAGGCAGGAATTGCAAAAATCTTGATTAATGAATTGGCATAAATCTGAAAAAAAACTTTTGGAAAAAACTCAGCTGTTATTAAAACAACAAAAGTAGAAATAGTCGTTTGAACCAGTAAACTGGTTAAATTTGAAAAATGCCCTCCTGAATTGATAATCCATTTCAGAATCAGATCTCCCATGTAAAATCCGTAAACAACCAAAGCCAGATTATTACCAATAAGCATTGCAGCAATAAACTTTGAAGGATTTCCGGTAAGTTTTGTTAGAATTTGTGAGGCAAAATTATCTTGTTTTTTTTCAATTTCAAGATAAATTTTATTGGAGGAAACAAAAGCGATTTCCATTCCTGAAAAAAAGGCTGACAATATTAAACATAATATTATAATCCCTATTTCCATTGTTTACTGCTTTTTATTACGGTCGCCAAATTTCTTGACAAATCTCCTCCTAAAGAAGAACATAAATACTGCCATCCCTGCAATTAAAAAACTTAAAGCGGCGGTATCATTTCCATCGTTTATCTTTGTAAAACCATCGTAAATAAAGTAAATGGCAAATATGATGTAAACGTATTGTGTATATTTTATGTAACCCATAATCTCTTTTTTTATTCGTCTGATTCAATCTCACCGCTCACACGCTGCGAATTAATCACTTTAAAATCCTTACTAAAATCTATTCCCTGCCCGATTGAGCTTCCTTTTGCATCTGTAAGTCTAAACTTCCTTTCGGTATAAAACCATTCGTTCGTCTGATCGAAGTACAGCTGTTCTGTTTCCAGCATTTGCCCCTCTTCTGAAGTGATTCTAACTTTTCCCTGCAAGTCAATTATACCTGTTGGCTTATAGGAAACTGCATAATTTGATCTTATAAAGGTACGCTTTTGATTTTTATCGTATAAGGTAACATCAATTCCTTTTGGAAATTCGGTAAACGGAAAATCCAAATTAGAATAATCCAGCATTTTAGGACTTTTCAAAACCCCGGTTATGCGTCCGGAATCTGTATATTTAATATCAACGGTATCTGCATCACTTCCGGGAACAAACTCTGAGAAGTTAATTTTCTGAACCTCTTTAAAATTACTTTCGCACCCAAAAAACAGTGTCACAGTAAAAACTGTGACAGCCGCTATTGTATATCTTTTTGATAAATTCATTTGTCAAATGTAGTAAATTGTAATGAGCTTAAAAAAACATAAAAGTTTATGTTTAATTAAATTTACTTTTCACGAACCATTTATCATTAAATGAGAAGCTCATACTAAAATTGAAATAATTTTCCTGAACTAAACCAGCTGACATTGTTCCTCTTTTTCCGAACTCAAGTCCAATATTAACATTTGAAAAAGATCCATTATTAAGTGGAATTCCCATACCTAATGTCATTCCCAGGTCATTGATCTCCTGATTATTTACGACCAAACCAATTTTCTCGTATTTTAATCCGGCCCTATACGTCATTCGGCTAAAATAGCTTGTGAATGATCCATAATTAGGAATATAGTAACCACCTATCGCATACTTTTGGTATTTTTCGTAACGTACATTATCTCTTGTATTGTAAAAATTCGCAAGCTGTCCGTCACCCTGAAAAGAAATCGTAGTACCCACTAACCATTTTCTGGCTTCACCGATACCAGCACCAAAGGTTACTTTATTTGGTAACTTAAGTTTATTTGTCTGCTCAGGAGTTGTAATTGGATCCGGATCACCATCTACCTGAATAACTCTGTTACTGGTTGAAGTCAAATTACTGGCAAAAGTATAATTCAAACTGGTAAACAAACTTAATTTTTTATCAATTTTTGTTTGATACATTGTACCAATATTAAAATTAATTCCTGATAACTCAGAATCATTTGTTTCTCTGGTTGCATTTTCAACATCTGTTCTAAGCGCTAAACTTGTTGTTGTAATTTTTCCGAAATTATACTGTGCATCAACTCCAATATTCCAGTTCTTTTTAATCTGATATCCTAAACCAAAAAACACTTTATTAACTCCGCCTTTTCCCTGAAGCTGTGTGCTTGTAGCACCTTGTGTATCTGTAAGGTCATTTTGAATTTTATATCCAACAGAACTTAACGGAACCAAACCAAACGCTGCTCCAAATTTTCCCATCGGAATTCCTAATGCCAAATAATCAAAAGTAGCTCTTTGTGCCTTTTCAGATCTTTCGCTGGTCTTCAAATTAGTTGTACCAAAAGATCCTCCAACCGTAAAAGTTGTAAACTTTAAACTCGCATAACTGGCAGGATTTTCAATATTCAGGTGAATACTATCCTGTTCCACCGCAACTCCGGACATCGATCTGTTTTCAAGGGTCCCTTTAAATCTTGTATCTCCAATTCCGTAGAAAGAATAAGGCGATGCGGTACCCTGTTGAGCGAAGGAAACGAACGAGATAAGCAAACAAGCGCTTACTATAATTTTTTTAATCATTGTCGATTTTATATTGAAATGTTTGGTTCAAACTCTCCAAAAGGAAATTTGAATTGGCAAATATGGTATTTTTTAATCGTTTAGCCAAAAAATCTGCATCACCTCCCGTTAAAATTATTATAAAATTTGAAAAGTTTGCCCGATATTCATCGATAAAACCATCAATCTCATAGACGAATCCATTGACCACTCCGGAGTGAATCGCCTGTTTTGTGGAATCTCCAATATAGGAATCCGGAGACTCTAAAGTGAGTAACGGAAGCCTGGCTGTAAAATTGTGCAAAGATTCATAACGCAGTCTCAGTCCCGGAGAAATAGCTCCTCCTAAATAGTTATCATTTTCGTCGATGAAATCGTAGGTTATACAAGTTCCGGCGTCAATTACCAGTCTGTTTTGTTTGGGAAATTTCAAAGTTGCTCCGGCTGCCAAAACCATTCGGTCTATTCCTAATGTTTTTGGAGTGGCATATTTATTTGTGAAGGGAAAAATATCCTCATGAGTTAAAAAATGAACTTTTAGATCCTTTTCGAAAGTCAGGAAAGATTGTTTTTCTACATTTCCAACCGATGCAACAACCAAATCGGAGCATTTCTGAAATTTTTCTAAAATTTTTTTAATTTTTTTTTCGAGCTCATTTTTCTCGAAAGTAAAAGTTTCAAGAACAGTACCTCCCTCAAATACAGCAGCTTTAATTCTGGTATTTCCAACATCAACCGTTAAAATCATGTTTGTTTTTTTAGCAAGGCGAAGATACGAATTGATTTTTTTAAAAAAATGTTTTGGATAAACGAAAAATGATTCTATCTTTGCACCCGCAATGCGCACAGCACGGTACCTTAGCTCAGATGGTAGAGCAATGGACTGAAAATCCATGTGTCCCTGGTTCGATCCCTGGAGGTACCACAACAACCCACTCAACCGAGTGGGTTTTTTGTTTTTACTATCTTTCCTTCGTAATTAAAACAAGAAAAATTAAATATTTTAATACTGATTTTTTTCTTTGCGATCAGGCTTTTGCCCTTTCAGGGCGTAAACAAACATCTCCATCTCCCATAGTGCTTTGCACTATGCTATTGCCAGAGCTCTTTCAGAGTAACAATTCTACATTACTTTCTTCCGGAGAAATAAACAGCAGACAAATCTTTTACGAAAACTATTCTGCCTAAAAAACAATATTTATTTTTTATTATCCTTTTGTTAAAAAATCATTAAATAAATAAAAAAATATCTTATATATTCGCGAAATAGCATTTTATACTTTTATTCATCATCAAGTACACAAAGTCAGCTTATGAGCAACACCTCTGCAAAAGGCATCTGGAAAGTAATTTCGGCATCGTCGATGGGAACCATGATTGAATGGTATGATTTTTATATTTTCGGTAGTTTAGCTGTCGTCATTTCAACCAAATTCTTTCCCAGTGATAATCCTACCGCTGCATTCCTATCCACTTTAGCCACTTTTGCTGCCGGATTTGTAGTACGTCCTTTTGGAGCGCTATTCTTCGGAAGACTTGGTGATATCATCGGACGTAAATACACCTTTATGGCAACTCTCTTATTAATGGGGGGCTCTACTTTTTTAATAGGCTGTATTCCGAGTTATGATACGATTGGATTTTTAGCTCCTTTATTAGTTTTAATTCTTCGTTTACTTCAGGGGCTTGCTCTTGGGGGCGAATATGGCGGTGCAGCTACTTATGTGGCAGAACATGCTCCTGCAGGGCAAAAAGGATATTGGACTTCGTGGATTCAAACTACCGCAACAGTTGGTTTATTTATTTCTTTGATGGTCATATTGACCACAAAAAACATTCTTTCAACCGAGGATTTCGATTCCTGGGGATGGCGTGTTCCCTTTTGGGTTTCTATTGTAATGATCGGAATTTCGTACTTGATTCGTAAAAACATGGATGAATCTCCTGTATTTGCCAAAGCTAAAAAAGAAGGAACAACAAGTACCAATCCTTTAAAGGAAAGTTTTGGGAATCGATATAACCTGAAATTCGTTTTACTCGCGTTGTTCGGCGCCACTATGGGCCAGGGTGTTGTTTGGTACACGGGGCAATTCTACGCCATGAGTTTTATGAAAACTGTGATGAATATTAATTCGTCGCAAGTAGATGAATTACTGGGAATCGCATTGTTGTTCGGAACTCCATTCTTTATTTTTTTTGGATGGCTGAGTGATAAAATAGGACGTAAACACATTATGATGGGCGGAATGCTGCTCGCTATTTTGTTTTACAGACCCATTTACAAAAAGATGTACAACATCACCGATCTAAAATACAAGACCGAAATAGCCGAGAAAACAACTATAACTACAGCTATTTTTAAAGAAAATCAAACCATTACCACGATTTCAAAAACCTATACGGACGGAACTACGTATACAGAAAAGAAAACAAACTTTGCGGATAAAAAAGAATCTCAGAGCAGTGTTATTATAAATATCAATTCTAATGATGAATGGGCTTTAATTTTCTTAGTTTTCATTCAGGTTTTATTTGTTACTATGGTTTACGGCCCCATTGCAGCGTTTTTAGTTGAACTGTTTCCAACTAAAATCAGATATACTTCGATGTCACTTCCTTATCATGTAGGGAACGGAATTTTTGGCGGTTTACTCCCCGCAATTTCAACTTATTTTGTAACTCATGCTAAAGCTGCCGAAAAAGAAGATTTTTATCTTGACGGACTTTGGTACCCCATTATTATAGCCTCGGTATGTTTTGTAATTGGCATGGTTTACATCGAAAATAAAAATAAAACAAATCACCTTTAATATATTATTTATGAATTCAATCAAACAAGCTTTAGGTGTTCTGTGGATTATACTGGCAATTGCAGCGACTTATTTCTGCATTTTCGAATTTGGCTTACCTAAACTGCTTTCAGACAAACAAGACGATCTTGTATTCGGAATCATTATTCTTTTCATTCTCACTCCATTAATTGTTTTGGGGCTAGGTACTTTTGGCTATTTTGCTGTAGCAGGGGAATACAATACTAAAATAAAAAGATCATAAAAAACGAAAGGACTGTCTAAAAACTGACAGTCCTTTCTCACCACTAACAAAACCAAAAATCTTTTACCCGTCAGTTACATTTTCTATTTATTTCGATAAATTACTTTTTAATAAACTTCATTACCTGAGTATGTCCATTCTCATCAACTGCTTTAACAAAGTATAAACCTGTTTTCAAATCGCTTACAGCAAACTGAGAATCCCTATTTTCTTTGATGCCAAAGCTTTTTACGAGTTGGCCTGAAACTGCATAGACCTGAACTTTTGATACTGGCACATCTAAAGTAAAATAATCTGTAACCGGATTGGGGTACAAATGAACTGCGCTTCCTTTTTCAAAATCTTTAATGGCTAAATTTGCTGCTTTATTACCATAAATTCTATACTCTCCTGCAGGAAGATTTAAGGGGGCATTTACATCTGTAACATTAATCGTAGTATTGTCCATCAAATCATACCAGGTACCTGTATATTGAAAACCTGTTGGAACATTTTGAGCAGTAACGTCAAAATTTGCTATTATTAAAACATCCTTTAACTGAGTTGAAGACAAGGCCGAATTGGTAATTTTAATATTAACTGATAACGAATTTGCGTTTGCAATTACGGGAGTTCCCAAAAAAACAGGCTCCTTTATTTTCAGAGTAATCATCTTTGCCCAGTCGTTGTAAATTTTACTGCGTGCTGAATTACCCAGCCAGTTATTAACCCATTGAGGCTGTGGTTTTGTGTCGAGTTTACAATCGCCCCCTATGGCATCAAAATCGGTATTGACAGAATTATTGCTACAGGTAAAAATAGAATTCTCCCATCCTAATTCTCCAAAATGCCAAATCATTTTTGGTCCCGGAACTAATAGTGAAACGGCACCAATTGCCGACATTCTGGACAATGCAGTGTCTAACGTTTTTACATTATATCCTGTTCCTGAATTTCCGTATTGTATATTTTTATACATCAAACGTTCTTCATCATGACTTTCAGCATATCCCATTAATCGGTTTGCTGTAAAACCATGACTGCTACTGGCCATCCTTGAGATATTGCTCTCATTTGCATAGCCCATTGACAGTTGATTGTAAGGCCCTGTCATTTTCCCCCACATCATGACTCCTTTAGAAGGTGTTTCGGCAATTCTGTAATTGGCCCATTCTTTTTCCTCGGTATCGGATCCCAGGTGTTCAAAAATAGTATAATGTGTAGGATCGAGACTCCATGAATAATCAGCATATTTCTTTAAGACATCTACTCTGTCCTGTTGATAAGCATCCGTACAGACTCCATCAGAAGCCGTACAATTTTGTGTAAAACCTTTGGTTAAATCCCAACGGAAACCGTCAATTTTATACTCTTCAATCCATTGTTTAACGACACGATCAACATAATTCTGCGTTTTTAACGACTGGTGATTGAAATCTTCTCCTACATTATAAGCATGTTTGGCAACGGTATTAAAATATGGATTTTCAGCAGTTGGCGAACCAAAACCGTCCCCATCCGGATCATTCATCCACATTCTCACCATCGGATTTCTTCCAAAAGCATGATTTAAGGCAACATCCAGAATTACCGCAATTCCATTTTGATGACACAAGTCAATGAATTCTTTTAACTTATCTGAAGTCCCGTAAAATTTATCCAAAGCCATATGAAACGAGGTATTGTATCCCCAGCTTTCATTACCTTCGAACTCCATTACCGGCATTAATTCGATTGCGTTTATTTTAAGATTTTTGAAATAATCGATACGGTCTATCAGACTTTGATAATTTTTGGCTGCATCAAAATCACGAACTAAAACTTCGTAAACTACTAGCTTTTCTTTTTCAGGTTTTACAAAATTGGTCACCTGCCAATTGTACGGTGTTTGTCCTGTTTTTAAAACGGTCACCTCAAAGTTCTGTCCTGCCGGATAAACAGGCATATTGGGGTAAGAAGTTGCAGGAATAGAGGAATCATCATAAGGAGACAATACTAAAGTGGAATACGGATCGGCAGTTTTTACCATCGAAGGGGAATTCGTCAATGGTGTTGCATCCACTACCCAATATTGATAAGTATTGTTTGCGCCTGAAACCAATCCAGTTAATTCTAACCAGAATTTACCTGAAGCAGGGTCTTTTTTCATAGCATAAGCCGATGACGGTTGCCAATTATTAAAACTTCCCGCTATATAAACAAAGTCTTTTAAGGGTGCGTCTAAAACCAAAGTTGCTTTTGTGGCATCGGACGAATTATAATTTATTCCATCAACCAAGCCTATCGGCATTGCTTCTGAAACCGTATTTGGATTTACTACTACAGAAAATTTCTTTACAATAATAGTTGCTCCCTGAGTCACACTCAGTTCATAACTTTGATTACTTGTAATATTTGAATGAGAATAAGAATAACTTGTCGTACTTGTAATGGTATTAATGGTAGCCCCGTTTGACTTCAAAATGTAGCTTGCCGCACCGTTTGTATTGGTGGCCGCAATATTAAAATTTGCACCTGAAGCAATAATTGTTGTGCTATTTTCTGCAGGACTGGTGAGGCTTACCTGAAAAGTTCCTACTTCAACCTGGATATCCTGCGATTTTTTATCTCCTGTTCCGTCTTTCGCTTTTACCAAAAAACCTATTCTCCCAATTCCGTTTCTATTAAAATAAACCGATGGCGTTAAGGTTTTAGTATACGTATCCGTTGCTGAATCATATGTAAATCTGGCTGCTTCATTAGAGGCTGTCCAGGATCCGTTCGACGGTGAATCCAATTGATTTATATCATTAACATCATACGACCATGACCAAAGATACAGTGCATTTCCGGTTACTGACCAGCTGCCTTCGTTGATACTATTTCCGTTAACCGTAATAGTTATAGAAGTGGTATCTTCAAAAGTTGGCGGACTTATGGAGTAAGTTATCGTTTGTGATTGGGCAAAAGTAGCCACGGACCACAAAAATGTGATCAATAGTAAAGTTTTTTTCATAATGTGGTTGATTGGTTAGTTAGTCGGACTAAAAAAAGGGCTATCTTCTAACAGATAGCCCTTTTCGATTTTCTAAATCTAATTCTTTTTAATAGTATAAGTTTTAGCTGTAAAATCAATAACAATAGTATAATTTCCAGCTACTGTAATTGGAATATTAGCACCTCCGGCATCTAATGTTAAATCATTACCATCATCTCCAAAGTTAGTACCCCATGAATCATCTAGTCTAAATTTGATTTCTCCTACTGTTAATGGTCCAACATAAGAATATTTTTTAGTACTTAAATCATAATCTAAATTGGTGTCAGGATCATTCCATCCGTTAGGAGTTGCAGAACCAATAATACCCCAATTTGGCCAAGCCGGGTATGGAGTTGCTGTAATCGTATAAAAATTTGAAACCTGACTTACTGAACCTGTTGTTCCCAGGGAAGATTTAACACGTACATCAATCTGAGCTGCCTTAAATGGAGCAAAACCTGCATTTAAACAAGCTGAATTCAAGTCTGCCACTGTAAAACTTTTAAATTTATCGGTTGTTGTAGCCACTACAGTTGGAGTTTTAAAATTAGTTCCTGCAGCAGCCATTTCCAGACTATAAGTCACAACAGTATGAGTTCCGTTATACTGAGCATCATCCCACACAAATGTTGTTGCAGCATTTGCAGCATTTGTATTCTGAAGCACAATGCTAAAATCTGATTTTGGAGTTAATAATACCGGTGCCGTTGCCGCTTCAATTACTGGTCTGTCTTGTACATCATCCGCATTACATGATACCGTTAGTACACCAACGAATGCAAGTAAAATTCTATATATATTTTTCATTTTATTATTTTTTATAAGGTTAGTTAGTATCCTGGATTTTGTTTTAAAGTTGGATTTGCCTGAATTGTTTTTAAAGGAATTGGCATCAAATCTCTGGAAGGATCTGTAGCACTACCGTTCATAACTCCGCCTTTCCACTGCCAGATTTTAGATCCTCCTGTGAATTTTCCAAAACGAATTAAATCGGTTCTTCTGTGACATTCCCAAAACAATTCTCTTCCTCTTTCATTTAAGATAAAATCTAGTGTCAGATCAGAAGCTGCAATTGTTGCAGCCCCCGCTCTGGTTCTAATTTTATTCACATATCCTACAGCTGTAGCAATGTTAGCCGCGCTTGCTCCTCTTACAGCAGCTTCTGCATACATTAAATACACATCTGATAATCTGTACATTGGAAAATCTGTATCTGGAATATCATTTCTTTGCGCTGCAGTTCCGTCAGAATTTACGTTTGTATATTTCGTAACTGCATATCCTTCGGTAAAAATGTCAACTCTGGCAATATCTAAATTTTGTCCTTTAGTATAAAAAGTCCCTCTTTTGTCGCCTGTTGCAGTTGCATCCGGAAAAAGAGCAACAAACTCTTTACGAGTTCTAATTCCTGCCCAGCCACCATTCATTCCCTGAGCAGCCGCATCCATACTACCACCTATAGAAGCATGAAGTATAAAACTCATTCCACCACCTGTAGCTCTAATCGCATTTCCATCACTTACAACAGGGAAAATAAATTCGTTTTGAGCTCCGTTTCTATTGTTATCTGCCGAAAATAAATTTTTGTACGGTATATTGGCAAAAGTATATTGTGAATTATCAATAATATCTTTACATACAACCGCTGCTTCATTATTTCTATCTGTTCCTGTATAAACTTTTGAATTCAGATAAATTTGTGCTAATAAAAACTTAGCCGCTGTTTTATCAACTCTTCCATATTCATTTTGCTTAGAAGCTACCAGACTGGCATCGATATCTTTTAACTCCGATTCGATAAAAGCAAAAACTTCAGCTCTTGATTTTTGTACCGGATAAAAGAATCCAACAGGGTCGTTTTCAGTAGTGATTGGCACATTCCCGAACAAATCCATTAAATTGTAGTATGAAAATGCTCTTAGGAAACGAGCTTCAGCTCTAAATGCAGCTATTTGAGCTTTTAAATTAGCATCAACTCCTCTGGCAGTCAATTTTTCATCAGTAGTTTGTCTCAAAAACTCATTGGCTACACTAATATGATAGAATGCTCTGGAAAAAGTTCCATACAAGAACTCATTATCTGCAGACCAGGTTTGCCCATTTAAACTTGGTAAATTACCATCAGCCCACGCGATAATTGCTTCGTCAGTAGGAAATTCCTGTGTTACAAAAAGCAATCTTAAGTAACTGCTAAAATCACCACCTATTCCCGCTATATCAGGGTTCTTTCCAGGTGTATTGGCATCACCGTCACCATCATTACCACCTACATACAATCCGGCATATAATTTTGCCAATACTTGCTTGTATGAAGCAGGATCTTTATAGAAAGCTTCAGAAAGAAATTCATCATCATCTTTAGGCGTCACGTCCAGATCGCCAGTACATGAAGTAAGTGTCAGATTCAATCCTAAAATAAATAGGAGAAAATAAGATATGTATTTAAATGATATTTTCATTTTTGTATGTTTTAAATTTTTGTTTTTTAATGTACTATTAGAAACTTGCATTTACACCAAATATGAAAGTTCGGGCTCTTGGATAAACATTGTTATCTATTCCGTTAAATTTCTCCGGATCCAGACCACCATACTTTGTAAGTACAAAAACATTTTGCACTCCACCAGTGAATCTTAAAGAAACGTCTTTTAATAGTGCCTTATCAAGGGTATACCCCAGAGTAACATTATCTAATTTTATAAAAGAAGCATCTTTTACAAAATAATTAGACAAGTAGTTGTTGTTCGTTACGAATCCCGTGTTATTGTAATCAGAACTGATGTTTCCTAAATCAGATTGTCTTCTCAATCCTGCCAGTAAATATCCTTTGTCTGAGCTTACGTTATCATAAATATAATTCCCTAAACTGGCTCTCCAGTTCATTGTAAAATCAAACTTCTTGTAGTTTAAAGTAGAGAATAATCCAAAAGTGTAATCTGCTGATGGTTTGTGATATTTGTAGCGATCTCCGTCGTCAATTTTTCCGTCCCCATTTCTGTCTGCATAAGCTCCTTCAATTGGTTTTTTGTTCGAATCATACAATTGTTCATAAACAAAGAATGAATTTGGTGCATACCCCACAGAATTAATAAGGATTTTATTCCCGGATCCTCCTGCAATATTATCCCCTACAATATATCCTGTAAAACCTGGTATTGTAGTTCCTAAATTTGTAATTTTCTGGTGAAGATAAGTAGCATTAAAAGCAACATTCCAAGTCAGATTATCGTTTTTCACAATATCCGACTGAATACTAAACTCAACCCCTTTTGTTTCAAAACTTCCGATATTATTAAATCCCTGATTTCTTAAATTCGCTCCGTCCGGAACCAAAACATCCGCTAACAAATCACTTGATTTTTTATCAAAATAGTTTACCGTACCTGTAATTCTGTCGTTAAAAAATCCAAAATCGACTCCTATATTAGTTTCGGCCAATTCTTCCCATTTGATACTTGTATTATATCCTTCCGGTCTTGCTGTTGGGTAAACTGTATTTCCGAAAATGTATTGAGAATTAATAGTTCCTAAAGTTACTCTTGGTAAAAAGTCATACGCAGACGTAATGTCTTGCTGTCCGGTAGTACCATATCCTACTCTTAATTTTAAACTGGACAATGTACTATTTCCTTTCAGGAATGATTCTTCTGCAACATTCCATGCAAAAGCTGCTCCACCAAAATTACCCCATCTGTTCTCTTTAGAGAAACGAGAAGTTCCGTCTCTTCTATAGTTTAAAGTCAATAAATAACGACTGTCGTAATTTAAAGTCAAACGTCCAAAATAAGACTGAAGATTAACATCCGGGTCAGTTGCTACGTCCTCATTTGGATTTGGCTGTCTAACTTCTCCTGAAGAATACTTCTCTTTTTGAAATAACTGGTAGTTATATCCAGCAGTAGCGTCGATTTTAAACTTTCCTAAACTTTTTGTATAGTTAAAGTAAGTGTTTAGATTTTTATTTTGAAGATCATCTGTATAGGAGTTGTAATTTCCTAAGTTTATCCAATTCCCACTACTAAAAACATTTGGCTGGTATCCCAGAATACTTTCTGTACTTTGTCGATTATACCCGTTGCTGCTGAATCTATCAATACCGGCTTCAGCAATAATTCTTAAATCTTCAAAGAAATGAAATTTATAATCTACACTAATATTACCCCATTTTCTGGTAGAAGTAGCTCTTTTATCTTCCTGATTTAATCTGGCTACAGGATTTCTGGCCGGTAATAAAGGTACATTACCATTTGCTTCCAACCATTCAAAATAACCTCCATAACGAGAACCTTCCTGATAAACAGACTGCGTAGGATCAAAAGCTAATGCGCTTCCAATTACTCCTCCTTCATCCTGAAATTGATTTTTAGCAAATGCAATGTTTCCGCTAATGTCAATTTTTAAGTGATTGTCAAATAATACCGGATTTAACGATATCGATGTCGTAGTTCTTTCAAAAGAAGTATTTCTTAGGATTCCAGGATTATCTACATTTCCAACAGATAAACGTACTGGTAATTTATTAAACAAAGCACCACTTACCGAAATATTATTGTTTGTTGTAAGTGCTGTGTGAAAGATTTCGTCCTGCCAATTTGTGTTTGCTGTTCCTAATGTCGCTTTTTGCTGCGGTGTACCTTTTGCATTTACGACAGCACGGAATTGATCTGCACTTAAAACATCTACTGTATTGGCTACTGTATTAATACCAACCTGAGAGCTAAAATTAACCTTCACTCCACCTTTTGTTCCTTTTTTAGTCGTAATAACAATTACACCATTTGCTGCACGAGAGCCATAAATAGCTGCTGCTGATGCATCTTTAAGAACCGTAAAAGACTCAATATCATTAGGATCAATTGTTGACAGAATACTTGTGGCACCACTTGGCACAGCATTACTTAATGGTAGTCCGTCTAAAATAATTAACGGATCATTAGAAGCACTTAAAGAAGATCCTCCACGAATTCTGATATCGGCTTTAGCTCCCGGAGCACCTCCTCCAACAACATTCACACCAGCGATACGTCCACCGATTAAACTTTCCGGAGTAACGTTAATTCCTTTGTTAAATTCTTTGGCTGAAATTTGAGATACTGAACCTGTTGCATCCTTTTTCTTAACCGTACCGTAACCTACCTGCACCACAACTTCTTTAAGCTGATTGGTATCTTCTTCCAGAGAAACGTTTAGTGTTTTTTGGCCATTATAGATTACAGTTGACGTTTTGTATCCGATAAATGAAACCAAAATTTTGTCCCCATTTTTCACATTAGATAACTGAAATTTACCGTCAAAATCTGTTGATGCTCCACCAGGAGCACCCTGTACATTTACATTTACTCCCGGGATTGGTTGTCCCGTTGCCAAATCGACAACTGTTCCGGTTAAAGTGCTTTGAGCCAACACAGTAAACGGCAACAAGAGGAATAAAAATAACAACTTTTTGTAAATTGTTTTCATACTTTTTGTTTAAATTTAGTTTGAGTTTTTGATTGTTAGTTAAGTTTTTAATTTTACTTCGAATTTCAAAATTAGGAATTAATTAACATGCCCAACCGGTTGGCTTTTTTATTGGTTTACGAAAACGTGGTAGTGTTGAAAACTTTCTTTTTTTTGTAATCTTTTAAGTCAAAAATTGTCGATTATAGAAATATAAGATACCTTTATTAACAATTAGATTTTTTTCAAATAACAATTATGAAACGTAAAATAACCCTAAAGCAGATTGCAAAGGAACTTGACGTCTCTATCTCAACAGTCTCAAAATCATTGAGAGACAGCCAGGAAATAGGAGAAGAAACGCGCGCAAAAGTGCAGGCATTTGCAAAGTTTTACAACTACAAGCCCAACAATATTGCCCTTAGTTTAAAAAATCGAAAAACCAAAAGTATTGGCATTATCATTCCGGAAATTGTGCATCATTTTTTCTCTACCGTGATCAACGGAATTGAACAGGTAGCCAATGAAAATGGCTATAGCGTTGTGATCTGTTTGTCTGATGATTCTTTCGATAAAGAAGTCCTGAATATGGAGATGTTAGCCAACGGAAGTATCGATGGTTTTATCATGTCGCTCTCTAAAGAAACACAATACAAAGGTGATTTTCACCACATTACTGAGGTTATCAATCAGGGAATGCCGGTGGTTATGTTTGACCGAGTGACTAATGATATTTTATGCGATAAAGTGATTATTGACGATAAAGCCGCAGCTTATGAAGCCGTTCAGAGTCTGATTGACAACGGCCGCAAAAAAATCGCTCTGGTAACGACTGTAGATTATGTAAGTGTGGGAAAACTCAGAACCGACGGTTACGAAAAAGCCCTTCTCGATAATGGATTGCCTTTTAATGAAGATTTAATCATAAAAATTGAAGATGTAGACACTTGCGAAATCACCATCAGTCAGCTATTGCATGACCGTGCATTTGATGCTGTTTTTGCGGTAAATGAGCTTTTTGCGGTAACGATTATCAAAACCGCAAGTAAAATGGGCCTCAAAGTTCCCGAAGATATTGCTGTAATCGCCTTTACTGACGGAATTATCTCTAAATACTCTACTCCAAGCATCACGACCGTAAGTCAGAGTGGCGAAAAAATGGGAAATAAAGCTGCCAAAATGCTAATCGAAAGACTCGAAGCCGAACATGAGGATGACGAAGAAGAGAACGAAAATTACACCACAGAGGTCATTGAAACCCATCTTATAAAAAGAGAATCTACTGACTAAAAATCTAAAAATCAATATTTTATAAAGTCACAAACAATATTTATGACTTTTTTATTAGCGTATTTAAAAAAATAATTAATACTTTTACGCCTGCTCAAAGCTTTTACTTTTACTTCGAAAATAATAAGTAAGTTTTGATAAGCAAAGCGCTTATCGTCTAATTAATTCTTTAATTACGATAATGGAAAAGCGTAAATTAAGTTTCTGGGAAATTTGGAACATGAGTTTCGGTTTCTTGGGAATACAGTTTGGTTTTGCACTGCAAAATGCAAATACTTCAAGAATTTTTGAAACTCTGGGTGCCAAAATTGACGAAATTCCAATTTTATGGATTGCGGCTCCGGTTTCAGGATTAATTATCCAACCTGTAATTGGTTATTTTAGCGATAGAACCTGGACTCGTTTAGGCAGACGCCGCCCCTATTTTCTAATTGGAGCCATCTTGTCTTCTGTAGCCTTATTCATCATGCCCAACTCTCCAACTTTATGGATAGCTGCCGGTACTTTATGGATTATGGACGCATCGATAAATGTTTCAATGGAGCCTTTCCGCGCTTTTGTTGGAGACAATCTACCCGAAAAGCAGCGTACTTTAGGATTTGCCATGCAAAGTTTCTTTATTGGAACCGGAGCAGTTGTTGGTTCGGTTTTACCCTATCTTTTTACTAACGTTTTTGACGTAAGCAATACAGCTCCGGAAGGAATTATACCCGATTCTGTTAAATGGTCCTTTTATATTGGCGGAATTGTTTTCCTCCTTTCTGTTTTGTGGACTGTTTTTAAAACAACAGAATACACGCCTGAGGAACTTCATGCTTTTGAACTTCAAAGCAAAAAAGACAAGGAAGATCTTATCTTAAATCCGGAAACCGAATCTGAAAGCAACATCAAAAGACAATTCTTTTTGGGATTACTATTGACGATAGTTGGAGCTCTAATTTCCTTTTTAATTTTCGAAAACAGTCTGGCTAAAGAACTTTACATTCTGTTCATCGGGTTGGTTTTCATGGGTATTTTATTCATGATTGCTTCACAATTGAGAACTTCAAAGGTTCACAATGGTTTTACGATCATTATGACCGATCTTTTGAACATGCCTGTCACGATGAAAAAACTGGCCTGGGTACAGTTCTTCTCCTGGTTTGCTTTGTTCTCAATGTGGATTTATACGACGCAAGCCGTTACACAACATATTTTTGGTACTACAGACACTACTTCTAAAATTTACAATGATGCTGCCGACTGGGTTTCAGTTTTATTCACCGTTTACAACGGAGTAGCCGCAGCAGTTGCTTTTTTATTGCCCGTCATTGCAAAAAAAGTAGGTGTCAGAGCAACACATTTATTGGCCTTATGTGCCGGAGGTGTTGGTTTAATCTCTATTTATTTTATTGGTGATAAACAAATGCTGATTCTTCCAATGCTGGGAGTAGGTATCGCGTGGGCAAGTATATTATCTATGCCTTATGCCATGCTATCTGGGGCTTTACCGGCAGCAAAAATGGGATACTACATGGGCGTTTTCAACTTCTTCGTAGTCATACCACAAATTGTAGCTGCCACAATCTTAGGATTTGTCATCAAACAATTCTTTCACAACGAACCTATCTACGCCTTAATTATTGGAGGTGTGTCTATGATATTTGCCGGATTACTTACCCTTAGAGTAAATAGCAGAACTAAAATTGAAATTCATGAATAATAAAAAAGCATTCATCTTCGATCTTGATGGAGTGATCGTTGATACCGCTAAATACCACTTTTTAGCCTGGCAGAAGATTGCGAAGGCCTTACATATAAATTTTACACACGAACACAACGAATTACTTAAAGGTGTAAGCCGCGTGCGTTCGTTAGACATAATTCTCGAATTAGGAAACGTTTCCGCTTCTCAGGAAGACAAAGACAAATGGCTCATTCAAAAAAACGAAGACTACTTGTCTTATTTAGTTGACATGGATGAAAGCGAAATTCTTCCCGGAGTTTTTAACATTCTTCAATTCTTAAAAGAACAAAATCAGGGAATTGCATTGGGTTCTGCCAGTAAAAATGCCCGCCCGATTCTGGAGAAAACCGGAATACTCTCGTATTTCGATGTTATCGTAGACGGAAATGATGTAACCAATGCCAAACCAGACCCGGAAGTTTTCTTAAAAGCAGCTCAATTGCTGCAAATTAGTCCGGAAGATGCTTTTGTTTTTGAAGATTCAGTTGCCGGAGTTCAGGCTGCCAATATTGGAAAAATGACCAGTATCGGAATCGGTTCAAAAGCAATCCTGCACGAAGCACACTATATCTTTGAGGATTTTACCTCAATGGATACCCATTTTATCGAATCATTAATCTCAAAATAAATCAATCAATCACAAAAATGAATCAAGATTACATTAAACCAGACAATTGGTCCATCATCGAAGAAGGCTTTGACGCTGAGAGAGTAAAATCATCAGAAAGTCTTTTCAGCATCGGAAACGGTGCTATGGGGCAACGTGCCAATTTTGAAGAGACCTATTCGGGTGAAACTTTTCAGGGAAGCTACATCGCGGGAATCTACTATCCGGACAAAACAAAAGTAGGCTGGTGGAAAAACGGATATCCTAAATACTTCGCCAAAGTATTAAACGCTCCAAACTGGATTGGAATTGACATTCAGATCAATGAAGAAAACCTGGATTTGAACCATTGCACTGCTGTGAAAAATTTCCGCAGAGAATTGAATATGAAAGAAGGCTGGTACAATCGTTCTTTTGAAGCTACTTTAAAAAACGGAACCGAAATTGCCGTAAACATTCGTCGTTTTCTTTCTTTAGATCTGGATGAAACCGGAATCATTAAATACGAAATAACTCCTTTGAACAAGGATGCCAAAATTGTTTACAAACCTTATATCGACGCAGGAGTTACCAATGAAGATGCTAACTGGGATGAAAAATTCTGGGAGCCCCTTGAAGTTAAAAAAGGAGCAAATGAAGCTTTTGTAACCGCGCAGACTTTTAAAACGCATTTTAAAGTAACCACTTTTATGCACAACACGATTTTTGCAAACGGAGAAAACGTAAACATTTCACCTTCAACAATCGATTCAACTGCCGATAAAATTCAGTTTACTTACGGTACCATTATCGCAAAAGGACAAACCTCATCGATCCAAAAAATTGGTGGATATACGGTTTCTTTAAATCATGAAAATACTTTAACTGCTGCCGAGAAATGCATTAAAACTGCTGCTACTCTGGGTTATGATACTTTGCTTCAAAATCAAATCGATGCCTGGAGTAAAATCTGGGAAATGTCAGACATTACTATTAATGGAGATGTAAAAGCACAACAGGGAATTCGTTTTAATATTTTTCAGTTGAATCAGACATACTTAGGAAAAGACAGCCGTTTAAACATTGGACCTAAAGGTTTCACCGGAGAAAAATACGGCGGATCTACCTATTGGGATACTGAGGCGTATTGCATTCCGTTTTACATGGCTACTAAAGATCAGCAGGTTGCCCGCAATTTACTGACCTACCGTTTCAACCAACTGGACAAAGCAATTGAAAACGCCAAAGACAATTTAGGTTTTAAAAATGGTGCTGCCTTGTACCCAATGGTTACCATGAATGGCGAAGAATGCCATAACGAATGGGAAATCACACACGAGGAAATCCACCGAAACGGAGCGATCGCTTTCGCGATTTACAATTACCACCGTTTTACCGGAGACTACTCTTATATTCCTGAAAAAGGTTTGGAAGTACTCATCGGAATTGCACGTTTCTGGCACCAAAGAGCTTCTTTCTCCAAAGACAAAAATCAGTACGTAATTCTTGGTGTTACAGGTCCAAATGAATACGAAAACAATATCAACAATAATTTCTATACCAATTATATTGCAAAATGGTGTATTGATTATGCCGAAGAACAAATTAACAAAATCGCTGCCGAATATCCTGCAGATCATCAGCGAATTATGGAAAAAGTAACACTTTCTCCATCTGAAATTCAGGAATGGAAAAAAGTTGCCGGCAACATGTATTTCCCAACTTCAGAAGAGTTAGGCATTTACCTGCAGCAAGACGGTTTCTTAGACAAAGAATTAGTTCCTGTAAAAGATTTAGACCGTTCTCAGCGTCCTATCAATCAAAAGTGGTCCTGGGATCGTGTATTGCGTTCGCCATATATCAAACAAGCCGATGTTTTGCAATGTTTCTACTTCTTCGAAGATCATTTTTCTAAAGACAAATTAAAACGTAATTTTGAGTTTTACGAATCCTTTACGGTTCATGAAAGCTCACTGTCACCTTGTGTTCACTCTATTCAGGCTGCTGTTTTAGACAAAATGGATATGGCTTATACCTTCTATTTAAGAACCTCTCGTTTGGATCTTGATGATTACAACAAAGAAGTTGAAGAAGGCTGTCATATTACCTCAATGGCCGGAACATGGATGAGTATTGTGGAAGGTTTTGGCGGAATGCGTGTGAAAAATGATCAGCTTCATTTTTCTCCAAAAATTCCAAAAGAATGGAACGGTTATTCTTTTAAAATTAATTTCAGAAACCAAATTTTAAAAGTAGCAGTAAATCATAACGAAACAACTTTCACCGTAGACGGTGATCAGGATTTAACGATTGTAGTTAATGGAAATCCGGTAACTGCAGAAAAATTGTTTCAAACCAATTAATACAACACACTTAAAAACTTAACAACATGAAAAACTTATTTTTCGCAAGTTTAATCCTGTTTGCTTTCAGCTCCATAGCAAAAGCACAACAATTAAAATCACCCGAAGGAAAGTTCGTAATGGAGTTTTCGCTTCAAAACGACGGAACTCCGGTTTACAATCTGAAATACAAAAACAAAGAAGTTGTAAAAACCAGTAAATTAGGTCTTGAACTTAAAGATGATAAAAAATCTTTACTGAATGATTTTACTGTTGTTGACACCAAAACGAGCACTCTTGACGAAAACTGGAAACCGGTTTGGGGAGAAGTAGATCAAATCAGAAACCACTACAATGAACTGGCTGTAACTTTAAACCAAAAAGGAACTGACCGTCAAATCGTAATTCGTTTCCGCTTGTTTGATGACGGATTAGGATTCCGATATGAATTTCCAGCCCAAAAGAATCTTACCTATTTTGTAATCAAAGAAGAGAGAACACAATTTGCAATGGCGGGCGACCACACGGCATTCTGGATTCCGGGAGATTACGACACTCAGGAATACGATTACACCAAATCGAAATTATCTGAAATCAGAGGTTTATCTCAAAAAGCATATACTGCTAACGTATCTCAGAAATCTTTTTCTCCAACAGGAGTTCAGACTTCTTTAATGCTGAAAACGGCTGATGGAATTTACATCAACTTACACGAAGCAGCTTTGATCAACTATTCTTGCATGCACCTGAATTTAGATGATAAAAACATGATTTTTGAGTCTTGGTTAACTCCGGATGCAAAAGGTGATAAAGGATACATGCAAGCCCCAAGTCATTCGCCTTGGAGAACAATTATGGTAAGCGATGATGCGAGAGAGATCCTGGCCTCAAAAATGACTTTAAACTTAAACGATCCGTCAAAAATTGATGATACTTCATGGATTAAACCTGTAAAATATATTGGGGTTTGGTGGGAAATGATCACAGGAAAAAGTTCCTGGTCTTACACCAATGATTTTCCAACTGTACAATTGGGTGTTTCTGATTTCTCCAAAGCAAAACCAAACGGAACACATGGAGCGAATAATGCTAACGTTAAAAAATATATTGATTTTGCCGCTGCAAATGGCTTCGATGCTGTTTTGGTTGAAGGATGGAACGAAGGCTGGGAAGACTGGTTTGGACATTCTAAAGATTATGTTTTTGATTTCGTAACGCCTTACCCGGATTTTGACGTGAAGGGTTTACACGAATATGCAAAATCTAAAGGAGTAAAAATCATCATGCACCATGAAACTTCAGGTTCTGTTCGCAACTACGAGCGCCATATCGACAAAGCGTACCAGTTCATGAAAGACAACGGATATGATGCTGTAAAGAGCGGTTATGTTGGTGACATTTTACCTCGCGGTGAAAATCATTACGATCAGTGGATTGTAAACCACTATCAATACGCTATTGAAAAAGCAGCAGATTATAAAATTATGGTGAACGCTCACGAAGCTGTTCGTCCAACCGGAATTTGCAGAACGTATCCGAACTTAATTGGAAACGAAGCAGCGAGAGGAACAGAATACCAGGCTTTTGGAGGTTCTAAACCAAACCACGTAACGGTTTTACCATTCACACGTTTAATTGGAGGTCCAATGGATTACACTCCGGGAATCTTCGAAATGGATATCAGTAAAATGAATCCGGACAACAAATCACATGTAAACAGTACGCTGGCAAATCAATTAGCATTGTATGTAACCATGTACAGCCCGTTGCAAATGGCTGCTGATACTCCTGAAAACTACAACCGCTTTCCGGATGCTTTTCAATTCATTAAAGATGTTGCCGTAGACTGGTCTGAAAGTAAATACATTGAGGCAGAACCAGGCGATTTTATTACCGTTGCCCGTAAAGCAAAAGGAACCAACAACTGGTTCGTTGGAAACGTAAACGGAGAAACTGCCCGTACCTCAAACATTGATTTCAGTTTCCTTGAAAAAGGCAAAAAATATACGGCTACCATCTACGCTGATGCAAAAGATGCGCATTACAAAACCAATCCACAAGCTTACACCATCAAAAAAATAGCGGTGACCAATAAATCAAAATTATCTCAGTTGTCTGCTCCTGGCGGCGGTTATGCGATCAGCATTATCGAAACGAAGTAATTTTTAAAGACAAGTGATTTCCCCCAGAATTACTTGTCTTTTTTTTAAAAAATTAACCTCTTTTCGTTACATCGAACGAACTGTCACATCGAACGGAGTTGAGATGTGTGACAAAGGTTCTCGACTCCGCTCGAACTGACACCGGAAATCACTCGAAATGTCACACCGAGAATCGCTCGAACTGATACTGAAAATCACTCGAACTATCACATCAAACGAACTGTCACATCGAGCGGAGTCGAGATGTGTGGCAAAGGTTCTCGACTCCGCTCGAACTGACACCGGAAATCACTCGAAATGTCACACCGAGAATCGCTCGAACTGATACTGAAAATCACTCGAACTATCACATCAAACGAACTGTCACATCGAGCGGAGTCGAGATGTGTGGCAAAGGTTCTCGACTCCGCTCGAACTGACACCGGAAATCACTCGAAATGTCACACCGAGAATCGCTAGACTAACAATGAGAATAATTCCTTATTACTATGAAAAACAAAAAAACATCACTTATCTATAAATTAGTTCTATTCGTTCTACTATTTTCCGCTTCCGCGAAAGCGCAAATTCAAAAAACGGAACCTCCTTTCTGGTATGCCGGAATGAAAAATCCGGAACTGCAAATCATGTTCTACGGAAAAAACATTTCGCAATATGAAGCTTCGGTTTCCAACAATGTGGTGATTAAAAGTGTAGAAAAAACTGAAAACCCAAACTATCTTTTTGTTACCATCGATACAAAAGATGTAAAAACTTCAGAGTTGGTTTTCTCTTTCAAAAACAATAACAAAGTTGCTTTCACTCAAAAATATACACTTAAAGAAAGAAGAGCCAATTCGGCAGACCGAAAAAGCTATGATGCCTCGGATGTAATGTACCTCATCATGCCGGATCGTTTTGCTAACGGCAATCCGAAGAACGACAGCAATGCCGCTTTAACTGAAAAAGGGAACCGCCAGGATCCAAGCGGTCGTCACGGCGGAGACATCGAAGGAATCATTAAAAACCTGGATTATATTTCATCTCTTGGTGCAACCACTATTTGGAGCACTCCTCTATGTGAAGACAACGACAAACAGCACTCCTATCACACTTACGGACAATCGGACGTATACAAAATCGATCCGCGTTACGGAACTAATGAGGACTACGCTCGTCTGTCGGCAGAAATGCATAAAAAAAACATGAAACTGGTTATGGACTATGTGACTAATCACTGGGGAATCACGCATTGGATGATGAAAGATATTCCGACCAAAACATGGTTCAATCAGTTTGAAAACTTTACGCAGACACACCACCGTCGTGAAGTAATCACTGATATTCACGCTTCAAAATTAGATCAGGAAGTTTGTATTGACGGCTGGTTCGTACCTTCAATGCCGGATTTAAATCTTAGAAATCCTTTAGTATCCAGATATCTGACTCAAAATGCAATCTGGTGGATTGAATTTGCTAATCTCGACGGATTCAGAGTGGATACTTACAACTATTCTGATCCTACAGCAATGGCCAACTGGGCGAAAGCCATCACCAATGAATATCCAAATTTTAATATCGTAGGGGAAATCTGGATGCACAATCAGGCCAATTTAGCGTATTGGCAAAAAGACAGCAAAATTGGTGCTATTGAGAATTACAATTCAAATTTGCCAAGCGTTATGGATTTTACACTTCAAAGCCAAATTAGTTCGGCTTTCAACGAAAATGAACCAAGCTGGGATAACGGATTGATTAAATTCTACAACAATTTTGCAATGGACTATTTGTATCCAAATACCAATAATATTTTAGTTTTTGCCGAAAATCATGACACAGATCGTGTCAATAATAATTTTAAATATGATTTAGCAAAATACAAACTAACAATGACTTTATTGGCAACCGTACGCGGAATCCCTCAACTGTATTACGGTTCCGAAATTGGTATGGGCGGAGATAAAAGCAAAGGCGATGCCGATATTCGTCAGGATTTCCCAGGTGGATGGGCTGGTGATAAAAACAATGCTTTCACAAAGGAAGGCAGAACTGCTGATCAGGTAAAGTATTTTGATTTTACCTCTAAACTATTCAACTGGAGAAAATCAAACGAAGCAGTTCATTTCGGAAAAATGACACACTATATTCCGGAGAACAATACCTATGTTTATTTCAGATATACAGATGCTAAAACAGTAATGGTTGTTTTTAATAATAACGCAAAAGAACAAGTTGTAAAAACCAATCGCTTTAAGGAAAATATCAAAACCTTTAAAACCGGTAAAGATGTAATTACAGGAAAAACATTCGATTTAACTTCTGAAATTACTTTGGAGCCAAAATCAGCTTTGGTTTTAGAATTGCAATAAAAACGAGGTCCTTTTAAATTTTTCCGCCACGAATTCACGAATTGTTTTTTTGATAATCTTTAAAAACAAAAATTCGTGAATTCGTGGCTATTTAATTTTTCTCCATCATGCTATGCTTTGCACAAAACTTTTGCGACCTTTGCGGTTAAAAAACATTGCAAAATGCTAAAAATAGCACACAGAGGCGCAAAAGGTTATGAACCTGAGAACACTTTAAAAGCATTTCAGAAAGCGTTAGATCTCAATGCTGACGGAATCGAACTTGATGTTCACTTAAGCGCTGACGGGCATATCATTGTAATGCACGATGAAACCATTGACAAAATGACCAACGGAAAGGGCGAGATTACTCAATTTTCCTTAGCTGAACTAAAGTCATTTTTGATTGGCGGGCAATATGAAATTCCAACTTTAAACGAAGTTTTTGATCTGGTTGACAAAAGATGTTTCATTAATGTCGAACTGAAAAATGCCGATACTTCCTCACAGGTAGTTGCTTTAATCGAAACTTATATCAAAGAAAAAGGCTGGAATTATGAGCATTTTATTATTTCAAGCTTTGACTGGAATGCCTTAAAAGAAGTCCAAAATCTAAATCCTAATATTCCTATCGGCGTTTTAACCGAAGAAGATCTTAATACCGCTTTCACTTTCGCCGAAACCATAAAAGCAAAAGCCATCCATCCTGATTACCAACTTCTGGATGCAGAAAATGTTAGTGAAATAAAGAAAAGAGGATTTCTGGTTTTCCCCTGGACCGTTAATAAAGAAGAAGACATTCAAAAAGTAAAAAACTATAACGTAGACGGTATCATTTCTGATTTTCCGGATAAGATATAAAATTCAAAATTTTAGCCACAGATTTAAAGGATCCTTTTAATTGGTGAAATAAGCGGCTTAAAAAATTAGTGCCCATTCGTGTAATTCGTGGCAAACCTAAAAAATATGACTCAAAATTTCGACATAATTATCGTTGGCGGAGGTGCTGCTGGTTTTTTCACAGCGATCAATATTGCAGAGAAAAATCCTAAACTAAAAATTGTCATTTTAGAACGTGGAAAAGAAGTACTTTCTAAAGTTCGCATTTCAGGTGGAGGAAGATGTAACGTAACGCATGCCTGCTTTGAACCGAATGAATTGGTTAAATTTTATCCACGTGGCGAAAAAGAGCTTCGCGGCCCTTTTCATCAGTTTTGCTCGGGTGACACGATCGAATGGTTCGAAAAACATGGTGTTGAATTAAAAATCGAAGAAGATGGCAGAATGTTTCCTGTTTCTAATTCTTCACAAACCATTATCGACTGCTTCTTAAAGGCAACCGAAAAACTGGGCATAAAAGTACTGACCGGACAAAGCGTACAATCGATTTTCAAAAAAGAAGATTGCTGGAAAATTGATACTCAAAATGAAAATTTCGCTGCCGAAAAATTAGTAATGGCCACCGGAAGCAATCCTAAAATCTGGGAAATGCTGCAGCAACAGGGACATGCCATTGTGAGTCCCGTTCCCTCGTTATTCACTTTCAACATCAAAGATCCCAGAATCAAAGAATTACCGGGAGTTGCGGCACAAACTACCGTGACTGTAAAAGACACCAAACTCGAGTCGACCGGACCTTTGTTAATCACACATTGGGGAATGAGCGGTCCTGCTGTTCTGAAACTTTCCGCTTGGGGTGCCAGAATCCTGCACGACAAAAACTATCAGTTTACCATTTTTGTCAATTGGCTGAATGATGTTGATACCGAAGACGCCGAAAAAATTCTGAAAGATCTAAAACAGGAACATGCCAAAAAAGCTGTTTCAAAAAAGTCTCCTTTTGATTTTCCGAATCGTTTGTGGGAAAGTTTAGTTTTGGCTTCAGAAATTCAAGCGGAAACAAAATGGGCAGATTTATCCAAAATTCAACTGCAAAATTTAGCATTACAACTTACCAAAGCAAAATTTCAGGTTAACGGAAAAAGCACTTTTAAAGAAGAATTTGTAACTGCCGGAGGAATTGATTTAAAGGAAATTAATTTTAAAACCATGGAGAGTAAATTACATCAAAATCTTTATTTTGCCGGTGAAATTGTAAATATTGATGCCATTACTGGCGGATTTAATTTCCAGAATGCCTGGACAAGCGGGTTTATTTTGGCAAACGCAATTTAATTAGTAGACAGTCGCAGTTTGCAGTCACAGTCATTCTGAGACTGAAAACTGGAAACTGAGAACTGAAAACTATCCTGTCAATTCAGCCACCAGATGCTGGCATTTAAAACTGCAGCAAACGCTACCCAAACCATATACGGAATCAATAAATATCCGGCAATTTTATTGATCTTAATGAATTTCAAATACGTTTCATAAATCATCAGCCATAAAAGTACAATCTCAATTAGAGCGAGCATTGGGTTCTTCAGTTCAAAGAACAAATACGACCAGATCGCATTTAGCGTCAACTGAATGATAAAGAAACCTAAAGCCATTTTCACCATCTCTTGTTGCTCTTTTATTTTATCCCAAACCAGTCCCGCTGCAACCGCCATCAAAATATAAAGCAATGTCCAAACAGGCATAAAAATCCAATTGGGCGGGTTAAAAGGAGGTTTTATAAGAGTAGGATACCACGTTTCAACACTTGGTCTTGTCACTACACTTGCAGAATATCCTACCATTAAACAAATAACTAATGCAATTGCAATTTTGACTGACTTGTTCATTTTACTTTGATTTTTTCCCAAAAATAATCAAAAAGAAGGCGTAAATCCTATAACTCCCCTTCAGTTTGTTATTAGTTGGCACTTGACTTACATTTTCCAACATAACTTATATGACGCAATATTTTAAAAACTATCTTTGCCAAAATTTTATAGTTCATGTTTACAGCAGCTGATTTTATTCCTAATACTTATACTTCATCCATCGAAAACGGAAATTTTGAATGGAGCGCACCCAGCAACATCGCGTTAGTAAAATACTGGGGAAAAAAAGACAATCAGATTCCGGCAAATCCTTCAGTAAGTTTTACCCTTAAAAATTGTAAAACGATTACTAAACTTGCTTTTGCAAAGAGAGAAGCTTCTCAGGAAAGTAATTTCTCCTTTGATTTACTTTTTGAAGGAAAACCAAAAGAAGACTTCAAACCAAAAATTCAAAAGTTCTTAGAACGAATTGAAGTTTATCTGCCTTTCCTAAAAGAATATCATTTTACGATCGATACTCAGAATACCTTTCCGCACAGTTCCGGAATTGCTTCGTCGGCCTCAGGAATGGCGGCTTTGGCAATGAATTTTATGAGTTTAGAGAGGTTACTAAATCCTGAAATGACCGAAGATTACTTTTACCAGAAAGCCTCATTTTTAGCCCGTTTAGGCTCCGGAAGTGCCTGCAGAAGTGTAAAAGGAAATCTGGTGGCTTGGGGAAATCAGGCAAACATAGAAGGAAGTTCGGATTTGTATGGTGTTGAATTTCCTTATGCTGTTCATGAAAATTTCAAGAACTATCAGGATACCATTTTGCTGGTTGATAAAGGTGAAAAACAAGTTTCCAGTACTGTCGGGCATGATTTAATGCACAATCATCCATACGCCGAAAGACGTTTTGCTCAGGCGCATGAAAATCTGGATCAGTTAATTACCATTTTTGAAAGCGGTAATCTGAACGAATTTATAAAAATAGTTGAAAGTGAAGCATTGACATTACATGCTATGATGATGACTTCTATGCCCTACTATATTTTAATGAAACCGAACACCTTGCAAATCATTAATGCCATCTGGAAGTTCCGAAATGAGACTCAGATTCCGGTTTGCTTTACACTTGATGCCGGAGCAAATGTTCACGTTCTCTATCCTGAAAACGTTACCGATAAAGTACTACAATTTATTCAGGACGAATTAGTTGTATTTTGTCAGAATGGTCAGTACATTTGCGACGAAATTGGAGATGGTGTAATTGCATTGTAATTTTGCGTATCTTTAATTAAAATTTTGATTATGGACATTCAATTAGAAAAACTTGAGTTAATAAAACTATTAGCAGAGACAGAAGATCCATCTATCTTGAAATCAATTAGAAAAATCTTTAAGAAGGAGCAGAAAGACTGGTGGGATGATTTGACAGAAGAACAAAAAGCAAACGTAGCTCAAAGTGAATTAGAGTTTGAACGAGGTGAATTCAGTAGTTTTGAAGATGTTATGAAAAAATACAGATAGTGAATCTTAAAGTAAATTTTTCAAAAACTGCTGAACGAAATTTAGATGGTATTTTAAAATTCATCGAAGCCAGATGGTCGGAAAAATCGAAAAAGTTGTTTATTATTAAATTTGAAAAAGCAATTTCGATAGTAAGTATGAATCCTGAGATTTTCCCAAAATCATCCGTAAATAAAAAATATCGAAAATGTGTTATAACCAAACAATCGAGTTTATTATATAGCTATAGCGCTAATGAGATTAGGGTTCACACTATTTTCGACACCAGACAAGACCCAAATAAAATAAAGAAAGACATAAAATAATCATGAAAGGACCCTTATTTTACTCAAAAATATTACTCTTTGGAGAATACGGAATCATCCGCGACTCTAAAGGACTTTCTATTCCTTATAATTTTTACAACGGTGCTTTGAAAAAAACCGAAGAACCTTCGGCAGAAGCAATGGCGTCCAATGCAAGCTTAAAGCGTTTTGCATCTTATCTTGAAGCTTTACAAACAGAACAGCCGGATTTGGTTGCTTTTGATTTGACGGCTTTAAAAAATGATGTAGAAACCGGAATGTATTTCGATTCCAGTATTCCGCAAGGATACGGAGTAGGAAGCAGCGGTGCGCTTGTTGCTGCAATTTACGATAAATATGCTACTCATAAAATAACCGTTTTAGAAAATCTGACTCGCGAAAAACTATTACAGTTAAAGAATATTTTCGCTCAAATGGAAAGTTTTTTCCACGGAAAGAGCTCTGGTTTAGATCCTTTAAACAGTTATTTAAGCATTCCTATTTTAATCAATTCGAAAGATAACATTGAAGCAACCGGAATTCCAACTCAAAGTTTTGACGGAAAAGGGGCTGTCTTTTTATTAGATTCAGGAATTGTAGGTGAAACCGCTCCAATGGTTAATATTTTCATGGAAAACCTGAAAGACAAAGGTTTCCGTACCATGCTTAAAAATCAGTTTGTAAAATATACCGATGCTTGTGTAGAAAACTTTTTACACGGCGACATGAAATCGTTGTTCACTAATACTAAAAAGCTATCAAAAGTCGTTTTAAACAACTTCAAACCAATGATTCCGGAACAATTTCATGGGATCTGGCAAAACGGAATTGACACGAATGACTACTATCTGAAACTTTGCGGTTCAGGCGGAGGCGGTTATATTCTGGGCTTTACCGAAGATTTGGAACGCGCCAAAGCATCTTTAAAAGATTATAAATTAGAAGTCGTTTATCAATTCTAAATCCGCCCTTTTAAAACTCGCTTTCTTTAAACAGATCTTAAAAGTTTAAACTATGAATAGTATTTTAAAGATTCTCAAAGCGACTTTTTCAGGAGAAATTCTATTTTTAGTACCTTTAATTTTATTAAAGATACTTTTAGAAAAAGGGTTTCGCATTGTTCGAAGAACCACCAGCCCAATCATTAACCATTTCTCTAAAGTAAAAATTTTAGAACTGGCTTTTGAAGAAGTTGTTGCCATTGTCTTTATTTCTTTTACTGCCGGATTAATTGCTAAATTTGATGCCAAAGCAATATTGAAAGATAATCTTTAAATCACATCAAAAAGCACTACTATCAAACACGCCTGAAATTAAAATCCGAAACCAAACTCAAAAAATGTTAAGCAGACAGCACAAACTTTTAGTAATGAAAATTGTTAGTTTGTTCTCCGTCGTGAGAGGCTATAACATCCCGATTATCGTTTTAGCTCAATACTTATCCTCTATTTTTATACTGGCACCGGAAAAAAGAGCACTGGATATTTTATTGGATTTCAATTTATTTTTAATCGTTTTTGCTTCCGCAATCACTATTGCTTCAGGTTATATTATCAACAATTTCTACGACAGCCAAAAAGATTTAATCAACAGGCCTAACAAATCAATGCTGGACAGATTAGTCAGTCAAAAAACAAAACTATCTGTTTATTTCACACTCAACTTCATTGCGGCCTTAATGGCGTTAATTGTTTCCTGGCGTGCTTTTCTATTCTTTTCAGCATACATTTTCCTCATTTGGTTCTACTCTCATAAAATAAAAAAATATCCTATTGTTGGTAATCTTTGTGCAGCCTTCCTGGCAGTAGTTCCTTTCTTTGCTATTCTGCTGTATTTCTACAATAAAATCTCATTTGAAGAAATCGAGAATCACATGAGTCATTTTATGGTTATCTCATCTCACGCTGTTTTCCTGTTTCTATTATTACTCATTCGGGAAATGATAAAAGATTTGGAAAACCTAAAAGGTGATTTAGCTAACAATTACAGAACAATTCCGATACTTTACAACGAAACGATTTCCAAACAAATCATTACAGTTTTAACAATCCTGACAGTGATTCCGGTTTATATTCTAATCAACATTTATGATGTGGGTTATATGGACATTTACTTTTATGTCTGTTTTGGCGTACTGCTATTTTTCCTGATTTATTTATGGAAATCAAACTCTAAGGAACAGTTTTTACTATTACACAATGTCTTAAAATTCCTGATTGTTTCGGGAGTATTTTGCATCGTATTAATTAATCCGGCTGTCTTATGGCACGGAAAAAAACTGTTGCTGAAGATTTAAAAACTATTTCGTAGAAATTTTGCACAGACAAAGTTTCATCTTTGATTTATAAAGTTGTGCATATAGATTGTAATTCGATCAAACAACAAACCATAAACCATAAACACTTAAATAGTTACACGATAAAACAATTCTTTCCTAAGAACAATGAACTTAGGATTATTTAGCCAGAATAAACTATCTTTGCACAAATTACAGAATTTATGAACAATAAGGAAGGCAATAATAAAAGAGGCGGTTCAAGACCAAATAGCTCCAGACCAAACTCTAGCAAGCCAAAACCTCCTATGGCGAAACGTGCTCAAGGGCCGAAAAAGGTGAAACCTGCTGTGAAGGCTGCCGAAGAACAAAAGGCAGAAAAATTTAAAAAACAGAATCAGGCTCCAAAAAGACAAAAAGCTTCAGACGAAATTCGTTTAAACAAATACATCTCAAATTCAGGGGTTTGTTCTCGTCGTGATGCCGATATATACATTCAGTCCGGAAATGTTAAAGTAAATGGGGTTCCGGTAACTGAAATGGGTTATTTAGTAAAATTAAATGATGTTGTAAATTTCGATGGTGTTACTTTGACTCCTGAAAAGAAAGAATACATCTTATTAAACAAACCTAAAAACTTTACTACAGCTCTTGACGAAGGTCAGGAATACCGTAATGTTTTAGAGTTAGTTCGCGGTTCCACAACGGCAAAAATTGCTCCGATTGGAAGAATGGACAAAAATACAACCGGTTTATTGTTATTTACCAACGATACGGACATGATTCGTAAATTTACTTTACCAAATCAGAAATCATCTAAAATCTACCAGGTTTCTTTAGATAAAAACTTGAAATTTGAGGATTTAGAAAAAATAAGTAAAGGCTTAGTTCTTGACGGACACCGTGTTTTCGTAGAAGAAATCAGTTATATTGAGAAAGAAGCAAAAAGCGAAGTAGGTCTTAAATTACGTTCTTCGAATGTAAAAGTGGTACGTGCTATTTTCGAAAACTTTGACTATGACGTATTACGTATTGACCGTGTATCATTCGCAGGTTTAACTAAAAAGAATTTACCGAGAGGTAACTGGCGTTTTTTAACTGACCAGGAAGTTATCAACCTGAAGAATATGTAAGAAACTATTCAAATTGATTTGAAATATAAATCCTGTTTTGCTTTAGTAAGACGGGATTTTTTTATTTAGAAGCTGAAAAAATTATGACCGAATAAGGTAAAAATAGATCTTCCTATAGATTGGTTTTTTTCTTCTACTGTTTCGTAACAGGAAAAACCGAGGATAATTTTGATTCCGGGAGGAATACTGTTTAAAATATCTCTTTTTTGATCTTCTAAAAGCAATTTTAAACTCTCTAATATTTGGATATTATTCTTAAGATAAGAGACGACTAGTAAAGCAGAAAAGTTAAGAATCTCTCGGGCTGTTTCACTTTTGATTCCAACTTCATTAGAAATCATTTCAGAAATTCTGCCCTTTTTATTGGTAAAAATTTCTTTCAGTAAACTATTTCCTTCTAAACGATAACAATCGTCAACTGATAAAATACGTCCTGATGTAAAATCTACCTCCTGGTAAAAAGTCGATTCATCTTGTATTAATGAAGTAATTCCTTTGTAAAAATCCGACTCCTCCGCCCTGTTGTACAACCCCATTAAAACTGTACCTATCGAAACATCAATTCCTTTAATTAAAAGTGCATCATTTTCAAAATAAAACTTGTTCAACTTTGAAACAACATTAGAAGAAATAAAACGTCTAAGTTCAATTTGTAGGTTAGGAGTCATATTTAACTTGTTTGAAATTATTTAAATCCGTTAAAAATAATCGACGAAGTGAGGCTTTTTATCGTTTATCAGGATAAAAATATAAAATATTCTAACATTTCCAAAAAATAAGTTAAATGGTGAATTACAGCTTAAACAGTTGTTAAACCTAAAAATCCCGAACGTCCAGTAAACATAACCCATTCGTTATCAAAACAAAGAAAAATCCTCTCAAAAAAAAATCACATTTTTTTGATAAAAAATTAAAAAATAAGAAAAAGCTTAAGGATAAATACGCTGTTTAAAACAGTAATAAGCGATTTTGCCAGACAATGCTAATAAAAATACCCAGGAAAATAATGCAGCATAAAAAATTCACAAAACTCGAAGCCAAAAACCCCAAAACGGATCCTGTTGCTGCTTTCAGCGCTCTTTGATGATTGGTCGAATCGTAAATCAATTCTCCAACAAGAGCGCCCACAAAAGGTCCAATAATAACTCCAAAAGGTATGGGAGCAATAATACCAACAATTAAACCAATGTTGGTTCCCCATACACCATAGGAACTCCCTCCAAATTTTTTAGTTCCTTTTGCCGGAATGATATAATCAAGAATCGTAATTACAATCGTTAGCAAAAGTGTAATTCCTAAAACCCAATAATTATTTTCAACTGCTTTGGTCAGGTACAGCAGTAACAACCCCACCCAACAAGATGACAATCCGGGTAATACAGGCAGAAAACTACCAAAAATCCCAACAATCATACATATAAACCCAAGCAACAACAATAGTAAATCCATGTCTATTTTTTTGTAAATTTGATCTGCAAACTTTCTAAAGGAACAAATTAATGCGTCAATTTCTGCAATTTATCTCCTGTAGTTTTTTGATCCTTGTCATCAATAGCAATTTGTATGCCCAAACTAAAAAGCTATCAATTGAGGACAGACTTCTGCAAGACAGCATTTATAAAAGTAATAAGAAAAAAGTGCTCAACTTTTCGATGAAAGATTTTAATACTTTATTCTTCGAATATTTTAATCGAAAAAATGATCCCAATATTGTATTAAGCAAAACGGAGTACTACAATTACACCGTTCGAATTGCTGCTTTCTCTGACCGACTTGCTTCTTTATATCCTGAAGAAAAAGAAGTTGCAGCAAAAAACAAAGAAAAATGGCTGTCGGAAAATTATGAAGATTATTTACAATTCAAAGCTTCTCAAAAAAAATAATTGTATTTTTATATTCTAATTTTATTTATTCAATCCAACATCAAAGTCTTGAAGAAGTTTTTCCTTTTATTCCTAATTCTATTTTTCCAATCTTGTCAATATTTTGAGAAGAAGGTTCCGTCTGAAAAAGAATTACTTCAAAAAGAACTAAAATCGATTAACTGGAAAGAAGTTGATGAGTTCCCATCTGTTGCCAATTGCGAAAAAATCACCAATAAAAAGCAACGTCAGCAATGCTTTTTCGAGGTAATGGCACAACTTATTCAGGAAAAACTGGATATTGATACCCTTTCCATACTCTATCCTGAACTTGATACCATCGAAGTAAAAGTGACCGTTTTTCCTAATTCAACAATGAAATTCGAACCACAATTCCCTAAAGATTCTGTTGCCTACGACACGATTAAAATCGATAGTATTCTACATGCTCGTCTAGTCGATTTCCCTAAAGTAAATCCGGCACTTAAACGTGGAATTCCGGTAAAAACACAATTTATCTTGCCTGTTATTCTCAAGGCAAAAGAAAAAAAATAGTTGTTATCTCATTTATATAGAAGAGATTCTATTTCGTAAACTTTCTTCCCTTCCATTCGTAAGAACCAAACATACTGTACAAAGCCACAGCCGAACTAAAAAAAGGATACAGCAAACTACTTAAGAACAAACTCTTTATATTTTCTTTCGTTAAAAAACGGTTCGTAGTATAGAGTAAAATATAATCAACTGTAAATTTTGAAAAAGCAAACAAAACAAAGAAGTAATAAGGCAAAATCAAAAAAACTACAGAACAAAATCCAATTACAAAACTCAGATTACCTAAGAAAACAATAAGACCTAATAACTTTCCAAAACTGCTTTGATACGAACTTGTTTTAGCTGCCCAACGAATTCTTTGATAAAATAATGATTTCCAATCTTCAGTTGGTTTTGTGCTTACAATTGCAGCTGTCGCTTTTAAATAGTGGACTTCATCAGGAAACAAATCAACCGTTTTTTGCAATAAAAACACATCATCCCCACTGGCAATTTTACTATTCCCATCAAATCCATTTAAATCTTCAAACAACGATTTAGTGTACGCGAAATTGGCTCCATTACACATAAAAGCTTTTCGAAGCCCAAAACTTCCAATAGTAGCACCTTGCAGACTCGTTAAATCCAATTGCTGAAAATGGTGCAAAAAAGAACTCTCACATTCGTAGGTTACAGCTCCTGCCAGCATTGAAACCTTATTTTGTTGAATATAATTATCAAATGTCAGCAACCAGTTTTCAGGCACCAGACAATCGGCATCTGTGGTAACAACCCAGTCTGTTTTCACCAATTGCATGGCAGTCGAAATAGCATCTTTTTTAGGAGAATTCGAAACCCGGATATTGTCGATTTGTGAGATGTGAAATGTGAAATGTGAAATATGAAATTTCTCCTTAGAATTATCATCTACCAAAATAACTTCAAACAAATCATTAGGGTAATTCAATTTTGAAAAACGCTCTAAAAGATTAGGCAAATTCTCCTCTTCATCCCGAAACGGAACTATAATCGTAAAGCTTGTCTGAGGTTTAAGACCTGTATTTTGGTACTTTTTTACTTTAAAAAATCCATAAATAAGCCAAGCAATGGTAATCAAATAAACACTTAATATGGCATCCAAAAACCAAATCATTCTGTAGTTTTGGTCTTAAAATTCAATACATAATAAACTCCTATTACTACTGGTAAAACCACATTGAGAAACCACATCAGAGTGCTGATAAAAACTACAATCCATTCGTTTACGCCTAAAATTCCAAAGAAATAGATCGCAACACTTCCTTTTACCGCAAAATCCAGAAACTGAAAAGTAGGCAGTGATGAAGCCAGGAAGTAGACTACCGCGATGGTAGCAATTAAAGTAAAATAAGGCAAATCAACATCAAAAGCCAAGAACAAAAAGTAATACTGATGTGAAAAAACCAAATAACGTAAAATCCCCAAAACAATATTCTTACGGTGAATAGGTTTTGGGATTTCATTGATTTTATGTACCAATTTCTCGATTGAATAGCCTTTAATTTTTATTTTCTTCAAGGAAAACAAAACAACCAAAAGCAACACAAAACCTCCGAATAAAACAGCAACAGTTTGAGTGGTAATAATCTCATATTTGGCATTAAAATACAGTAATCCAAAAACTCCAAAAATCACCGTTAAGATCATCTGGATTCCGTTGCAAATCAGATTCAGAAAAATTACTTTTTTTGCCTCTGATTTTGAATAATACAGCGCTTTTCCGGCATACTCTCCTACTCCGTTTGGTGTAAAAATTCCTGCTGTTAAAGCTGCCAACACTTGTTTTGTGGCTTCTCCTAAAGAAATCTCATGAATTACTTTAGCCAGATTTTGCCATTTCAAGATCTCAAAATAACGGTTCAAAACACTCAAAAGCAATATAAAACCAATTCCTAAAACGGACTGATTTTTACGAAACAGCACAATAAATTTCTGCCAGTCTAATTGATCATTGTTTGCCAACTGATTGTAAATAAAATAAAATGCGCCGCCAACAATCAAAAGTTTGACTAAAAGAACAAGGAATTGCTTAGCTTTGTGTGGAATTGAAATCATGCTGCAAAAGTAATCAATTTGAAAATGTGGCAATTTGAAAATGAGAAAATGAAATGTCAGAATCAGTAAATAAAGAACGAAATTTAATTAGCTCGCTGATAAATCATCATTTTTGTATAGAAAATACGGCAAAAAGTTCAATATTAGAGGTTCTAAAGGTATCAGATACCGAAGTTATAGAATTTGATGAAAAATTCGATTGGTCATTTTTATCTGATGAAAGTTCAAGCAAAACCACAAAACCATTTCTGTTATTTGACCAAATTAATGAATGGAATTATCTAATATGGAATGTTTGGGATTTTGAAGAAACAAGACAAATGACATTATTTCTTTCGAAAGAACTTAATACAAAAGTTTATTATTTTTTCGTTGATCCCTGGATTGCCACTTGCAGGTGGGTTTTAGCAGATAAAGGAAATCTCTTGACATCTTATTATGAAAGTCATGGTGAAATTTTAAATAATGATGACAATGCCGAAACTGAAAATATATTAGAACAAGAAGATGATTTCGAAGATAAATTTTGGAAATTATACAACAGTATTTGTCAACAAATAGAAGTACTGAATAAAGAACAAAATATAATAGTAACAAAGGGATATCTAAGCTGATAAACTTTGAACGTGAAACATCAAACCTGAAACAAAAAAACTTGACAAAAGAACGCATCATATTAGGTATCGATCCCGGAACGACCATCATGGGTTTTGGATTAATTAAAGTTACCAATAAAAAAATGGATTTTCTGCAGCTTAACGAACTGCAATTGTCCAAATACGACAATCATTACCAAAAATTAAAAATCATATTTGAACGTACAATCGAACTAATTGAAACGCACCATCCGGACGAAATTGCGATTGAAGCTCCTTTCTTTGGCAAAAACGTTCAATCGATGCTGAAATTAGGGCGTGCTCAAGGCGTAGCAATGGCAGCGGGGCTTTCGAGAGGAATTCCTATCACCGAGTACGAACCTAAAAAGATCAAAATGGCGATTACCGGAAACGGAAATGCCAGTAAGGAACAGGTAGCCAAAATGCTCCAACAGCTTCTTGGACTGAAAGAATTACCCAAAAATCTCGATTCAACAGATGGTCTCGCGGCTGCCGTTTGTCATCATTTTAATTCCGGTAAAGTTATTGCCGGTAAAAGTTATTCGGGTTGGGATGCTTTTGTGAAACAGAATGAAGATCGAGTTAAAAAATAGTTTTCAGTCGCAGTCACAGTACACGGCAAAAAAAGACTGAGACTGAAAACTGGCACTGAACACTGAATACTATAAATGAGCGGCATTTACATACACATACCATTCTGCAAGCAGGCTTGTCATTACTGTGACTTTCATTTTTCGACTTCTATGAAAAAGAAAGACGAGATGGTTTTGGCATTAGCCAAAGAAATTATCCTGCGAAAGAATGAGCTTATCGACTCCACTCGAAATGGTCAGCAAATTGAGACTATATATTTTGGCGGTGGAACTCCTTCTGTTTTGAGTAATACCGAAATAAACTTTTTAATTGAGACCGTTTACAAGAATTACAATGTTGTGGAAAATCCGGAGATCACGCTCGAAGCTAACCCGGACGATCTATCTCCCGAACGAATTCTAGAATTATCAAAAAGCCCTATAAACCGTTTAAGCATTGGGATTCAGTCCTTTTATGAAGACGATTTAAAAATGATGAATCGTGCTCATAATTCAGCGGAAGCCAAAAAATGTTTAGAGGAAGCAACAAAATATTTCGACAATATTTCACTGGATCTGATTTACGGAATTCCGGGAATGACTGACGAAATGTGGAAACAAAACATCGAAACCGCTTTAAGCTTTGGGATTCCACATATCTCAAGTTATGCTTTGACGGTGGAGCCCAAAACAGCTTTAAAAAAACTGATTGACACTGGTAAAATTGCAGAGCCACAAGACGAAGCAGCTTCCAATCATTTTATGATTCTGGTTGATATACTTCAGAAAAATGGTTTTATTCACTACGAATTATCCAATTTTGGAAAAGAAGGTTACTTCTCCAAAAACAATTCGGCTTATTGGCTAGGCAAAAAATATATTGGAATTGGACCTTCGGCTCATAGTTTTGACGGCCGGAAAAGAGGCTGGAATGTTGCTAATAACGCTTTGTATCTAAAAGCCATTCAGCATGATGAACTTCCTATTGAAATGGAAATTCTGACTGTTTCAGATCGTTATAACGAATATATCATGACAGGATTACGAACCATTTGGGGCGTTTCTCTGGAAAGAATTGAAAATGAATTCGGATCGGAATATTTGAATTATCTACTGAAACAATCTCAGAAATTCTTAACCGATGATTTGCTATCAATCGAAGACAACATTCTTAGACCAACTTTAAAAGGAAAATTTTTAACGGATGGAATTGCTTCAGATTTATTTTATATCGAATCATAAAGCTTAACCGCAAGGGGCGCTAAGGTTTACGCAAAGATCGCGATGTTTACAAAATGTAAGAATAAAATTACTTTTGTTGTTTTAAACACTACATTTGAGATTTAATTGTAAATCTTACGTCTCATGTCAGAGAATGAATTATCGCGAATTGTATTTAACAGTGCATTAAAAGTCCATCAGGCTTTGGGACCAGGACTTCTAGAAAGTGCTTATGAAGAATGTCTTTTTTATGAATTAAAAAAACTTGGGTTATTCATTGAAAAGCAAAAAGCTCTACCCTTAGTTTATGAAGAAGTAAAATTAGATATTGGTTATCGATTAGATATTTTAGTAGAAAATAAACTAATTTTGGAGATAAAGTCAGTCGATTGTTTAAATGAAGTTCATTTTGCTCAATTATTAACTTATTTAAAACTAACCAACTGCAAATTAGGTTTATTAATCAATTTCAATGTTTGTTTAATAAAAAATGGAATCAGAAGAGTCGTAAACAATCTTTAATAAAAAAATCTGGCGTTCTTAGCGTAAACCTTAGCGCCCCTTGCGGTTAAACAAACATGATAGCAAAAATCAACAACTTCGAAATCGACTTATCAAAACCCATTGATATTTCAATTCCATTAACCAATACCGATGAAAACCCGATTGCCTGGTACATCGAAAAACCGGTCATTGAACCGGTTGTTTTTGGCGATTGGATTGGTAAAGTTAGCGAAGGAAAATCATCTACTAATTTTAATAATATTTTCTTCAACCCTCACGGACATGGAACACACACGGAGTGTTTGGGACATATTACAAACGATTTTTACAGTATCAACCAGTGTTTAAAGCAGTTTTTCTTTCCTGCTAAATTGATTACAATTGAGCCAGAAAAAATAGGTGATGATTTAGTAATAACCAAAGAACACATTTCGACTTCGCTCAATGTGACACATGCTTCGACTTCCCTCAATGGGACACGTACTTCGACTTCGCTCAATGGAACAAATGATTCCCCTTCGTCCGCCAAAACAATTGAGGCTTTAATTATTAGAACCCTTCCAAATCAGATTTCAAAAAAATCAACTAAATATTCCAATACCAATCCGCCTTATTTATCCGAAGAAGCGGCAATTTTCATTCGTGAAAACGGAATTCAGCATTTGTTAATTGACTTACCAAGTGTTGACAGAGAACATGATGAGGGAAAATTACTGGCGCACAAAGCTTTTTGGAATGTAAAAGACACCCACAACCTAAATTCCGATGCACGATTCAACGCGACCATTACCGAAATGATTTTTGTTGCAGATGAAATCGAAGATGGAGAGTACATACTAAATCTCCAGATTGCTTCGTTTGAAAACGATGCAAGTCCATCAAAACCACTATTATTTCAGATTTCAAATCTTACAATGTAAAATCTTAAGCATAAAATCGATCCTCTAGAATGATAACAGTTTCAACAGATAAAAGCAAACTCGATGTTCCGTTTATTCAAAATTTCCTGAAGGACATTTACTGGGCAGCCGGAAGAACGATCGAAGAGGTACAAACCACAATAGACGCCTCTGTTTGTTTTGGTATTTATCTTAATGACAAACAAATTGGTTTTGCAAGAGTCATTACAGATTATGTTGTTTTTGGCTATGTGATGGACGTTTTTATTACCGAAGAACAACGTGGTAAAGGATATTCGTCAATTTTAATAGAAGCGATGATGAACGATCCACAGCTCAAAAACATTCAGATTTGGAGATTAGCCACCACTGATGCTCACTTTTTATACGAGAAATTTGGTTTTAGTGCTTTACAGCATCCCGAAAAAATGATGGAAAAGAAAATATTATGAAAACAATACTCAAACTTGAAGAACTGGGAATGTTTATTCTCGGAATCTATTTATTTAGTCTTTTAAACTATCAGTGGTGGTGGTTTTTAGTCTTCATTCTGGCTCCTGATTTTTCGATGATGGGTTATGCCTTTAATTCCAAAATTGGAGCTTTCTCCTATAACCTATTCCATCATAAAGGAATTGCAATAATAATTTATATATTAGGTTGTTATTTAAAAATAGAATACATTCAGCTTATCGGAATCATTCTGTTCTCTCACGCTGCAATGGATCGTTTTTTCGGTTATGGTTTGAAATATCAAAAAGGTTTTAAGTATACACATTTAGGTGAAATTGGTAAATAAAAATAATATGAATCTGGAAACGTACTACGAATATTGTCTTTCAAAAAAAGGAGTCAGCGAGCACTTCCCTTTTGACGAAGACACTTTGGTTTTTAAAGTTGGCGGAAAAATGTTTGCATTATCCTCCTTATCGCAATGGGAAAAAAATGAACCTTCGGTTAACTTAAAATGTGATCCGGAACGCGCTCAGGAACTAAGAGCCGAATACGAAGAGATCAAACCCGGTTTTCATATGAGCAAAGTCCACTGGAATACTATCGCGCTCAACGGAAGTTTACCAACTGCTTTCATCAAAGAATTGATCGATCATTCCTATGAATTGGTTTTCAAAAGTTTGACAAAGAAAATTCAGAATGAAATTATCGAATTAGAAAATTAGGCATTACATTTGTAGCATAAGACCAAAAAACTAGCAACTCAGTTACCACGTAACTTAGCAACTTATCAATCATGAAAGAACAATTTAAAAAATTTCTGAACGAAGAACAAGACCCTAAAGCGATTGAAAAAATCACTTCGAAACTCAATGATTTACTGATGAAAAATGAAGAAGTTGGGTACATTGCGGTTCAAAAAAAGCCCGCAATAACTGTTTTTCCGGATAGCATAATCTTAACCAACAAACGTATTATTATCTGCAAACCTAAAAACTTAGGTTTATCAATGGATTTTACTGATTATACCTGGGATGATATTGCAAGCACTTTTGTAAAAGAAAATATTTTAGGTTCTGAATTTTCATTTGGCACCAAAACTGATCTGACCATTTCGATCGATTATATTCCGAAAACTCAGGCCAGAAAAATTTATACTTATGCGAAAGAGCAATTGGATTTATTAAAAAATCCTGCTGCTTCTGAGACTCCAATAACTGAAGCAACACCAATCATTGAAGATGATTTTGAAGACGACGTAGAAGAAGTTGAAACAGAAGAAGTGACCAGTTTCGCCGAGATTTTGCCTGCTGCCGCTACTCCTTATGAAACTTTTGAACCTATTCAACCCGCTCCAACTTCTACAGGAGAACGTAAATTAAGCGACTTATCCAAAGAAGAACTTTTTGATAAACTGCAGAATTATAAAAAACTACTTGACAATGGTTTAATCATGCAAGGAGAATATGACACTTATAAGAAAGAAATTTTAAGCTATATGTAATTTAGTCTTAAAGTCTAAAGCCATAAAGTCTTAATACTCTTGTTGATATCAACAAAAAAGCCAGAAATAGAACTTCTATTTCTGGCTTTTTAACTTTATGACTTTCGACTTTACGCCTTACAAAGTAGCTTTTTGCTTCTCTACAAAACTATTCGATTGCAGTTCCAATAACTCCTTTGCATTTTTACGCTGTAAATCAAAAAGGCCTCGGTCACCGGCAATATCAGCATACACTTTATCGTGCATTGCAGCACTGGTATTCACCAATAGTTCACGCTGGTATTTATTCTGTTCCAAAGTTGCTTTCATAGCCGTTTCAGCTTCTTCCTGTTTGAAATCAAACTCCCCTTTAGGAGCCAGTAACTTCGCTATAATTGGAGAAGTCTCAATTGCCAGGAACAATAGCATGATAAAAAAGGAAGGAAGCCAAGGCAATTTATTCAAGGCATTAATACGCGCCATTAATCCGTCAAAGCCTTCAATGATCGGCTGTGTCTGCGTGACTTTTTTGTCTAGGTCAGCCTGTAATTGTTTCCCTGTTTTTTCTTTCTCAGCAATTTTGGCTTCATTAGTGGTTTTTAAAGCAGCAAGCTCTTTTAAAGCAGCATCATGTTTTTCCCGTTTTTCTTTATAAACGGGTCCTTTCCCCAGTTTCTTCGTTCCCGAAGTCCCTTCAGCTTCTGTAATATAAGTAGAGTACAAATCATTTACTTCTTTTTCTTTTGTCAGAATATCACTTTTCAAAGCGGCAATTTCGGCTTTGTTCTTATCTAAATCTGATTTGAAATAATTGCCTACCTGTTTTTTATTCGCCAATTCCATCTCATTTTTTTCCTTCAATAAAACGGTATTGATTTCTTTTTCGAAAATTTTAATTTCCAGAGGCTTCGAAATTACAATTGCAATGATAATGGCCAATATAATTCTGGGAGTCGCCTGAATAAATTCATCCATAAAACGATCTCTTTTTTTAATTGTCGAAACGATAAATCGGTCCAGATTAAAGATGAGCAAACCCCAGACAAATCCAAAAGCTAAAGCCGGATAAAGCGAGTCAAAAACAGTAAAAAGCGCATAAGCACTGGCCAGAAAAGCCATAACTGCAGTAAAAAAAACGGTGGCTCCAATACCAGCATATTTGGTTTGTTCGCCTTCCGAACAGCCTTCGAGCAGATCCCGATCGGCTCCGGAGCAAAGGATAAAAAATTGTTTTAACATGATTGATGATTTTTGATTGATGATTATTTCGTCAGTCCGCCCTTCGGCTTCCTGTGATAGGGCAAATTTAGCGCCAAAAAATTAAATTCTAAGTTAAATAGTTCATTTCTTTTAAGTTGAGTTCTTAAAAAACATTTCTCATTTAAATGTTATTTCAACATTAATCTATTTTTAATGTCAACGACGAATCATAACACTATGTTAATTTTTTCCAAGTCCTTTAATAACATTCAGGTTCTAGTTTCGCAGCAAATCAAACTAAAACACAAATGAAAAAAATTTATTTAGTAATTACACTTCTGTTTTTAGCCTTGTCAGGTTATGCTCAAAAGGCTATAATCTCAGGAAAAGTGCTGGATACAGATGACAAACTTCCTTTACCGGGAGCAATGATTCAGATTGTAGGCGAGAACAAATACACTGTTACAGATTACAACGGTCATTTCGAATTGCTTAGCATAAATGCAGGAACCTACCAGTTACAGGTAAAATATATAGGATACACAGCTCTCACAAAAGAAATTACAGTTGAACATGGTAAAAACAACGTAATTGATTTTGCGCTTAAAACTTCGGGAACTGAATTGAACGAAGTTGTGGTGGGTGACATCTTAAAAGGTCAAGCCAAGGCTTTAAACCAACAAAAAAACAATAAAAACATTGGAAACGTAATCTCTTCTGACCAAATGGGACGTTTTCCGGATGCCAACGTTGGGGATGCCTTAAAACGTGTTCCGGGAATCACGATGCAAAACGATCAGGGTGAAGCCCGTAACATTATTATTCGTGGACTTGCTCCGTCATTGAACTCTGTTACCTTAAACGGAGACCGAATTCCATCAGCTGAAGGAGACAACAGAAATGTACAAATGGATTTGATTCCGTCTGATATGATTTCGACAATTGAAGTCAACAAAACCCTAACTCCCGATATGGATGCTGATGCTATTGGGGGTTCTGTAAATCTGATCACAAGAGCTACACCAAACGGAGAAAGAATTTCTGCGACATTAGCCGGAGGTTACTTACCAATTCGTGAACATGCCTCTTATACAGCCGGATTAGTTTATGGAAACCGCTTTTTAGACAATAAACTGGGAGCAGTTTTTAGCGGATCTTATAACAATGTGAATTACGGATCTGATAATATTGAAAACGAATGGGTAAAAGATAAATTCGGAAATGAGTACTTACAGGCATCCGAGATCAGAAAATATGATGTACAGCGTATTCGCCGCAGCGGATCTGTGGCATTAGATTATAAATTTGATGAAAATAATACCATTTTTGCCAATGCCATTTACAACTGGAGAGACGATAGAGAAAATCGTTTCAGAACTACCTATGATGATATTCAGCCTGTTTATAATGGTGAACAAATTACAGCTTTCAAAGGTCGTGTAAAACGCCAAACCAAAGGCGGAGTTGATAATAATCGAAATAAAAACAGCCGATTAGAAGATCAGCGTGTTCAGAATTACTCGATTCGCGGGGAACATTTAATCAACTCTAAACTCGATTTAGACTGGTCTGCCAACTATGCAAAAGCCAGAGAATATCGTCCTGGAGAGCGTTATATCGAATACCGTCAGAAAGGTTTGGACTTAACTCAGAATCTATCCGATATCGAATTTCCTTTAATCACAACCAGTGGAGAGTCTTTAGACAAATTCAAGTTCCAAACGGCTACCGAAAATACAAATGAAACCAGTGAAAGTGAATTTGGAGCAAAAATTAATATCCGTTTCCCTTTTACTATTATCCCATCTCAAAAAGGTAGATTAAGAACCGGGCTCCGTCTTCGATTGAAAGAAAAAGAAAGAAACAACAATTTCTTTGCCTACACACCAATCAATACTGATATGGCTTTACTGTCGCAGATTCCAAACAGTTTCTATGACGGTCAAAACTTTAATCCGGGTAGTAAATATGTTCCGGGTAGTTTTGCTTCGGCTAACTTTTTAGGAGGTTTAGATTTAAACAATGCTGCTTTATTCAACAAAAAAGCAGATCCATCAGAATTCTTAGCGGTAAATTTCAATGCCAAAGAAAACATTTATGCCGCTTATGTAAGATGGGATCAGGATTTTAACGATAAACTCTCTATGGTTTTAGGTTTTCGTGTAGAAAACACTCGTATTGATTATACCGGAAATCGTGTTTTGGATGAAGAAAAATTAGAAAGTCAAATTAATACGACCAACTCTTATACTAATCTATTGCCAAGTATCTCATTCCAATACAACGCTACCAAAGACTTAGTTTTAAGAGCTGCCGCCACGACAGCTTTAGCCAGACCGGACTATTATGCTCTGGCTCCGTATGTAAACAATATTGCTGCCGAAAAAGAAATTACAGCCGGAAATCCGGATCTTGATGCTACTTACTCGTACAATTATGATTTCATGGCCGAAAACTATTTCAAGTCTGTCGGATTAATTTCAGGAGGTGTTTTCTATAAAAAACTCGAAAATTTCATTTACAATTATAGCGACAACCAATACACTGCTGCAAAATTTGCTGCTGATTTCCCAAACCAGGCAAATCCAATTCCGGCAGGTGAAAATTGGTCGTTTTTACAATCCAGAAACGGAGATACGGTTGATGTTTACGGCTTTGAAGTCGCTTTTCAGCGTCAGTTGGATTTCCTTCCGGGTAAATTCCTAAAAGGATTTGGTATTTATCTGAATTACACCTACACCAAATCTAAAGCAAAAGGAATCGCTGATGAAGAGGGTAACGAAAGAAACAATATCAGTCTTCCGGGAACTACTCCACATATGTTTAACGGTTCTTTATCGTGGGAAAACAAACGTTTCTCTGCCCGAATTTCAACCAATTTCACTTCAGATTATTTAGATGAATTGGGTTCAGAATCTTATAAAGACAGTTATTACGACAAACAATTTTTCTTAGACGCAAACGCTTCTTTTAAAATTACACCAAAGCTTCGTCTTTTTGCTGAAGCCAATAACTTAACCAATCAGCCTTTGCGTTACTATCAGGGAGTTCAGGCACATACCAAACAAGCTGAGTACTATCAGGCCCGATACAATTTTGGTTTGAAACTTGACTTGTAATCCTCTATTTATAAAATCCTTACATTAGACAGAACTTAACGGCTCTGTCTAATGGTATTAAAACGAAATCCATAATGAAAAATAAAACGATACTCGCCTTTTTACTTTTAAGCACTTTATTCATCGCTTGTAAAGAGGACAAACTGGCTCCTGTAGCTGCAAACGCTGTAAAACCAACTATTGTTACTGAAGCTTTGCCTCACGATACAGACGATCCTGCAATCTGGATTCACCCAACTGATTCTTCTAAAAGTATTATTATCGGGACTGATAAAGATACAGACGGCGCTTTGTATGCTTTTGATTTAAAGGGAAAAATTATTTCGAAATCCGAAGTGCTAAAACGTCCGAACAATGTTGATATCGCTTATGGCTTGATCATAGATGGAAAAAAAGTGGATGTTGCTGTTACTACAGAACGTGAATCAAACAAAATAAGAATCTTTAGTTTACCTGATTTAAAAGCAATCGATAATGGCGGAATCGCTGTTTTTGAGGGTGAAGAATTACGCGACCCGATGGGCATTGCTTTGTACACCCGAAAAACTGACGGTAAAATCTTCGCTGTTGTAGGCAGAAAATCAGGACCATCGGGAAGTTACTTATGGCAATATGAACTTTCCGGAAATGGAGAATCTGCAACAGCAAAAGTCGTTCGAAAGTTTGGCGCCTACAGTGGAAAGAAAGAAATCGAGGCTATTGCAGTAGATAATGAACTAGGCACTATCCTGTACTGTGATGAACAATTCGGGATCAGAAAATACAAAGCCGATCCTGCTCTAAACGACAACAAAGAACTGACTGTTTTTGGAAAAACAGGATTTAAAGGGGATAACGAAGGAATTGCAATCTATAAAAAAACGGATTCTACCGGATACATTTTAGTTTCTAACCAACAAGCAAATACGTTTATGGTCTATCCGAGAGAAGGTGCCAATGGCAATCCGAATAGTTATCCACTTTTGGCCGAAATCCCAACTTCGACTATCGAATGTGATGGTGCCGATGTTACCAGTATCAATTTAGGCGGAAGCTTTAAAAATGGCCTTTTCGTAGCAATGAGCAACGGAATGACTTTTCATTACTATGCCTGGGATTTAATCCAGAAACGTATTGATGAGAAGAAATAAGTTGGCAGTCGCGGTCGCAGTTTTCAGTTTCTTAACTGCGACTGAAAACTGCGACTGAGACTGAAGACTGAGACTGAATACCAAACAAAAAAGCTGTTCATAAAGAACAGCTTTTTTAACGTGAATTAGTAATCTTCCTTATTCTATGATCGGTGCGCCAGCCAAAATTTCGGCATTAGCAAATTCTTCAAATTTCGCGAAATTAGCTTTAAATTTCTGAGCTAATTCAACTGCTTTTTTGTCGTACAACTCAGCATCTTCCCAAGTGTTTCTAGGATCTAAAATTTCATTTGGTACATTCGGACAGCTTTCTGGCTGTGCAATTCCGAATACTTTATGATTTTTAAAGTTTACGTTATCCAATTCTCCGTTTAAGGCAGCGGTAATCATCGCACGAGTGTATTTCAACTTCATACGGCTTCCTGTTCCGTAAGGACCACCTGTCCAACCAGTATTGATCAACCAAACGGTTACGTTAGCCTCTTCCATTTTTTTAGTTAGCATTTCTGCGTAACGTGTTGGGTGTAATGGCATGAATGGTGCTCCAAAACACGCTGAGAAATTAGGCTGTGGCTCTGTAACTCCTGCTTCTGTTCCGGCAACTTTAGCTGTATATCCTGAGATAAAATAATAAGCTGCCTGTCCTGGAGTCAGTTTTGAGATTGGAGGCAAAATTCCGAAAGAATCTGCAGTTAAGAAAAATATATTCTTAGGATTATGCCCGATAGAACCTGGCTGAATATTGTCGATGTGAGTGATTGGGTAACTTACACGTGTATTTTGTGTGATCGAAACATCATCATAATCTACCACGTTAGTTCCAGGTTTGAAAACCACATTTTCTAAAAGAGCTCCTTTTTTGATCGCTCTAAAAATGTCCGGTTCGTTTTCCTCTGTGAGGTTAATTACTTTTGCATAGCATCCTCCTTCAAAGTTGAAAACTGTATTTTCTGCAGTCCATCCGTGCTCATCGTCTCCGATTAACTTACGTTGCGGATCTGCTGATAAAGTAGTTTTTCCTGTTCCTGATAATCCGAAGAAAATGGCAGTATCTCCTTTTTCACCAACATTCGCACTACAGTGCATTGGTAAAGTATTTTTGAAAACCGGCAAGATGAAGTTTAAAGCAGAGAAAATTCCCTTTTTCATTTCTCCAGTATACCCTGTTCCTCCGATAAGTGCAATCTTTTTAGTAAAATCTAAAATAGCAAAATTAGACTGACGCGTTCCGTCTACAGCAGGATCTGCCATAAAACCCGGAGCACAAACAACCGTCCATTCCGGAGTAAAATTGGCCAATTCTGACTCTTCCGGTCTTAGAAACATATTGTAACAAAACAAATTAGACCATGCTGTTTCCGTAACAACACGAACATTTAATCTGTAATTAGCATCAGAACAAACGTAAGAATCGCGAACAAAAACTTCTTTATTTGATAAGTACTGTGTTACTTTATTGTATAATCTTTCAAAAGCATCCGGTTCAAAAGAAATGTTAACATTTCCCCACCAAACCTGATCTCCGGTAATACTATCTTTTACAATATAACGATCCTGAGGAGAACGTCCTGTAAATTCGCCCGTATTAATTGCCAATGCTCCCGTGGAGTTCTCAACACCTTGACCTGATTGCAAAGTGATCGCATGTAATTCATCTGCAGATAGTTGATATCGAACCTTTGCATTTTCAATTCCTAATTCTTTCAGCGAAATCGATTGCGTGAAAACTGTGTGACTGTCCATAAATTTTTAGTTGTTGTGATGTTTAAGAGAATGCAAAATTATATAATTTATTATTAAACCTTTAAAAAAATTTAAATTTCACTTTTATTTATACTAATTAGTTAAAATTTAAACTCCTAAAATGAATAAAACAAAAAATAAATGCCTCTAATTCATTTTTCTATAACCCTATAAATGAATTTGTTATATTATTTCAACATTAAAGAAAAAAACAATAGAAACTCACATAAATAAGATTATCTGTTATTTATGAGACAAAATTAAAGATTAATTTTTAGATAGAATTTTTTATTCGGTATTTTATGATTTTCTCCTCAAAATCGTAACAAATAACAGCGCCCAGGCAATAATTAATAAAAAACCACCCACTGGAGTTGCGAATACGATAATTTTAAAATCAAAAACCGTGAGGCTTTTAGTAGCTAACAAATAGATAGATCCGCTAAAAAGCAAAACCCCGGCAACAACCAAATTGTAGATCGTTTTTACCGTTTTCTCGGCGATATCTTTTCGGGTTGAAAGGAAAAGCAAAAATAGGGCATGATACATTTGGTAACGAACACCAACTTCAAAAGTGTTTAATTCTTCTATAGACAAGTATTTCTTCAATAAATGCGCACCAAAAGCGCCTAAAATGATAGCCAACATTCCCATAAAAGCACCTGCCAAAACAATTCTTCTTTTCATATTTTCTGTAACTTTCGATTCTCCCACAAAAATACTTCAATAGTACTTAAAAAGCATTTTAGTTTTGGAAAATATTTTTCATAAAAAAGAATTTCCATTTTTTTGGCATTAAAAAAAAGCATCTAATATTTTTCTGAAATTAAAATTGTTATATATTTAACATTTTAATATATTTGTGTTATAAATATAAAATATGAGAAGCATTTTAATCATTGGAGCCGGCAGATCTGCATCATCCTTAATACGTTATTTATTGGCAAAATCAGAAAGTGAAAACCTACACCTCGTTGTAGCCGATCTTTCTTTGGCCTTAGCCGAAAAGAAAACACAGAAACATCCTAATGCCACTCCGATTGCTCTTGATATATTTAATACAGCTGAAAGAAAAGCAGCCATCGAAAAAGCTTCTATCGTAATCTCGATGTTGCCTGCTCATTTACATATTGAGATCGCAAAAGATTGTCTTGAATTTAAAAAACATCTGGTTACCGCTTCCTATATCAGTGACGCCATGCAGGCACTCGACGAAGAAGCGAAGAAAAACAATCTGGTTTTCATGAACGAAATCGGGCTTGATCCCGGAATCGATCACATGAGTGCCATGAAAGTCATTGATGAAATCAGAGCCAAAGGGGGAAAAATGCTGCTTTTTGAATCGTTCTGCGGCGGTTTAGTTGCTCCAGAATCCGATAATAATTTATGGAATTATAAATTTACCTGGGCGCCGCGAAATGTGGTTCTGGCGGGACAAGGCGGTGCTGCCAAATTCATTCAGGAAGGCACTTACAAATACATTCCGTACAGCGCTTTATTCCGTCGTACTGAATTTTTGGAAGTCGAAGGATACGGAAAATTCGAGGCTTATTCTAATCGCGATTCTCTTAAATACAAATCGGTTTATGGCTTAGACGATATTTTAACATTGTACAGAGGAACCATTAGAAGAGTAGGTTTCTCGAAAGCATGGAATATGTTCGTGCAATTGGGCATGACTGACGACAGCTATGTTATGGAAAATTCCGAAAACATGAGCTATCGTCAATTCGTAAATTCTTTCTTACCGTATCATCCAACCGATTCGGCAGAAATCAAAACCCGACTGATCTTAAAAATTGATCAGGACGATATCATGTGGGACAAACTTCTGGAACTGGATCTTTTTAATCCAAACAAGAAAGTGAACCTGCCTAATGCCACTCCTGCACAGATATTAGAAAAAATATTATCCGACAGCTGGTCTTTAGAACCTGATGACAAAGACATGATTGTCATGTACCACAAATTTGGCTACGAACTCAATGGTGAGAAAAAACAAATTGACTCGAAAATGGTTTGCATCGGAGACGATCAAACCTATACCGCCATGGCAAAAACCGTAGGATTACCGGTTGCAATGGCAACGCTGTTAATCTTAAATGGAAAAATCACAACTCCGGGCGTACAGCTTCCAATAAAAAAAGAAGTGTACCTGCCTATTTTAAACGAGTTAGAAGAATACGGAGTTATTTTTAACGAGCAAAAAATGCCCTATTTTGGATATAACCCGGATTTGTTCTAGATCCGGATTGTTTGTTTTTTAGAATTTTTTTTTTAGTTTTTTATTTTATCCGCTTTCAGAATCTGGGAGCGGATTTTTTTTAAGGTGCTGAGATTCTAAGGTGCTAAGATTCTGAGGTTTTCTTTTTGAAGACTCAAAGTGGCAAAGGTACAGAGGTACAAAGACACAAAGGTGCAGAGAGACAAAATTTGAATTGCCTCCAGCTTTAGCTGGAGATTGGAGAAATACAGGCAATTATTGGCTTCAGCCTAATTTTACACAAAGATTTTAAAATACAAATCTGGAATTTATTTGGCTAAAGTCAATTATCTAAATCCTTTAAACCTATCTACAGCTAAAACTGTAGCCTATTTATTACATCCTTATTTATGACGATCCCGCTTTAAAACAAAGAAATCCGTTCATTTCTGAACGGATTTTACATCTTAAGATTTAACTTTTACATCTTAACGAACCAAAAAAACAGTGAACTTAGCGTAAATCGTTGCGTTCTTTGCGGTTAAACTATTTCGAAAGCTCTACAAAATATTTGTAAAACAACGGAATAGTCTCAATTCCTTTTAAGTAATTGAAGATTCCGAAATGCTCGTTTGGCGAGTGAATTGCGTCACTATCCAATCCGAAGCCCATTAAAATGGTTTTGCTTTTTAGTTCTTTCTCGAACAAAGCTACAATCGGAATACTACCTCCTGAACGAACCGGAATTGCAGGCACTCCAAAAGTCTCTGTATAGGCTTTGTTGGCAGCCTGGTATCCAATACTGTCAATTGGCGTTACATAACCCTGACCTCCGTGATGTGGCGTTACTTTTACCGTAACTCCAGCCGGAGCAATGTTTGTAAAATGCTTGGTAAATAGCTCTGTGATTTCTTCCCAGTCCTGACCAGGAACCAAACGCATCGAGATTTTAGCAAAAGCCTTACTCGCAATAACCGTTTTAGCGCCTTCACCAGTATAACCACCCCAGATTCCGTTTACATCTAAAGTTGGACGAATAGAGTTGCGCTCGTTCGTTACATATCCTTTTTCACCGTAAACATCGTTTAGATTTAAGGCTTTTTTATATTTTTCTAAGCTGAAAGGCGCTTTTGCCATTTCGGCTCTTTCTTCAAGAGATAATTCCTGTACTTTATCGTAGAACCCAGGAATCGTAATATGATTGTCTTCGTCGTGAAGTGCAGCAATCATTTTTGCCAGAATATTAATTGGGTTCGCTACAGCTCCACCATATAAACCGGAATGCAAATCACGGTTTGGCCCTGTAACTTCAACCTCAACATAACTCAAACCTCTTAAACCTGTCGTGATCGACGGCTGTTGGTTCGAAATCATTCCGGTATCAGAAATTAAGATTACGTCGTTTTTCAGTTTTTCCTGATTGCGTTCTACGAACCATGCTAAACTTGCCGAACCTACTTCTTCTTCCCCTTCGATCATGAATTTTACGTTACAAGGCAAAACATTGTTCTGAACCATGTATTCCAACGCTTTTACGTGCATGTACATCTGACCTTTGTCGTCACACGCACCACGAGCGAAGATCGCCCCCTCTGGATGAATCTCTGTTGTTTTGATCACAGGTTCAAAAGGTGGCGAAGTCCATAATTCTAATGGATCTGGCGGCTGAACATCATAATGTCCGTAAACCAAAACTGTTGGTAAATTTGGATCGATTATTTTCTCTCCATAAATAATTGGGTACCCCGGAGTGTCGCAAGTTTCGACAAAATCGCAGCCTGCTTTCGATAAACTTTCTTTTACTGCTTCGGCAGTATCAATAACATCTTGCGAGTATGCAGTGTCGGCACTTACCGACGGAATTTTTAATAATTCGATCAACTCATTGATAAAGCGATCTTTATGTTGTTGAACGTAGGACTTAATATTTTCCATTTAAATTATTTTTATAGAAATCCAAAAGTACAAAAAAGAGAATTAATATTTTTTTCGAAATTTTTCATTTTTTTTCTTTGAATATTCGAAAGTATGTCTATCTTTGCACCCACAATAGCCGCGGATATGGTGAAATTGGTAGACATGCCAGACTTAGGATCTGGTGCCGCAAGGCGTGTAGGTTCGAGTCCTATTATCCGCACCGAAAAAAAGCTTCTGAGAAATCAGAAGCTTTTTTGTTTTTAGCTATTTACAATCAATTCTTCCTTAATGGATGGATTAAAATCCATCCCTACAATATATTTCGTTCCTATGGAACTCTCTAAAATTTAACAAACCAATTTTACTCTGTCGTTTAGATATGGTTATTTAACATCCAAGTAAGGATCTAAAACCTCCGCCAATTTATTCAGCCAATAAAAATTATCATCAATATAAGGCAATTCAGATTCTATGGTTTCGCACCCACGCATGGAAGAAACCGAGAGAGCATAATTTACCTGTCGTAACATTCTTGCCATATCTTTAGGCTCGATAAAATCCTTAAAAAAATCTCTTAATCTGGTTTCTAGTTCCTTTGAAATATTTTCTGTGGCCATAATCTTATTTTTTATTTGAAGCAAATATAATAATTTGTAGGCTAATTAGCCTACGTAAACAAAATAAATCTTTTCACTTTTGGAATATGAATATTTCAGAAGAAACTTTTCTCGTTAATCTTGGTATTCACGTTAGACAATTACGTGAAAAGAAAGGCTTATCCCAACAAGGTTTAGCTGACGACTGTAATATTAACAAATCTCAAATAGCAAGATTAGAAGTTGCGAAAGTAAATACAGGTATAAAAACCCTTATAAAAATCGCCAATGCTTTAGATATTGAACCTAAAGAATTGCTTGATTTCCCTTTAAAATAGAGATCATTCGACTAAAGCCTTTTTCTTCAACTCATAAAAAAACCTCCAGCTAAAGCAGGAGGCTATTTGTATCATTCCTTTTTTTTCACGTTCTGTTTGTCATTTCGACGTAAGAAGACTCGAGCGATAGCGAACAGGCGAAGCAAATCGCACTTGTAATTCGACAAAGATTGGCGACATTTGGAACGGAGTTTCTTGTGTGATTCCTCCTTCGTCGGAATGACAAGATGGTGCAGAAACTTTGCGCAAAAACTCACAATCCATAACTCACAATCCATAACTCACAATCCATAACTCACAATCCACAACTCACATCTCACAACTCAACCTATCCAAATTTTACTCTTAACCAAAGTCATCGTTTGTCTTAAATGCTGATTGCAGGCAATGAGGAAGATCAAAACCAGAAGACTATAACCCACAATGGTATAAATCTCCATATCGGCCAGTAAAGTGGCTTGTTTGGTAACGGTTCCGAAAATCTTTTTCATGGCTAAAACATTGGCATTGTCTACCGAATATCCTTTGGCTATAAAACTTTGTGTTGTTGCGGCAATCGTTTGCTGCGCTTCGGGATTATCACCTGTTACAAACTGACTGAGTTTTAAAAAGTGTTTTTTGTTTAAAAATACCGTCGCATTCTGCATTACGCAAAAGCCAATGGTACTTCCCCAAAAGCGTCCCGAAACCCCCACAATTCCAGAAGAAGCCGCCATTTTTGAAGGAACCGAAGAAGTTGTAAACAATATTAACGGAACAAATAAAAATCCCACTCCAATGCCTTGTAAAACATACGGAATGATAATATCCAACAACGCAACATCGGGCACAAAAAGAAACGTAAACCAAAAATGAAACAACGCAATAAGCGAAAAGCCAATTATAAAAATGATTTTAGTCGAAACGGATCTCATCAGAAAAAAAGCCGCCAAAACAAGTCCGATTACATTCCCTAGTCCGTTAATGTATTGCACACCCGCCACACGCGACGGATCCCAATTCCAAATCGAATACATCGCCGAGTGACAAAGACTCAGCGTTGCCCTGCTGATGTAGAAAAGAAAAAACAGCAAGAATCCGATTCGTAGATTGGCATATTTAAAGACTTCAAAATTAAAAGTAGGTCTTTTTACCAAAAGCTCCTTAAAGATAAACAACCCTCCCGAAATCAGCGCGATGATAAGCGTCAGCACCATTTGAGAAGAATCGAACCAATATTTTTTCTCGGCATAGACAAAAAAGTAAGCACCGCAAAGAATTGCAGTTAAAACCAAAAAATAACTCATCCAGTCGATTTGATACAACGGAATTTTCTTTGTGATTCGGTGCCCACGAAAAGTAACTAAGATTAAAAAAACGTTCAAAACCTGCAATCCGCCCGAGACATACAGCATGTATTTCCAGTCGTAATGGTCCAGAAACCAAACCGCAATATTCATTATAAAAGGTGTCGACAACAACAACGCTCCATAATAAAACGAAAAACCTATGATGATGGCACTTTTAGAATTGAACTGTTCAATCAACAATTGTCTGATCGTAATCACCGGAAGCGCCATCAGGATTCCTTCGGCAATTCGCAGGATTAAAAAGAGCGAAAAATTGGTGATATAGGCCGAGGAAACAATCGTAACCCCAATTAAAGAATAGACCGCCATGAGGTAATTTTTGGCAGGGAAAAAACTCGAAAATCGGGCTTCGATTAAAATGGTCGCAAGCAGTGTTCCGTAAGTAACACACATGGCGAACTGCAAATCTTCGGGTTCAATATCGAGAAAACTTGCCGCATAGGTCACATTTGACGTATAAACCCCCAATAAAATCATAGAATGCAAAAGACAGACAAACAAAATGATAATGATTGCCCACTTTGGAACCCAGGATTTAAAAATACTTTTATCTTCCATTTTAGTGTGCTGCAATCACAGTGATATTCATTCCCGCTCTTAAAAAATCGGTTTGTTTGTCGGTATCCTTTAACTGAATTCTAACCGGAATTCTTTGCTCGATTTTCACGAAGTTTCCGGTTGCATTATCCGGAGGAAGCAATGAAAATCTTGCCCCGCTCGCAGGCGATAACGATGCAATTGTACCTATAAATATCTTATCACTTACTGCATCGGCTTTGATTTCCACATTCTGCCCCACGGTTAGATACTGCAATTGCGTTTCTTTAAAATTGGCTGTAATCCATTTTTCTTTGCTTACAATCGAAAGCAGGGACTGACCTTCTTTTACTAATTGTCCGGGCTGTAAAGTTCGTTTCCCGATCCAGCCATCGTAAGGCGCCGTAATTATGGTGTACGAAAGAAATAAGGCCGCATTATCTGCCGTGGCTTGTCTCGAAGCGATATTCGTTTGTGTTGTTGGCACATTGGCTTCGGCCACCGAAGTACTCAGTGCCGAAGTATGAATTCTGTTTTTCATTTCCTGAAAATGCGCTTGTGCCGACTCGTAATCTGCCTTTACTTTTTCTAATTGCTGAGAAGTCGCCGCTTCTTCACTCACCAAAGCTTTGTATCTTTCGTACTCTAATTTGGTTTTCCAAAGATTCGATTTTGCAGCGTCTAATTGCGCTTCGTTAATAGCCGTTGCACTTGCCATATTTACTGCATTTTTCTCGGCAACCAGGCTGTTTTGTCTCGCGTTCTGAACATCGGCAAGAGCCACATTTAATTTCGATTGATATTCTCTGTTGTCTATAACAACCAAAGTATCCCCCTTATGCACAAACTGATTTTCGTTAAAACGAACTTCCTGTACATAACCCGTAATTCTCGACATGATTGGCGTTACATACTGCTCGACCTGAGCATCATTAGTTTCCTCATGATTCCTGTTGAAAACATAAAACCAAATTCCCAAAACAATACCGCTTACTACCAACACACTTGCAATAATTGTTATTAACACATGAAACGTTCTGTTTCTTCTAGTCTCATTTTTAATCTTAACCATATTTTCGTCTATTCTCTATATTTTATTTTCTACTGGATTAAAATCCTGCCCTACAATATGAATCGTTCCTTCAGAACTCAAAAATCCATATTCTTTACTCTATACTCTTTCTTCTAACTTTTCGCATCTAACATTTCACAAATAACATCTCACTTCTAAGGAAGCATTCCCGCCGTATGCAGCAGTTCGTAATGTTTTAAAATCGCATCCAATCGGGTAGCAATTTTATTGTATTTTGCCTGAAGCAAAGCATTGTCAGCATCAACCATTTCGGTTATTAAAACCAGTTGGTTCATATATTTCAGCTTTACAATACGGTAATTTTCATCGGCCAAATCCAAAGCTTTATCCACTACAACAAACTTTTCAAGGATTTCCTGATACTGTGTATGCTCTTTAAAAAGCTTATCCTGAATTTCGTCTTTCAAAATTTCAGATTGCATTTCCTGCCATTTGATTTTGGTGCTTGCCTGATCTACTTTGGTCTTGTTTTTATACAGAGACGAAAGATCAAAAGCAGCCTCAACACCTATTTGCCCCAGCGTGTACAAATACGGATTGGGCGGGAAGAATTTGTAGTTCGGATAATAAAAACCATAGTTCCCAAAGAAATGAACCGTTGGCAGGTAATTTCCTTTGACCAGTTTCAGCTCCGTTTTACTAATATTCAGTTCCTGACTGGCAATTCTCATTTCTTCATTATTCAAAGCCTTATTCAGATAAAAATCATACGGATCTAAACCGTTCATTTCATCCAAACTGGCCGCCGTATCGATGGCTATTTCTTCGTTTTCCGGAAGTTGAATTAGAGTTTTCAGATCGTGAAGCGCAATTTTTATGTTTTTGGAATTTGTAAGCGCATTTAATTCACGATCCGAAAGCTGTAATTCGGCTCTGATAACTTCATTTTTAGTGACCGCTCCATGTTTTCGAAGCGACTGTACTTCTTTCAATCGGCTTTTCTCTTCTTTGATGTTTTCTTCGAATATCTTTTGAAGCTCCATCATCTTATAAATCGCCAGATAGTTTGCCACAACTTCGAGTTCGACATCATTTTCGACCTTTTCTGTTTTTATTTTAGCAATTTCACTCTCCTGATTGGCAATTTTGATAGCGTTATTTATTTTATTTCCAGCGTAGATTGGCATTTTAAAACTCGAGTTCACCTCATAGAGTTCCGGAATCGCCTTTGTAACTTCTTTGCCGTTTAAAAAACCGTTTCCTTTGAATTCGGTAATATTGGTGATTCTGGAGTACATACCACTTAGCTGTACATCTGGCAATCGGAGTTCTTTTCTTTCTTTGATGTTTTGCTCTGAGAGCGTAATCTCAAGTTGAGATCTGAGGATTTTTTTGTTGTTTTCTTTAGCCAGTTTCAAAGCTTCTTTTAGCGAAACCGAATGCACTTCCTGCGCTTTTATACCATTAAATACTAATACAAGTAAAAATAAGAGCAGGATTCTGGGAAAACAATCGTCTGTAGAATTTGTTGTTTTAAGGAACATGAATACATAAATAATTTAAGCTGCAAAGTTCCTTCATTTTTTTTATTGACTGATAATTCTAAAAAGTCAATAACATATTCATTTCGGACAAATGTTAAAATCTTGTTTTTACAAAAAATTCAATTGAAGCACTGAAAAACAAACTATTAAAAAACAGATATAATATTTGCTCGTTTTTTAGGTTCACGCAGATTTTGCAGATTTTATTTTATGTTTTGACTATCTGCCTGAAAAAATTCATTTTCCTCGGCCTAAAATCTCCTCACCGTTTAAGTAATCAGAAGGTCTTTGTCCTAAGATTTTGAAAAAAGTATTACTAAAAGTCGGGACACTATTATATCCAACTTCTTCGGCTACCTCTTTTACCGAAAGCTTTCTTTCCAATAACAACTCGATAGCCTTTAAAATTCTCCGAATAGTGTAATATTGAATGAAGGACATTCCGAGATCTTTTTGAAACAAGCGATACAAAGAGCGTTCGCTATACCCGAATTCATGCGCCACATCGGCAAACAGAATCGTTTCTCCCAGATTATTTTCGATATGACGTAAAATCTTCCCAAGTCGTTTGTCTTTCGGCTGCGGTAATCCCAAAGGCAAATTAGCAGTACATATTTGAGGCAGAATCGCTTTTATAGCTTTAGCAATGGTAAAGTTTGGCGTTCCTTTTTTAAGATCGCCATTCCATCGATTTGTAAAAAGCATCATTTGAAGCAGTAAATTATTGACAGGATAAATTCCCTCATTCTTATAAAACTCGTCTTCATCTTTTTCAATCGGAAAATACAGGTTTCGCATTGTAACACTTTCCGACTTCGGTTCAATGCTGTGCTCTACTCCACTCGGAATCCAAATAAAATGTCTTGCCGGTAAAAAATAGGTTTTAGTTTCGGTTGTTACAAAAACAACATCTCCTTCGGCATACAATAGCTGTGCTTTGTCGTGTTTATGCGTAGGCACAAACAACTCCCCCATCAAATCGTGGTGACAGTAAATGCTTTTTTTATCAGCATCTACTTTTTTGATGTAATACTTATCTAATTTCTGACCGGAATATTCCATTGGAGTTTATACAATGTTTTTGCAACTTTAAATATAAGAAAATTAAATTTCAATTGTTTGAAATACCAAATTCCAAAGCTGCTCATTAAGACTTAACCGCAAAGTCCACAAAGGAAAAAACGCAAAGTTCGCAAAGCTAAATTAAAACTTTGCGAACTTTGCGTAAATCTTAGCGCTCTTTCCGGTTAAACCTAAAAGCTATAAAAACAAAAAAGCCTTTCCATTAAGAAAGGCTTCTTCCAATATTGCGGTCTGGACGGGACTCGAACCCGCGACCCCATGCGTGACAGGCATGTATTCTAACCAACTGAACTACCAAACCGTGCGTTATTGCGAGTGCAAAAATACAACAGAATTTCGTTTCTGCAAGCATTTTTTACGAATAAATTTCAATTAATTTTTAATCAATTAAATTCCAATATTTTAAAATTTGACCATAAAATCAAAAAAGAAGAATTTACTTTCTTTTTAATCACAAAGACTACGAAACTGAAAGTCCAAAGTCTACAAAACTTATAAAAAACTTTGCGGACTTCGCGTAAATCTTAGCGTTCCTTGCGGTTCAACCAAACACCTAAAAACAAAAAAGTCCACAAAGCTTATAAAAACTTTGCGGACTTCGCGTAAACCTTAGCGAACTTTGCGTTTAAATTCAGAATAGCCCTAAATCAAAAAAGCCATCCACAAAAGTGGAAAGCTTTTCATTGGTCTAACTACTAAACCAGCTACGAGTTACAAAGTCGTAGCAAAACAACACAACTAATCTTAGATACCGTATTTGGGCAAAAAAGCCTTTCCGTTAAGAAAGGCTTTTCCCAATATTGCGGTCTGGACGGGACTCGAACCCGCGACCCCATGCGTGACAGGCATGTATTCTAACCAACTGAACTACCAAACCTCTGCGTTATTGCGGTTGCAAAGATAGTACAGAATTTCGTTTCTGCAAGTGTTTTTTGAAAAAAAATTAAATAAATTTTAAATTATTTAGCCAAAGTTTTGTTTTTCAACCAAATATGTCGTCAATATTTTTTCAAAATTATCGCCTACATTTACCGGAACGTACTTAATATGGTTCTTTGCACAGGTTAAAGCCAGGTTTTTAAAATACCCTTCTACCCTTTTTTCATATTCCGCTTTTACATTATCGGCAAAAATCGATACTTCTTCACCCGATTCTAAGTCAATGAACTTACGCGGTGTGTTATCAAAGTCAAACTTTAGTTCTGTTTGATCATCAACCACATGAAACAGTACTACTTTATGTTTGTTGTGTTTCAAATGCTGTAAGGCGTTAAAAAGCTTCTCATCCTCTTCGGCCTGAAACATGTCTGTAAAAAGAATAATCATCGAACGACGATGCATTTTCTCCGCAATCTGATGCAGATACGTAATCGTATCGGTACTTTTTTTAGCTTTTGGCTGTTCCAGTAACTGTTCTAATTTATTGAGCAGCATTCTGTGATGGCGATCACTTCCTTTCTCCGGAGCATAATATTCATAACTGTCCGAGAACACGCTCAAACCAACAGCATCACGTTGTTTTTTAAGAATATTCATCAATACAGCAGAAGCCAGAACTGAAAACCCTATTTTCTTTTCGTAAAAGGGCTGATTTGATTTCAATTCAGGATAATGCATAGACGATGAATTATCGACAATAATATGACATCTCAAATTGGTTTCTTCCTCAAAACGTTTGGTGTACAAACGATCTGTTTTGGCAAACAGCTTCCAGTCGATATGTTTCGTACTTTCTCCGGCATTATACACTTTATGCTCAGCAAACTCTGCCGAAAATCCATGAAACGGACTTTTGTGCATCCCCGAAATAAATCCTTCTACCACCTGATTGGCAAGCATTTCGAGATGTTGAAAACTGGAGACTTTTTCTATTTCCGATTCAATTTTCATTCGGTTTCTTTTTTAATATTTTGTGCGCGGTACAAACCGTCGGTTGCCTGCATTAATTTTCTTTTCAGAATTGGACTAAAATTAGAATTCTCTTTTAAAAATCGCTGTACCTCATCAAAAGCATATTTCGACGAATATTTTCCAATTGTATTGTTCAGCCAGTCTTTTGGAAAAAAGATATCTCCCGTTCTCTGAATTTCGTCAACCAAATCTAGTGAAAATCTAATATACTTCTGAGCACTTTCCTGACGTAAAGGATGATTTATATTCGCTAAACCTACAGAAACCCATGCTTCTTTTTCTCTGTTGGCATCGTCTTTTAAGGACTGCACAAAAGCATCGCGCACTGCTTCGTCTTTAGACAATGAAGGAAGCAGAAATTCAAATCGTTTTTGCTTGTCGGGATTACTAATTGAAGTTCTGGTTTTATTCAAAATCTCATCCGCTTTTTCATGTTTAAATATAGCCAGATTCATAGCCATGTTTGTATAATCGTCTTCGTTTAATTTTAAACCGGAGATTACTGTTTCTTTACTCCAAATTGCATAAAGTTTTGCTTTTCCTGAATCGGAATAAGCAATCGAACTGAACAGATTAAACAACGTTTTCTTAATATTGCTAGGCAAATTGGTCTTCAAACGATCTAAAACTACTTCGTCAAGCTGTTTTTGCGCTATATTTTGCTGTTTTTGTGTGAGATATTTCCAAAAAATCGCACTCGTTTGATTGGTAATTATTTTCAGTACCAATTCGTTTTGCTCCTGCTGAATTCCTTTCACAAAACAATCGAAAGCTTTTGTTGGAGCCACATTTCCCGTTAAAGTATTTTCATAAATATTAATGTAAGTCGAAGCTCTTGCCACCTCATCCTTCAGACTCAAAACAGACTCTACATTATTCCCGTCAAGCGGAAAAACACCATATCCGAAACCATTGTAATTGTATATAACCGCTATTGGTTTTTCAAGTCCAATAGCTTCTTTCAGCGACAGATTTTTGTCTTTTATAACAGCGCTGATCACTTTTACGCTGTTGGGATAAACCAAACCAATATCAAAGATCTGAGGCCATATGTTAGCCGAATGATCTTCTGCCTGCTGTGTAATTTCAAAGCTCGAAATTCGGTTTTGAGCATCATAGGCAATCTTATCTGTGAAAATGGCTCTTCCAGATTTATTCACCCAGACTTCACTCCATTTTTTCATATCCAAAGGCGTTTCGGCATCCAGAATTTCCACCAGATTGTTCCAGTCGGCATTATCGTTGGCGTACTTTTTAATGTACTTTTCAATTCCTTTCTGAAAAGCCACTTTCCCCATTGAAGCTTCTAACTGGCGCATCATAATAGGTGCTTTGTTGTAAATAATGGCGCCGTAAAGCGATCCTGCATTTTTAAGATTGGCGAGATTTTGTTTGATTGGATGTGTACCCAGCGAACGATCTTCACCATATGCATTAGGAACGTGTGCGGTTAGAAACTGTAAATTATGGTTGACTTTCGGAAAAATCGGATTCATGATTTTGTCGGCCATGAAATTGGCAAAAACCTCTTTCATCCAGACATCATCAAACCATTTCATGGTAACCAAATCTCCAAACCACATGTGCGAGGTTTCATGAGCAATTAATTTAGCACGATCGAGTTTCTCGCTGTCTGTGGCACTATTGTCCAAAAATAAGGTCGATTCCTTATATTGTATCGCTCCAACATGCTCCATTCCGCCATATTGAAAAACAGGAATCGAAGCAAAATCTAGCTTCTGAAACGGAAATTTGTAATTCGTATATTTTTCTAAAAAGTCTAAGGATTGCTGGTGCAATTTAAAAATGGTATCGGTACTTGTTTTTAACTTTTCAGGGCTGTTCTCACGATACAACATGGTCATTTCTAAACCTGGTACCTGAGTGATGCTTTTAAACTTTCCTGCTACAAAAGAGAACAAATAAGTACTCATTTTATCGGATTCTCCAAAGGTGTAACTTGTAAAATCACCTTTTTCAAATTTCTCCTCCACATGCCCCCCAGCCAAAACCGACCAGTCTTTTGGAACTGTTAACTTCAATTTATAAGTTGCTTTTATATCCGGCTGATCAAAACACGGGAATAAAGTGCTGGCACGATCAGGAACCAGTAAAGTATACAGGAAGTCATCATTTCGATTTAAGGACAAATCTCCTGCAATAAAAGAGATTGCAATCGTATTTTTTCCTTTTGTCAAACGCTCCGCGGGAATTATGATATGTCCTTTTTGATGCACAATTGGGATACTTTTCCCGTTTGCTGTAACTGATTTAATATTTTGAGATTTCTCTTTAAAATCAAGATACAAAGACTCACTCCCGTCAGCAAGAATAAGGTCCAACACCAATTCGGCGTTAATAAACTCCGCTTTTTTCTCCGGAATTTCAAAAGACAGTTCGTAAGTAAGTTTAGAAATCTGCTTTTTTCGAAAATGCGCTAACTGTTCTGAAACACCGTCCTCTAGAATCAGTTTTTCTTTTGACTTTGATTGGGAAAAACCAATTGTAATAAACACAAAAAAGCAGAGTAAGCTGGAGGAAATTTTCATTTTTAAAGAAATATAAGATTCGTTAAAAATAAAAAAAACTTTGCCACTAATTTCACTAATTAGCACGAATAATAAATCTCTTGCTACAGATTACACAGATTAAAATGATTTTAAAAAAAATCCATGAAAATTCCTTTAATCTGTGGCAAAAAAAACAAATAAAAAAGGTCCGACTTTCGCCGAACCTTCTTTATATAAATTATAATCTTTCGATTACAACAAAGCGTCTAAACTATCTGCGTAGGTTTGTTTAGGAGCAACTCCTACTTGTTTTCCTACTACTTCACCGTTATGAAAAACCAAAACAGTTGGTATATTACGAACACCGTATTTTGCAGCAAATTCCTGGTTAGCATCTACATCTACTTTACCTACCACTACTTTACCTGCGTATTCGTCGCTTAATTGGTCAATGATTGGACCAACCATTCTACAAGGACCGCACCATGCTGCCCAAAAATCTACCATTACCGGTTTATCTGACTTCAAAACTACTTCATCAAAAGTAGCATCTGTAATTGCTAATGCCATAATTTTTTGTCTTTTAAAATTATTGTCTGAATTATTTCGTTTCAAACTAGACCACAAATTTAAAAATTAAATACAAATGAAACACCATAACCAAATTAGTTTTCATTATAAATGTATTGTCATTAATTATATTCATTCAAAAAGTAAAAATCATAAGTTTTAACCTACGTAAGGTCGAAATTCATCTTTTTAAAGAAACGTAAGTTTTTTACCTTATCTTTAGTGATCCTGAAAATTCTTCCAGATGAAAGCCACTTTACTACGCATAAAAAACTTTTTTCAATCGCTTCATTTTAGAAGATATGCCAGACGTTTTGGCTTTTTCATTCTGGGACTTACTGCTTTACTCCTTCTTGCTTGTGGCGGATTGTCAATTTATTTTAATCGAAATAAAGCCGAAATCATTACCAAGATCAACACTAAAATCAATGAAAACATCAACGGGAAATTTCACATTGGCGATTTTCATTATAAGTTTCTAACTGGTTTCCCTAACTTTACTTTGGCTTTAAAAGAAGTTGAAGTCAAAGACAATCAATGGGCCACGCACCAACACACTTTATTGAAAGCCAAAGAAATTGAAGTACGTCTGAATGTTTGGAGTTTAATTCAAAACGAAATCAATATTCATAAAATCCTGATCAACGACGCGGCTATTTATGTGTATAAAGCACCGAACGGTTATTCGAATGCCAATATTTTTAAGCCGAAAAAGAAAAAAGCACCGGAAGACAAGTCCAATACCGAAACTACAATTGACCAAATCGAACTAAACGGAGTTCACTTCACTTTAAACAATCTGCTTGGGCATAAATTGTTTGATTTTGATGTCGATCACTTACAGTCAAAGATAGAACATGATGGCGACAACTGGCAAACCGATGTTTATCTGAACACCCAAATTAAGAGTTTGGCCTTTAATACCGTACACGGAAGTTTTGCCAAAGAAAAAGAGCTCAAAGGTACTTTTGCAGTGGCTTACTCCGCTCCAAAAGACAGAATTGATGTCGTGACTAAGGATCTGAAAATTGGAACAGACTCTTTTGATATTATCGCTTTTTTTAATCTGGCCAAAGGTAATGCGCTGTTCGGAATCAATATCAGTACGAGTATTTTGTGGCAAAATGCGTCGAATTTATTATCGGCAAACATCAGCTCTAAGCTTAACCGATTTAATCTAAAAAAAGAAATTGAGGTGAATTGCGACATCAAAGGCGATTTTAATGCCGAAGGTGATCCCAGAATTGTCGTTCAGGCAATTGCCCAAAACAACGAACTTTCTATACCGGACGGATTGATTAAAGACTGCCACTTTAAAGGCATTTTTACCAATAATTTCAAACCAACGGCCGGTTATAACGATGCCAATTCGGCTATTATTTTAACGAAATTTACGGGGGAATACGAAAACATTCCGCTTACCATTCCGCAATTGTCGATCAATAATCTCGAGAAACCGGTGGCCACCGGAAATCTAAGTTCTGATTTCGACATTGAAAGACTCAACCAAATAAGCAACGACAAGTGGATTCAGTTTACAAGCGGTCATGCCAAAGCCAACCTGGCGTTTCAGTTTGACATTGTTGACCTGTACATTACCAAACCGCGTTTTATTGGTAAAATAGATGTTGACGACGCCTCGTTTCATTATATTCCGAAGAATGTTCGTGCTGTAAAAACCAACATTCATCTTGACTTTACCGAGAAAGCTTTACTCATCAAACAAATCGCTTACAAACACAATAAGAATACAATTTTCATCGAAGGGCAAATTGACAATTTCCTGAACCTCTATTATGATGCTCCCGAAAAAATGATTGTCAACTGGAAAATCTATTGCCCTAATATCGATCTCAAACAATTTCTGGGTGTTTTAGCCAGTTCACAAAAAGTAAAAGGCTCGGCCAAAATGACCAAAAGACCCACGATTTCGAATCACCTGAGAAGTGTCATCGACAAATGCTCGGTGGTAATCGATATCAAAGCCGATAAAATCAATTACAATAAACTCGTTGCGACCAATACCACCGCCCGAATTCAGATGCTGGATTCGAAACTGGTGATCAAAAACGGTTCGCTGCAAACGTCGGGAGGTACTGTAACTTTTGACAGTGAAGTGGTACCAAACGGGAAAAATTATGCTTTTAGTTCGAATGCTCAGGTAAACAGGGTCGAAATTGCAAGCTTTCTGAAATCGTTTAACAACTTCGGTATTCAGTCCTTTAGCCCCAACAACATCAAGGGAAAACTAACGAGTAAAGCCAGCGTAAACGGTTTTATCAATAGCCGTGGCGAATTGATTAGCAACTCGATGCGCGGAAAACTAGATTTTAAAGTCAATCAGGGAGCTTTGGTTAACTTTGAACCTATTGTGAAAATCGGAAAATTTGCTTTTCCGTTTCGTGATGTCGAGAACATAACCTTTAGCGATTTGTCCGGTCAGCTCAATATGCGCGGAGAGCAGATCGACGTCAACGATCTCACCATAAGTTCCAATGTGCTCAACATCGATGTCAACGGAATTTACTCTTTCGGACGAGGCACCAATCTCGCCCTCACCATCCCCCTCCGAAACTCTAAAAACGACGCCAAACTCGCCACCCAAGCCGAACGCGATGCCGTCCGTGAACGCGGGATTGTCTTGCATCTACTTGCCATTGACGATAACGGAAAAATGAAAATTAAATGGGGGAAGAGGGAGAAATAGGATATTTTTTAACTTAGAATAAAAACACGTATAAATACGCTATTATAACTTTTTATTTATTAATACACTTGTCTAAGTAGAATTTTTAAGATAGTACGGTTTTCCATAATGATGTAATTAGTTATTAAACCTATATTTGTTTAATCTGATCATTTACCTTAAAATTAAACTTATTTTATCCTAATGCCAATACCAATTATAGATATATTCGCCGGCCCGGGAGGATTAGCAGAAGGCTTTTCATCTTTAACAAACGATGAAGGAAATCGAATTTTCGAGATTTCCTTATCTGTCGAAAAGGACGAAAATGCCCACAAAACACTTAAACTCAGAAGTTTTTATAGACAATTCCCAATTGGAAATTTACCTGACGATTATTACAAGTTTGTTAAGGGAGAAATCACGATAACTCAATTATATAATAATCATCCCGATGCCTCAAATCGAGCAGATGAAGAAGCTTGGTGTGGAACATTAGGGAAACCAGACAAAAAGGATTTAAATGGAGTAAGCGACGAAGAAGTCGATAAAAGAATCGAACGAGCGTTAAATGGAAACCAAAACTGGGTACTGATAGGAGGACCGCCTTGTCAGGCTTATTCTTTAGTAGGACGAGCCAGGCGTCAGGAATTAACACTCAACGAAGAAACGGATAAAAGAGTTGGACTTTATAAGGAGTACTTACGTATCCTCGCAAGGCATAATCCTTCGGTTTTTGTTATGGAAAACGTCAAAGGAATATTGTCAGCTGAAACTGAAAAAACTAATGTCTTTACTAAAATCCTGAGTGACTTAAAAAATCCACTTGATGCATGCCTGTCAGAAGGAACTTTTATTGATAATGATCAAAATGTTAGGTATCGAATTTATTCATTAACTGTCGAGCCGAAAGGATTTGATCAAGAAGGAAATCCAATATTTGAACCCAGAGATTACATTATTAAATCAGAGGATTATGGTATCCCGCAAAAAAGACATCGTGTTATTTTGTTAGGAATTAGAGAAGATGTAAATGGCCCTATAAATATACTTCAAAAGAAAAACCAAGTAACTCTGGAATCAATTATTGGTAATTTGCCAATAATTAGAAGCGGAATTACAAAATCATTCACTCATAGTGAGATGGTATCTGATAAAGATGGCAAATTAAAAAAGAAACGATTTTATCAAAATATCGAAGACTCCGAGCAAAACTGGCAAAATCATATTGTTGAGTTTAACAAAGTGATAAATGAACTCGTTCCTGAAGAAAATAGCAAAACAAAACAAAACTTCCCTACAAGTCTTGGCACACCTTTTTTTAGCACTTCAAAAAGCAAAATTTCCCAATCACATCCTTTATTCAACTGGTACAATGATAATCAATTAGGAGGCGTTCTTCAGCATGTTTCAAGAAAACATTTATTAGAAGATCTTAAAAGATATTTATTTGCGGCACGATATACTAAATTAAATCAAAACTTTCCTCGCCTTGAAGATTATAAGAAAGCGGGAGATAATCTCTTACCTGATCATGAAAATGTAGAATCAGGAAAATTCACTGATAGATTTAGAGTACAATTACCAAATATTCCGGCCACCACAGTTACTAGCCATATTTCAAAAGATGGGCATTACTTTATTCATTATGATCCTCTTCAATGTCGAAGCCTGACAGTAAGAGAAGCTGCAAGAATTCAGACTTTTCCGGACAATTATTATTTCTGTGGTGAACGTACTAGTCAATTCCATCAAGTAGGAAATGCGGTTCCACCATATTTAGCATATCAAATTGCACAAATAGTACATAATTTTTTAAATCCCATTTCTAAAGATGAAATCGTAATACAAGAAATAGCAGAGATAAATGGAAACTAGCCACAAATTAACATTGATAATTAGTTATTATCTTTCTCGTTTCAATGATACTGGGTTTAGAAATTTAGGATATACCACTTGGGATGAAGCATTTAAAGATATCGCTTTAAAGCTTGATGTAAAAAAAAGTTCTGTAAAAAACTGGAGAGATGAATTTGATCCGATACATGGACATAGAGTAGGATGGTATCAGCGACCAATGAATCCAAGTCGTGTAAATGTTGTCAATGCATTTGAGGATATGAATGAAGAAGATTTAAGAGAAATAGTATTTGACATTTTAAATAAAAATATTTTTCAGCAAAATGAAAATCTAGAGACAATAGACTCAATTATATCAGATAAGCAATATGACGGTAGTGGAAAATTTATATTAAGAGGTCCAACTGGTAAAAAAGCAGAAAGATATTTTATTAAATATCATATGGAAAAAGGTTTACCAGTCAGAGGCGAATTAATAGACACTAGAGAAAATGGTTGTGGCTATGATTTTGAAATAAAAAATAGTGAGACATATTATGTGGAAATAAAAGGAATAAATGCCAAAACTGGAGGTATCGTCTTTACTAATAAAGAATGGTCTATGGCAAAAAGGAAAATGGAAAAGTACTTTTTAGTTATAATTTCTAATTTAAATGATGTTCCACAAATTAGAATAATCAATAATCCTGCAAAAGAGTTATCCCCCAAAAAAAACATATTCAAAACGATTCAAATCAATTGGAATGTTAATGAAAATGATTTGAAAAACTCAATAGGTTAGATAAAAGAAAATAACATGATTGAAACAAATCCAAATTTCGAAGAAGCAAATCCAAATCCAGAATATTTAATTAAATCAATTGCTGAACAAGGTTATAGTCTTGAAACTTCTTTGGCTGACTTAATGGATAATTCTATTTCTGCAAATGCTGATAAAATTGAGGTTCTAATTAAAATGGACGAAGAACCCTTTAAACTTTTTCTTGCTGATAATGGAGAAGGTATGGATGAAGACACCTTGAAAGCGAGCATGCAATTCCCAAGTAATTCTCCTGAATATATTAGAGGAGGATCAGACTTAGGTAGGTTTGGTTTAGGAATGAAAACAGCCTCATTTTCTCAAACAAGATGTTTCACCGTTTTGTCCAGAAAAAAAGGAGAACAAAAATATTCAGGGAGAACATGGGATGTTGAATTTTTAAAAAAAGAAAAGAAATGGCGACTTATCGTAAATTCATCAGAAGAAATTGAAAAATTAGTTTTTGATTATTCTGAATTAAACAAATCATTTTTAGGTCAATTTGAATCTTTTGAAGCAAATACAATTGTTATTTGGAATGGACTCTATAAATTTGAAAATTACTTAGAAGAAAGCAATAGACAGAATGCTTTAAAAAAGGAAATAACTGAAATTACGTCTGATTATTTATCTTTAGTATTTCACAAATTTATGGAACGTGAGAAGTTCCCAATTAATATCCGTATCAATAATAAAATTTTAATTCCATTCAACCCTTTTCCTGTCCACGAAACTGATTTCCGTCCTATTGCTTACAAACAAAGACATTTTAGCACCGATACTATAAAAATGGAAGGCTTTGTTTTACCATCAAGAAGCATAGACGAATCAAGAAAAGGAATTACTAATTGGACAACTAAAAATCGTGGATTGATGGATATGGAAGGTATTTACATTTATAGGTCAGACAGAATTATACTATTTGGTGGTTGGAATGGACTTATTAAAAAGGCTCCAAGATTACAACTTGCGAGGCTAAGAGTTGAAATTGGAAATAGTGTTGATCACCTTCTTCATTTAAATGTCGCAAAATCTCAGATTGTAATACCACATGATTTAAAAAAAGCATTTGAAAGATATATTGAAGAACTCAAAATAGAAGCGGAAAAAGAATTTTTTAACCGAGGAATTAGAGATTTTTCAAATAGTAAACAACAAAACAGAGAAAATTTATTTGAAAGAAAAGCTTCTAACAAAGGCGTACTTCTTGAATTGAATAGTGAATTTCCTTTATTAAAGGAAGTCAGAGAAGATTTATCAAAAGAACAATCTGCTAAGTTTAATCTTGTATTAAGGATGATAAATACCTCAATAAATAAAATTAGACATACTCATGAAGAAACAGCTTTTCTAAATATTGAAGAAAAAGACGGCCTTTCATTAAGTGATATAGTTATATCGCTAACAACGCTTCAAAAAAATGGTTTTTCATCTGAACAAATAAAAAAAGATATTTTGCCTGGACTAGGTTTTGAAGAATCATCACTTCCTGAAGCAATCAAACAATTATTAAAATAAAAAAAATATGGATAATAATAAATACATTGAAGTAGTTAAAAAAATAATAGCTGGAAAGGCTTTAGATTACTCTACAGAAAACATTTTAAATCCTATATACTTCGATGATTTATTTACCCAGATAAAAGACAATATAATTTTGGTTTGTAATATGTTTCAATATCCTGAAGTAGATGATCTTACCTTGAAAAACTACTATGATGTTGCAGTAAAAGAATATCTTTCGAACAATCCAGTTGACATAGACCCTAGTAATTCATTAACTAAGGAAGGATTTAAAACTTGGTTGACTTCTGATCGAAAAGAAAATATAACATGGAATTATAGCAAACGGTATTTTACCCTATTAGAAAATTCTGGTCGTTCTGAAAAAGTAGTAGCAGAGACAATAAATTCGAGTTATGAAATATTAGAGAAAATGGGGGATCCAAAATCGGATACGCCGTTTTATGTTAAGGGGTTAGTTGTTGGAAGTGTACAGTCCGGTAAAACAGGTAATTTTAATGCTGTAATAAACAGAGCAATTGATTCAGGATACCGTTTAATAATTGTCCTTTCAGGAATCATGGAAGATCTTAGAAGTCAGACACAATTAAGAATAGAAAGTGATGTTATAGGTAATGGAATAATTGATATAACTTCAGAAACAAAAGGTGTAAAAGGAGTAGGGAAAATTGCTCGTTTTGGGAATTTAGGTGATAATACAGTAAATCAAGTTGTTTCGATAACTTCCTATAAATCTGATTTTAATAAATCATTAGTTGATGCTGATTTTAGCATTGACAACACCAATGTTCTCGTATGCAAAAAGAATGTAAGTGTATTAAGAAATTTAATCGTATGGCTTCATGATTATTTAGAAGAAAACAAGGAAAGACACAATATTCCATTACTGATTTTAGATGATGAAGCTGATAATGCTTCCCTTAATAACGAAGGTGCAAAAGGGAGGGAATATGCTTCAAAAACAAATGGACATATTAGAGCTCTTTTAGATTTATTTACTAGGAAAACTTATTTAGGATATACCGCAACGCCTTTCGCGAATGTACTTCAAGACAGAAATGAAGTACCTGAAGACAAATGGAAAGTGAGCTATAAATTGAAAGGCGAAAACGAAGAAAAACATCTTACACAAGTTAATAACATTTTCCCAGATGATTTTATAGTTTTACTTAATCCACCATCTAACTACATTGGAGCCAAACAAATATTCGAAACTTTTGAACCTATTGAAAACAAAATAGGAATTAAAATTCCTTTAGTAGAAATTGTTAATGATACCATTTTTGAGTTCCCTTCTAGGGTTGACAAAGAAACATTAACAGGAGTGCAAATTTTTCGTACAAAAGATGAATTTGATGAAAATGGAGGATATCTTAATTATGATAGTTACAAAGACTATATTAGCTCTACACGAGCAAGTAAAACTGGAGATCATTTTCCAAAAAACTTACCTAAATCTTTAATAGATAGTGTGATGTGCTTTGTCTTATCAATTGCCATTCGTGAAAGCAGAAAACAAAAAATGATTTATTCAGCTGCATTTATGCCACATCATACAATGCTTATTCATATTTCAAGATTTTCATTATGGCAAAATACCACTAGAGACTTATTAAGAGAATATGTAACAGATCTACAAAGTAAAATTGAAAATGAAACAATTACATCTCCAGAATCCATTTATGGAGTTTTAGAAAACATTTGGTATAAATATTATTCACATATAATTGAATCAATCGAATCTTATTTACCAAAAGGTTACCATGATGAATTTCTGATTCCTATAACTTTCGAATCTTTAAAAAGTTATTTACCAGAAGCTATCAATAATATTGAAGTAAAAGCAATTAATAGCATAACAAAAGACAGCTTAGAATATCCAAAAAGTTCTCCCAAAAAAGTTATTGCCGTGGGTGGAAATAGATTATCCCGTGGCTTTACATTAGAAGGATTAACAATTAATTATTTTATTAGATCAACAGATTATTCAGATACTTTGTTACAAATGGGTAGGTGGTTTGGATATAGGCCAGGTTACTTAGATTGTTGTAAGCTTTTTACAACACAAGATTCTAAAGATAAGTTTGATTCAACAACTCGAACAATTGAGGAATTGGAAGTTGAATTTAGAAAAATGGAAGCTAAAAATAAGACTCCGCAAAATTTCGTGCTAAGAGTTAGAAAGCATCCTGGGACTTTAAAAATAACTCGTCCATCAATTTTAAAAATGGTCAATGAAGTTAAATGGTCTTATCAGGATGAGTTAGAGCAAACAACTGTATTCAATCTAGAAAAGGAAAAAATAAGCAATGTTTGGAATAGCTTTAGAAACACGATCCTTCCAAAATTTTCTGAATCTAGCAATTCAGGATTTATTAAATATAAAACAGACATTCAGGGAATTATTAACATACTTAAAGAAGAGAATAATTTTGATGAAGATTCAAGAAAAAGCATGATTATGTTTCTAGAATTGTGTCGTGAAAAAAACAAATTAAAAGAATGGACCGTCGCTCTTAAAACAACTGGAGGAAGTGGTAAATTAGAAAATATAAAGATAAATGAACCTTTTGGCATTGATCTCTCCATACGAAGTGGGCCAACAAATACAAATGATGTTGACTATTTTGTAACTAGTAGAAAATTTAAAGCATCCGGAAAGTCAGCGAATATTATTTCTAGCGGAAAAGATTTTTCAATCTTATTATCTGAAACACAGATTATTCAAACTGAAGCTGATTTTCGAGCTGAACAAAAAATATCAATTTTAAAAAAGAACTCAGATTTAACTGATGACGAAGCTACTAAATTAGCAAAAAAGAAAACGATTCCAGAGAGAGTTTATAGAGAAAAAATGTCAGACCAAGAGGGTTTATTAGTAATCTATTTATTTGATACAGCAGAAGTATTTAGGTACAATGATAAAGGAGCAGATAAAAGGTTAAAACAAATGGCTACTGAGTATGATTTGAAAATTCCTTTAGTAGGTTTTGCATTGGGCTTTCCTCCTATTGAACCTGATCCAGGAGGAATATACGTAAAAGGTGATTACAATATTGAGGATGAAGAAAGTGACATTGATGAATCTGATTCTGCTATACCGGATGATAATAACGAACAATAATGGATATCAAAAATCTACAATCAAAGTGGGCCATCATTACTAATAAAGAAATAACTAGAGGTTATAAATCAGTAATATTGGCTCCAGAATGTAAATCAGATTTATATTTAGGAATAAATAAGGATGCAAATAGGTGTTTAATTTTAGCATTGCCAAAAAATCATAATGTCAATTTTAAAGCAACCATAAAAGAAAACTTATCGATAGAATTTTTTACTGAAACTAATTACATTGTTCTAAAATTAATTGATAATAGTTTTTATGAACTTTTTGACGATTTGATTATATCAATGTATAACCGAATTAAAGATTTATTAGATGTCAATGATTATTCGAAAGAATTCATTCAAACTTTTTACAAATGGAGTGAATTTTTTAATGATACCAATTTATTTCTACTTTCTTCCGCAAATATACAAGGCCTATTTGGCGAGTTATTTTTGTTACAATCTTATATTGATAATATGGAGTTGCCTAATGTAAATGACATTTTAAATAGTTGGACCGGCCCTTTTGATAAAAGGCATGATTTTACTTTCGATCAAAAAGATATTGAAGTTAAGACGAAAACTGAATCTAAATTAGATATTACCATATCAAGCGAATATCAACTCGAAACAAATTTAGATAAACAATTAAACTTAGTTGTAATTTCTATAATTGAAAATGAGGGACATTCTTTGCAATTTCTCATAGAAGAAATCAAAAAGAAGATCCAAATTAAATCAGGTGATTATACATTATTATTAAAAGCATTGAATCTTAAAGGTATTGATTTAAAAAATGCAGGCCTTTATAATAACTATCTATTTAAACCAATTAGCCAAATTACTTATAATTGTACAAGTTTCGATTTTCCAAAGATTGTAAGATCGAACCTCTCAAAAGAAGTAAGTAAAGTAAAATATAATTTAAGAATCAGTGCATTAAATAATTTCGTAATCTCAGAATTATACTTTTAATATGGAAGTTTCAGAATATCTAAAATACAGGAAAGATTTACTAGAAGAATCAAAAGATGAAGATGGCTTTACTTCAGAGCCATCATTTATCAGTTTGGTATTACCATCAATGTTTGAGGCAAAATTAATTGATTCCGAAGATTATAATGAGTCTTATTACAAATATGATTCTGAAAAAATTAAAATAAATGGATATCTCGTTAATGAATCTGGAGAGAGACTACAATTATTTATATTAAATGAAGAATCTATTAATATTACAGAAACTGATAAGGATTTAAAAATTAGCCAGAAAAGCTATTATGATAGTCAATTTAACAGAGCAACAAAATTTTTGAACAAAGCAATAAAACGCCATTTTGATGATGAAATTCAAGATTCTAGCCCTGTTAAAGCTTTAGTTTCTCAAATATCCTCTTCACACGGCATTGATCAATTTGATGTTATAGAAATATTTTTGATTTCCGCAACTGCAACTGTAAGCACAAGAGCGAATATTTCTCAGCCAAAACGCTTAGAATTTGATGATGATGTTTTAAAAATTTCATTCGCTAAAAACAATCAACAAATTCAAAAAGAAATACTTATTATAAAAAGATTAATTGATTTAAACTTTCTATACAGTGTTCTTATTTCTCAAGGAAACAGAGAACCATTAACAATTGATTTTAAAAGCAATTTTACAGAAAAAATTGAGTTAATTAAGGCCGCTGATGAAGAAAACTTTGAATCATATCTTTGTGTTTTACCAGCCAAAGTTCTTTCAGATCTATATAAAAAACACAGCTCACGTTTGCTTGAAAAAAACGTAAGATCTTTTCTGCAATTTAGAGGCGTAAACCAAGGAATAAGAGAAACCATACGTGTTAATCCAGAAAAATTTATTGCTTACAATAACGGAATAACAATTACATCTACCGGAAAGGAAATAGAAGAAGCAAATGGAAAAATTTATCTAAAATCTCTTACCGATTTTCAGATTGTTAATGGTGGACAAACGACAGCAAGTATATATTTTACTAATAAGGATGGTTTTAATATTGATAAGGTCAAGGTTATGGCAAAAATCAATGTGGCAAAAAATGTTAGCGAAGAAAATCTTGATGATTTAATTTCTAAAATAAGTCAATATTCTAATTCTCAATCAAAAGTTTCAAATGTAGATTTACGCTCAAGAAACCCACAATTAACAAAACTAAAAACACTTTCGGAAAGTATCATTACGCCAACAGGCCGAAAGTGGTTCTTCGAAAAATCTAAAGGAGATTTCAATACTAAATTAAGAATTGCAGGTTCGGCGAAATCCAGAATAGAAAAAGAGTTTCCTAAACAGAATAGATTTTCTAAAGAAGAACTAGGAAAGTATTTTACAGCTTGGGGAGATCAACCGTATATTGTAAAAAAAGGAGGAGAAAAAGTATTTCGACATTTTATTGAAGAACTTGGCGGAGAAGGAAATGATAAAAAAGCAGTTGATATTAATCGAAATTTTTTCGAAACCTTAGTTGCAAAAATTATACTATTCAGAGATCTAGAAAAAATCTATGGGCAAGGTAAAAACTCAATGGGACAAATTAGATCTGCTGTAATACCTTATTCTATATCAATTCTATATAAATACTTCGACGGCAGCAAAGGTGATAAAGCATTTGACTTATATAAAATCTGGAACTCAGAAGGACTAAGTAATGATTTAACTCAATATATGACAAATCTAATGCAGCTTACTAATGAATTAATTAGGAAATATTCACAAAGCGACGATTTAGGTGAGTATAGTAAAAAAAGAGAATTATGGGATGATATATCTACATCTAAAGAAATTGCAGAATTTCTTAATACAGAAGATTCCAAATCAATCTTTGAAAAATATTCTCTATCAAAAAAAGAATTAGAAAAAAAATTAAAAGCAAATTCAAAAAATAAAGAAGTTAATTTTAAACTTTTAAAAGATAATATAAATATCCATTGTAAAACATCTGAATTTTATAAGAAAATAAATTCTTTACTATGGGAAAATCTAACAGATAACGAAAGAACTAAAATATCCAATATAATTGCATTAATTCAACAGAGAGATAATTTAACTTCTGATTTAATTTCTTTTGAAGAAAGTTTAATTCAAAAAATAAGAATGGATCAACCTGAAATATTTGACAAAATAAATTACGAAGAAAATAAGTTACTTGAAGACACATTCAATTATATCATGAGGAAATACAATTCATCAATAAATAAATCTGAAAACATTGTTACATCATTTGAAAGAATAGGGGCAATTGCTAAACAAAAAGGAACAAAGTATGAGTCCGTTTTTAGTGAAATAGGAAAAACTTTAAATGAAGGTTTTTCGCCAACTACTAAACAAATATATTATGCATCATATTATGTTTCTACAATAAACAATATTAACAGGCAATGTTTTACAATGTAATTCCGGACCATAAATTTTAAATATAATTTACATGGATGTCCACAATCCAGAGCAACGTTCCAAAAACATGCGTGCCATCAAAAGCACACAAACTAAAGCAGAAATAGCTTTATCCAAAGCACTATGGCATCTGGGTTACCGTTATAGAAAAAACAACAAAACTGTTTTCGGAAAGCCAGACTTTACTTTTAAAAAACTAAAAATTGCCATTTTTGTAGATTCAGAATTCTTTCACGGAAAAGATTGGGAGACGAGAAAAAAACCTCAAACCAATCCTGAATTCTGGATCAAAAAAATCGAACGAAATATGCAACGTGATATAGAAGTCAATGCGTATTTAGAAGGTCAAAACTGGAAGATTCTACGCTTTTGGAGTAATGATATCAAAAAGAATTTAGATGCTTGTATTCTTGAAATTCAAAAGGCAATTGCAGAAAGACAAGTTTGACAATTGGTACGGGACTTCGACTTCGCTCAGTCTGACAACATTGTGTGATTTCTCATTCTTCGAAATGACAAACTAAGCGGAACAAAGAAATCTCATAAAAAAAGCCACTTTTCACAGTGGCTTTTCAAGTTTATTCAACATCCAGATACGGATTTAAAATTTCGGCTAATTGATTCAGCCAGTAAAAACCATTTTGGAGGTTTGTTTTCTCAGATTGGAGGGATTCGTGTTCCTGCATTACGCTTAAAGCAAGCGCATAGTTTACCTGGCGAATGGTTTTTGCCATCGTTGCAGGATCAATCGAATTGCTGAAAAAATCAGCCAACCTCAATTCGGTTTCTTTGTTGAAGGTGTTTGTACTCATAATCTTTGTGTTTAGGAAATATAAAACCCGAATGGGTTAGGTGTCCTACGCCACAAAGAGCGTTGCAGTTGTTTCCAATACCGCCACCGTACCACGCGGGCAAAAGTTTTTCTGAGTTCATGATCTTTGTGTTTAGGACTGCGAAGATAGGAAAAGCAAAAAAGTTATGGAGGGTTTTCTTAGTTTTTAACTTTCTGTGTGTTTTGTGTGAGGGGCTTCGACTTCGCTCAGCCTGACACTAAGTGTGATTTACTTTGACTGTTCGCGATCGTTTGGGGGGCTTCGACTCCGCTCAGCCTGACACTGGGCGTGATTTACTTTGACTCCGTTCAGCTTGAAGCTGGGTGTAATTCCTCATTCTTCGGAGTGATAAAGGGAGCGTAAAAAATTGCAATTAATTTCTTAATGTTTTATTAACCTACTTGTGTTTTTGTTTTAAAAAAGATAGCTTTGAGAGACAATCATTAAATACAAACCAATTATGAAAATTCAAATCAATACCGACAAAAACATCGAAGGACATGAAAGATTAGAAGCTTATTTTTCTGGTGAATTAGAAAAAGGCTTGAAGCGTTTTGAGGACAAAATTACCCGCATTGAAGTTCATTTTGGAGACGAAAATGGGGAGAAATTCAGCCTTCACGACAAAAAATGTGTAATCGAAGTTCGTACCACAAAACTACAACCTACAACCGCTACAGAACATGCCGAGACACTGGAAAAAGCTTTTAGCGGTGCTTTGGCGAAAGTAAAAAAATCTCTTACGACCTCTTTCGAAAAAATGAAAGCGTATTAATCAATATACTCACCATTAAAAAATGGCCTTATCTCTAATCCGGATAAGGCCATTTTTTATTTTAGTAAAGTTGTCATTTCTTCCCAATGTACTATTTTTACTTTCTCATCGAATTGCTCTGCGCTTTTTACCATTGCTTTCGCGATGTCTTCGGCCTCAATTCCTTTGTATTTGCTGAGTTCTCCCACAAACAACGGATTGATCAATTTAAATATTCCTATGAATACTCTTTCCATCGGTCGGCTTTCTTTTCGGTCTCCTAAAATCATCGAAGGACGAAAGATATAAGTATGCTCTAAATTCAGACTGATGATACCTTGTTCAGTTTCTCCTTTTAACCGGGTATAAAATATCGACGATTTTGCATTTGCCCCAAGTGCCGAAACCAGAAAAACAGCTTTTGCTCCGTTTTCTTTCGCCAGTTTCGTTGCCAAAATTGGGTAATCATGATCTATTCGATAATATTGTTTTTTGTCCGGTGTTTTCTTCCGTGTGGTCCCAAGAGCAATAAAGACTTCATCAACCTGAATGTCTTTTATTACTTCGGATAAGGTGTTAAAATCACCGATCAGCATTTTTAGTTTTGGATGCTGGATGTTTAGCTCTTTCCTTACTACAATTACGATTTGTTCATAAGTAGTGTTGTTCAACAAATTTTCGAGAATATAAGAGCCCACTAATCCGCTTGCTCCATACACAATTGCTTTTTTCATAAGTAAGGCGATTTGTTTCCTCGAAGTTAAATCTTTTGGCACAGATTTCACAGATTAGAATAATTACTTTTTTTTGTTTCCCGCAGATTTCTTTGTTTTTTTGATTTAAAGCTCCAACGGAGCAATATATCTATAGACTAATTTTAGTATGCGTTGTTACAATCCAGCTCCAGCGAAGCGACATATAATTTTAGCACAATTTGGTAAATCACCCCGATGGGGGTTCTGTTGATGTGCATTTTTAATTTCCTATAAACTTATTGCTCCGTTGGAGCTCTAAATATATTATTCTTGATTTTTTTTATAAATATATTCGTCCTGATAGATCCTAAAATAAATTACATCCAAAAACCTTAATTAAGATAATAATAACGCTTTTTGATATTGTAAGAAGTAATTTTGCAATCCCAAAAATGAAACTTTGAAACAAGCGCATAACTGGGATTATTTACTATAAATTATTAAAAATTACCCTCATGAAAAAGCAACTACTCCTAGTATTAATAGTCCTTTTTATAGGTTTTGGTTCAAATGCACAAGTAAAAGCACCTGAAACCAATGTGCTGGTTTTGATCTATTCTCAAAACGGCGGAACTTATAAAATGGCCAAATCTATTGCCGAAGGAATTCAGGAATATCCCAATGCAAAAGCAATCATAAAACGTGTTCCTTCGATCAATCCGAAAGAAAAACTGAATGCTGATGTAGAAAAATTACCCATTGCGACTATCGAAGAATTGGCCAATTATGACGGAATCGCATTTGGAAGTCCTGTTCACTTTGCAAATATTAGTGCCGATATGAATTACTTCTTCAACCAGAGTATTCCGCTTTGGACTTCAAGAGCTCTGGAAGGAAAACCAGCTACTGTGTTTATGTCGGCAGGATCGGGAGCCGGAAAAGAGGCTGCTATTCTATCGTTCTGGAATATTCTTGCGTCTCACGGAATGGTAATCGTGCCTACCGGAATTATGGGAACGGCAACTTTAGATAAAACGGTTCCTCAGGGAAATACTCCGTTTGGCGCTACTTCATTGGCAGGATCTGTAGGAACACGTCCATCACAAAGCGAATTGAATTTAGCCAAAGAACAAGGAAAAGCTTTGGCAAGAGTGGCTTCGGGATTGAAAAATACTGAAACAATTAAAGCCGCAAAAACAACTTCGATTGAGACTAAAAACGATATCAATAAAACCTTAAAAGACAATAACATTACGCTTCCTGAAGCGCCTAAACCAGTTGGAAATTATGTTCCGTTTACGATTTCAAATCATAAAGTATACATTAATCAGGTGGCTTTAAAAGACGGAAAGATTCTAAATCCCGGAAAAGTCGGAGCAACTGTTACCGATGATCAGGCCAAAGAAGCAACGTATCAAACGATGTTAAATGTAATTGCGGTTTTGAAAGAGGCTTGCGGTGGCGACTTAAACAAAGTAAAACAATGCGTACAGTTAACAGGATATTTTAATACCACTCCGGAATATACGCAACATGCAGCCCTTATGAATTCGGCTTCGAATTTAACGGCTTTGCTTTTTGGAGAAAAAGGAAAACATGCCAGAGCAACCATTGGAGCTGCTTCGTTACCGATAAATTCGGCTGTAGAAATTCAGGCGATTTTTGAAATTGAATAAAACAATCTTTTATACATTGTCGCCCTTCGACTACGCTCAGGACGACAAAATTAGACCGAAAACTGAGACTGAAAACCGTCTCGCGTGAGGGATAAAGCTAAGCTACCGAAGTAGCAGCGAAAGCCCGACAGCAATATAAAAAGGGGCGACTAAGCGATTGCAATAGTCAGCCCCTTTTTATATTGGTGGCACGCCCAAATTATTATTTATACAATTCTCGACTTCCTTATGATTTCGGTAATGGCGCCCCAACTGCAATATCGCAGCGATGCCCCGGTTTTCCATGGGCAGGATTTTTTCCATCGGCTACAGTTGTGGTTTCTGTACTTAACAAAGCCGGAACAGCATTGTCTGTCGCCGGAGGTGTTACGGTAAAGGTTTGCGAAGCAGTTCCGCTTTGTGCTGTATTTGTGGCAACAGGCTGTTTGGCAGCGGCAGGAGAGTTTAAAGGAGCTCCCACCGGAATATCGCAACGGTGCCCGGGTTGTCCGTGAGCAGGATTCATTCCTTTAGCCACTTTTGTCGGCGTAACAGTTGTTGTGGTCACCACATTTTGCTGACCCGATTTTACCTGAACGGTTTGTGCAGGCTGTGTCGTTGTGGTTTGTCCTTGTGTTGGAGCCGAATTTAATGGCGCCCCAACAGCAATATCGCAACGATGTCCTGGTTGTCCGTGGGCAGGATTCATTCCACCATTAGCACTCAAAACTGTATTTGGATTTGCTGCAGTAGGAGCCTGAACAACAGGAGCTGCTTTTGTCGTATCTTTTGCCAATCCCAATTTTACCAATTCAGAATTTGGTGTGTTTTCCTGAGGTTCTAATTCCTTTTTGCAGGAAGTTAAAAAGATAGAGGAAAGTACTAATGAGGTGATGAGTATTTTTGGATTCATGATGTATCGATTTTAAAGCTATCAAATATACTAAATCCTATTATACCATATAAGCGATGGGCGATAATTTAAGTTTTACTTGGGTATTTGGGTTTTTAAAAATGTAAAGATTTGTAGAAAGTAAGGAGACTTGAACGACAGCGAACAGATGGAATAGATCATACTAGAAACTCCGCACAGATTGCTGCCAATCTTTGTCGAATTTCTTATGTGATCCTTCGTTCCTCAGGATGACAAACGATACGTTTAACAGCACTGCACCTTGAACCTCTGCATCTTTGAACCTTTGTACCTCAGAACCTTTCAAAAAATATTTGCTACCTTTAAATCCAAAACAAACCACTTATGAAAAAACCAATCTTACTTTTATTATTTGTTACCTTTTTTGCAAACGCACAGACTTCTGAAAAAGACAAAGTCAACCAAACGATTGATGCCTGGCACAAAGCAGCCGGCGAAGTAAAATTTGAAGCCTATTTTGATTTAATGGCCGACGACGCCATTTTCATCGGAACGGATGCCACCGAAAACTGGATTAAAAAAGATTTTAAAGTTTGGGCCAAACCTTATTTTGACAAAGGAACTGCCTGGAATTTCAAAGCTTTAGAACGTCATGTCTTTTTCGACAAAACCGGAAAAATTGCCTGGTTTGACGAACTCTTAAACACACAAATGAAGATTTGCCGCGGATCGGGAGTTTTGGTTAAAATAGGGAAAGAATGGAAAATTCAGCATTATGTGTTATCGATGACGGTTCCTAATGAGGAAGTAAATGCAGCGATCAAAATTAAGGCTCCTATCGAAGACGTTTTGATTGCAAAGCTTCAAAAAAAATAAACATTTTTGGACTTTCTTTTTACAATCCTAACTTTTTACGTCCTTTACAGAACACTTTGCCAATTTTATGATAATACAATTGGCAATTTTGTCTCTTTTTTAGAAGTGCAAAATAAAATACCCTCAAAAAAACAGGGTGTATTTTACAAAATATATTAAAATAAAAACAATACCTCTGTTTTTACACCCCTAAAAAACATAATACTCATTTTTTCATAACTTTAACCCTAAAAAAATAGGGACACATAAAGTATTTGAAAAATGAAAATAGAAAAACGCTGGATCATTTCCTTTATTATCATCAGTATTGTTTGCGTTACTGGTGCTTTTTGGCCAACTATAACCGAAAATAGCTACGTATTATCTGAATTTGGCACAACCGATCATATCGTTCCTGCCGATGTCGCCTGGATGTTAACCTCCTGTTGTCTCGTTTTAATCATGACTCCCGGACTGTCTTTTTTTTATGGCGGAATGGTGGGCAAGAAAAACGTAATTTCGACCATGTTACAAAGTTTTATCTGTTTAGGCGTTGTAACGCTTTTATGGGTTGTCGTGGCCTTTAGTCTGGCTTTTGGCGATCCTGTAGGACTAAACTTCGGAGGTCATTTTTATAGTTTTTTTGGCGACCCCACCACTTTTGCTTTTATGGATTATGTGGGCGTTCTGCCTCATAAACAATTGGCCAGTACGATTCCGTTTATGCTTTTTGCCTTGTTTCAGATGAAATTTGCGATTATTGCCCCGGCTATTATTACCGGTTCTTTTGCAGAGCGTGTTCGTTTTATATCGTATTTACTTTTCATCAGTCTGTTTACCGTTTTTATTTACGCACCATTGTGCCATTCTGTTTGGTATCCGACCGGTATTTTAGGTAGTTATTTTGGCGTAAAAGATTTCGCCGGAGGAACCGTTGTACACATGAGTTCAGGATTTGCGGCTTTGGCGGGAGTACTGGTTTTAGGTAAAAGAAAAAACAATCAGCACATTCCAACCAATATTCCGTTTGTCTTACTAGGAACCGGAATGTTATGGTTCGGATGGTTTGGTTTCAATGCCGGTTCGGCTCTTGCTGCCAACGGAACAGCGGCAATGGCTTTTGCTACTACTACAACTTCATCGGCGGCTGCGATGTTAACCTGGGTTTTCTTTGACCGAATGAATGGCAGAAAAGTTTCGGCTCTTGGTGCTTGTATCGGTGCTGTGGTAGGCTTGGTTGCCATAACTCCGGCTGCAGGTTATGTATCGGTTCCTGAAAGTATGTTTTTTGGATTTATTACGGCTTTGGTTTCCAATTCGGTTGTAAATTGTCGATTGTCAAAAAAATTCGATGATACCCTTGATGTTTTTGCCTGTCATGGTGTAGGTGGAATCATGGGCATGATTCTAACGGCTATTTTTGCTCATGGCGAAGAGGCAAGTTTGTTACACGGAGGCTGGAACGTATTTGCGCATCACATGATGGCACTGGTATTAGTTTCAGTATTTACTTTCTTCGGAGCGTACTTCTTGTTTAAGGTAACCAACTTCATTATTCCGTTGCGTGTTTCCGAAGAAAACGAACATATTGGACTGGATTTATCTCAACACGATGAAACACTTGATCCTAAATTAAAACCAATTACAGAAGTTCAGTACAGTTAAAAAAAATCTTTCGCCACGAATTCACGAACTTTAATTTTACAATAATTTGTGAATTCGTGGCGAAAAAAGAGTTGGCATCAATACACCGATTTTCACTAATTCTTTTTCTATTTGCACACAAACACAAGGCAAAATTGATTGGTGAAAATTCGTGAATTCGCAGCGGAAAACTTTTAAAGCTAATTGTACTATTTTCATTCGTTTATATTCCTTAATTTTGCTGAAAATTTTTGTAAAAGTGGGAAGTAAAAATAAACTAAAAAGATTCAGAGAAAACGAAACATTTCAAAACGTTTTTCAACCAACCAGAGAAGAAGTTGTAGGCGATTTAATGCCTTTGAAAGGAAAATGGAATTCTGATTTCTTTAAAAATGACAATCCATTAGTTTTAGAATTAGGATGTGGAAAAGGAGAATATTCTGTTGGACTGGCAGAAAAATATCCAAACAAAAATTTTATCGGAATTGATATTAAAGGTGCCCGTTTCTGGAGAGGTGCCAAAACCGCTGTTGAAAACGGATTACACAACGTTGCATTTGTTCGAACTCAAATCGAACTGATCAATCATATTTTTGCCGACAATGAGGTGGATGAAATCTGGATTACTTTTCCGGATCCGCAAATCAAATACAAGAGAACCAAACACCGTATGACCAATTCGGAGTTCTTGAAATTGTATAAAAGAATCCTTAAAAAAGACGGTGTCGTAAACTTAAAAACCGACAGCGAATTCATGCACGGTTATACGCTGGGATTGCTTCATGGTGAAGGCCACGAGGTTTTATACGCCAATCATAATGTATATAAAAATGAAGGAAGCCCTGAAGAAGTTACAGCATTCCAGACTTTTTATGAAAAACAATATTTAGAGATTAACAAGGCAATTACGTATATTCGTTTCAAAATTAAAGATTAATTTAATTTTGAAAACAACTTACCAAACCCGCTAACCAACTGAATGACATTACTTACTCCCCTACTTTCCGGTTTCATTGCCGCTTTCATCGGGATTATTCCTCCAGGTTTAATCAATATGACAGCAGCCAAAGTAAATTTGAAAGAGGGCAGAAAGAATGCCTTATGGTTTGTTGCGGGAGCTGTTTTGGTAATCTTTTTTCAAGTCTCTCTGGCCGTTTTATTTGCGCGGGTAATTGATCGCAGACCCGATGTCGTTACACTGCTGCGTGAAGTGGGTTTTGTTATTTTTGCAATACTTACGATTTACTTTCTGTTTATCGCAAAAGAACCAAAGGCTAAAAAATCGAAGATTAAAAAGAGCAGTAAAAAAAGCCGCTTCTTTTTGGGAATGTTACTTTCAGGACTAAATTTCTTTCCTATTCCGTATTATGTGGTGGTAAGTGTTACTTTGGCTTCATACCATCTTTTCGCATTCGAAAACAATATCATTTTTACTTTTGTTTTAGGTTCTGTCTTGGGTTCTTTTATGGCTTTATACAGTTATATTGCTTTCTTTGGAAGGATTGAGAAAAAAACAGATTATATGATGCGAAACATGAATACCATTATTGGAAGCATCACCGGATTAATTGCTGTACTCACGCTTTTTAATATTTTGACTTACTATTTCAGCTAATAAAATAATAGCCACAGATTACCCGGATTAAAAAAGATTTCTTCTTATTACAACTACAAGATTTCAAAATGATTACTTTTATCAGGATGAAAACACTATAATTTTCATGCAGATTTACCAATGAAGTGAACCAAAAAATCCCTTTAATCATTTTAATCTGTTACAAAAACGAATCTATGGCTGAAGATAATTTTTTTGAAAGAGTATATGCGATTGCCAGACAAATTCCGTACGGAAAAGTAACTTCTTATGGCGCAATTGCCAAAGCTTTAGGAACAGCGCGCTCTGCCCGAATGGTAGGCTGGGCCATGAACGCCTGTCACAAGATGGATGATGTTCCCGCGCATCGTGTGGTAAACAGAAAAGGGCTTCTCACCGGAAAACACCATTTTGACGGAACCAATTTAATGCAACAGTTACTCGAAAGCGAAGGCATTAAAGTCGTAGACAATCAGATTATAGATTTTGAAAAACACTTCTGGCAGCCTGAAATCGAGCTTTAAAGTTTTTATTTAACAGCAAAGGACGCAAGGGAAGCGCAAGGGTCGCCTATAACACCTCTAAAGGCTATTTTGCTTTTTGATGTTTTAATCAAATCAGACAAATTACAAAGCTGGTCTTGTCTTCATCGGTTTGGTAACTCAAATAGCCTCCGTGCGCTTCAATGATATTTTTAGAAAGCGTTAGCCCAATTCCGGCACCGTCTTTTCTGGTGGTGAAAAACGGCAGAAAAACTTTATCTCTGATCTCGGTATCAATTCCTTTTCCGTTATCCGAAATGGTAATAAAAAAACGATTGTTTTCAGTATACGATGACAAGAACATCTTCTTTTCGCTCTTTTCTTTCAAAGCATAAATACTGTTAGTAATCAAATTAATAATTACCTGTTCCATCTGACTTTTATCAATTAAAATCGATCTTGAACTATTAATTTCGTTTACCAATTCGATATTTTCCGTCTTTAAAATTGGACTCATTACCCGAAGACAGTCTTCAAAAAGAACATTTATAGGAGTCATTTTTTTAGTCGGAGTGGGCAACATGGCCAGTTTTCGATAATTTTCCACAAAAACCTGCAAGTGATCGCTTCGATTGATAATCGTCGAAATACTGCTTTTAATATCTTCAAAATCATCCTCTTCTAATTCCTCCTGATCCACTATTTGCAGTAAATTTTGCGAGAGTGCACGGATAGGTGTTAACGAATTCATTAACTCATGCGAAATAATCTTCATCAGATTGATCCAGGCTTCCTTTTCTTTTTTCTCAATGACACGCTGAATACTGTCCAACAGAATAATAAAATACTCTTTGTCATACATTTTCGTATGCGAAGTCTGAAGCACAAAAGTCTGTAAGTCCTGATCTTCAATTTTGATAGAAATAGCCGATTTCAATTCTGTAAAATCAGTCTTTTCGATTTCCTCACAAAGAGAAGGCAAATAGTTTTTAAGATACTTCCATTGGCTTACTTTTGGCACTTTGAATAAGTTTGAAAAGCAGTTGTTCATTAAAAAAAGATTCCAGTCCTCGCCTTCTTTCTCGAGAATTAAAGTAGCTGTATCAATATTATTTAAAATGGACTGATAGATGCGCTCTTT